>DATHMA010000230.1:0-3478 GCA_035487555.1 Bradyrhizobium sp. | reverse complement strand
GCCCGGAAGCGCGGGAGCATCGCGCCCGCGCCGGCTTCCTATGATTTGTGCAGTTGGGTCAGCCCGGTCGGCGGCCCGTCGACCGCGGTCCAGCCGCCATCGACGAACAGCGTGGTGCCGCTGACATAGCTCGCCGCATCGGAGGCGAGATAGGCAACCGCGGTCGCGACCTCGTCGGCGCTGCTCCAGCGGTTGAACACGGTGTGGCCGGCATAGAGATTGTAGATGTCGGGCCGCTGCTTGAACGGCGCCGTCAACGCCGTTTCGACAATGCTCGGCGCGATCGCATTGACGCGCACGCCGGCATGACCGACTTCCGACGCAAAACCCTTCACCAACAGGCCGATCGCGGCCTTGGTCGAACCATAGACCGCAAGTCCCGGCTCGATCGTCACCGCGCGCATGGAGGAGCAGGCAATCAGGCTGCCGCCCTTCTGCTCGACCATGATGCGGCCGAACGCCTGGAAGAACCACAGCGTGCCCTTGATATTGAGATTGATGACGCGGTCGAGATCTTCCTCGGTGTAGTCGAGGATGGTCTTGCGGATGTTGAGCCCGGGCGTCGTCACGGCGATGTCGATCGCCGGAAATTTTGCCCGCGCCGTCCTGACCAGGGCGGCAACGCAGGCGCGGCTTGCCGCATCACAAACGGCGGCCGTCGCCGATCCACCGGCTTTCAGGATACCCGCCGCCGTCGCCTCCGCTCCGTCGGCGTCGCGGTCCGCGCAGAGCACGACCGCGCCGAGCGAAGCCAGAGCTTCCGCGGAGGATTTTCCGATGCCGGACGCCGCTCCCAGCACCACGGCGCTCTTTCCGGAGAGATCGAACAGTTTTCGGTAGTCGGTCATCCCCAAACTCCTCCGCACAACTCTTATTCAATCGGCTTGCCTCGTTCGGGCGCTTCATATACTAATATATTAGTCTAGGGAGCAAGCATGGGCGCACGCGTCCGCAAGAAAACGGTGGCTTCGGCGCCAGCCGTCGTCGTCCGCCGCAATGGCCGTCCGCGCACCGCCACGGCGGCATCGCGCATTTATGCCGATCTGCGCGCCGAGCTGGTGTCGCTGGCGCGGCGACCGGGCGAGCCGATCTCGGAGGGCGACATCGCCTCGTCCTATGGCGTCAGCCGCACGCCGGTGCGCGAGGCCATCCTGAAGTTGTCCGACGAAGGTCTGGTTGAGATATTCCCGCAGTCGGGCATCAATGTCTCGCGCATCCCGATTGCAGCGCTGCCGGAGGCGATCGTCATTCGCAGAGCGCTGGAAGACACCACCACACGGCTGACGGCGGAGCTTGCAACTCCAAGTCAAATCCTGGCGCTGCACTCCATCCTCGAGCGGCAGCGTGAGGCTGACGCCGCCCGCGATCGCGATGCCTTCCATCAGGCCGACGAACTGTTTCACGCCACCATCGCCGAGATCGCGAGATATCCGGGCATCTGGCGGCTGATCCAGCAGGTGAAGGTTCATGTCGACCGCTTTCGCCAACTCACTCTGCCGCAGCGCGGCCGGATGGCGACGGTGATTGCCGAGCATGAGCGCATCCTGTCGGCGATCGAGGCGCATGATGCCGAGGAAGCCGCAATCGCGATGACCAAGCACATCGAACGCCTGCTTGGCGATATTGCCGGAATCAAGAACCTTAATCCGGAATTGTTCGACGACGGAAGCTGACCTGTCCGCCGGCGGGGCCATCGCCGGCGGCTTGAGACAAACAATGACGACACACAAGGGAGGATTTAGCATGAAGCGACGTGATTTTCTTAAATTGAGTGCGGGACTTGGAGCAGCAGGTGCAGCGGCAACGCTGCCACCGTTCTCCACAGCGCAGGCGCAGTCGAAGACGGTGTTCAAGGCAGCCGACGTGCAGCCGGCCGGCTATCCGACGGTGGCAGCGACCGAAAGCCTCGGCAAGAAGCTCGAAGCCGCGACCAACGGCCGGCTCTCGGTGCAAGTCTATCCTTCCGCCCAGCTCGGCGCGGAAAAGGAGACCATCGAGCAGACCCAGATCGGCGCGATCCAGATGCTGCGCGTCTCGGCCGGTGCGCTGGGCCCGATTGTCGACGAAATCAACGTCGTCAACATGCCCTTCCTGTTCAAGAACGTCGAACACGCGCACAAGATGATGGACGGACAGGTCGGCCAGGACCTGCTCGACAAGATCACGGCCAATCCCAATGCCAATCTGGTCGCGCTGTGCTGGATGGATTCGGGTGCCCGCAGCATCTACAACACCAAGCATCCGATCAAAGGCATCGACGACCTCAAGGGCCTGAAGGTCCGCGTCATCGGCAATCCGATCTTCATCGACATGATGAATGCGCTCGGCGGCAACGGCATCGCGATGGGCTACGATCAGGTGTTCGGCGCGCTGCAGACCGGCGTGATCGACGGCGCCGAGAACAACCCGCCGAGCTACGTCTTCAGCAACCACTACACCGCGGCGAAATACTACTCGCTCACCCAGCACCTCATCATTCCCGAGGTGCTGGCCTTCTCCAAGCGGTCATGGACGGCGCTCCCGGCCGACGACCAGGCGCTGATCAAGAAGCTCGCGCGCGAGGCGCAGCTGGAACAGCGCGAACTCTGGAACAAGTATGAGCAGATAGCGATGGAGAAAGCCAAGGGCGCCGGCTGCGAGATCGTGGAGATATCAGACAAGAAGCCATTCCAGAACGCAGTGAAGCCGGTCTGGGACAAATACGGTCCGAAATATCAGGACATGATCAAGCGCATCCAGGAAATCACTTAAAGACACGATCGTCCTACTTGGAGTCTTGAAATGGCCGCGCTGTTTCGCCGTACCATGGACTATCTCTACCTCTTGTGCGTGGTGGTGGGCTGCACCGCTCTGGTGTTGATCTCCGCGATCATCCCCTGGGCGGTGTTCACCCGCTACGTGCTCAACAGCGCGGCATCCTGGCCGGAGCCGCTCGCCATCCTGCTCACCATCGTGCTGACCTTCATCGGCGCGGCGGCCGCATACCGGCTCAATCTGCACATGAACATCTCCTATTTCGCCGACAAGCTGCCACCCGTTCCCCGGCGGCTGCTCGAGATCGTCGTTCAGCTCCTGATGGCTGTCATCGCGCTGTTCATGGTCATCTGGGGCGAGAAGCTCGTCGAAGTGACCTGGCACAACACCATCGCCGACTTCCCCTTCCTCTCTGTCGGCATCACCTATCTGCCGATCCCCCTCGGCGGCGTGTGCCTGCTGCTCTTCATCATCGAGCGCATTTTCCTCGGGGCTCCGCCGGACCCGATCGCGCACTCCGACACCGTCTCCTTCGAATGAGCAGGTAAGCAACAATGGAAATCTTTATCCTGCTTGGGACGATGCTCGTTTGCTTCCTGATCGGCATGCCCATCGCCTATTCGCTGGCGATGGCGGCAATCGCCGGCGCGTTCGCGATCGACATTCCGCTTGAAGCCTTGATGCTGAAAATCTCCGACGGCGTCAGCAAGGTCGCGATGCTGAC
>DATHMA010000229.1:0-7755 GCA_035487555.1 Bradyrhizobium sp. | reverse complement strand
CGACCTGCTGTTTGCCACCACCGCCCGCGCCCATGACCAGGCCAAGCCTGTCATGGCGCCGGAAGCGGCGGCGCGGGAGATTGTCGGGCATATTTCTGGGGACGGGCGAACCGGCATCCTGTTCGGCCGGGAGCGCTGGGGCCTGACCAATGACGAGGTCGCCCGCGCCAACCGGATCGTGACCTTTCCGGTCAATCCGGGTTTTGCCTCGCTCAACCTGGCGCAGGCTGTGCTGCTGATGGGCTATGAGTGGTTCAAGCTTTCGACCGCGGGCGAGTTGCCGTTTGCAATGCCGGAGCGTTCCGAGCGCGCTTCGCAGCACCAGATGGAGGCGTTCTTCGAGAACCTGGTGCGCGAGCTCGACCGCGTCGAGTTTCTGCGCCCGGCCGAAAAGCGCGAGACCATGCTGGTCAACTTACGCAACATCTTCTCCCGGATGGAGCCGACCAAGCAGGACATGCACACGCTGCACGGCGTGATCATGGCGATCGCGGAGGGGCGGAAAGGCCCGGCCAAGGGCGGCGTCCTCGACGGCGCGCAGGCGACGCGGCTGCGGGCGCTGCTCGCCGAGCACGGGCAGGGCACGCAGCCGACCGACTCCAGCGGCACCGTGCGCGGGCTGGCGCGGCTGCTCCGGCGCAACCCGACCGATGCCGAGCGGATCCTGTGGCAGGCGTTGACCCGCGACCGCCGCTTTGCCGGCCAGTTCAAGCGGCAGACGCCGGTCGGGCGGCAAATTCCGGACTTTGTCTCGTTCGTACACCGGATCGCGATCGAGCTCGTCAATGCCGGCGAGTCGGAAGCCATCGTCGCCGACCGCGCTTCGCGGCGGGCGTGGCTGGAGAGCCGCGATTATCGGGTGATCGAGATGAAGGTTGGCGACGTCGAGGCCGACCTGGACAAGGAGCTCGCGCGGCTGGAAGGGATGCTCTCGCACGCGAAGTAAGGGATTGCCGAGATCATGAGCTATGATTTCATGATGATGAAGCCGCGAGCCGAGGTCATGGAAATCGAAACCATGGACGATCTCGGCGAGCACACGCTTTTGCGGCAGGATCCCGCTGCCTTGGTAGCGGAATTGTCGTCGCTGTTTCCGGACCTGGCCTGGAACAGGGAAGCCGATGGCTGCTGGTTCGGCTGGCTTGAGGGCGACGACGGCCGGTATGAATTCAGGATCGGCGCAGAGCCTGATTATAGCTGGTCGGTCTACACGTCTCGTCGCGCCCGTACGCGCGCTCTCGTCCCGATCATCTGCGACAGGCTCGGCCTTCTTGCATTCGACGGCCAGGCCAATGTGTTGATCTGGCCGGCGGGACATTCCCGCGTCGGCTAGCGCCGCGTCGCGGTCTTTACAGGCGGCGGTCATTCGCCTGTCATCAGCACCGTCTGTGATGCCGCCGCTCGAACGTTCCATCGTCGCAATGTCAAAGGTTGAAGCGCATGACCCTGCTCGAAACCACCGGGACCTGGCTTGGCATTGCTGCCTGCATCATGCAGTCGGCGGCTTTCTCCGGGCTCAACCTTGCCGTTTTCAGCGTCAGCCCGCTGCGGCTTCAGATCGAGGCGGATGGCGGCAATAAATATGCGGCGCAGGTGCTGGAATTGCGCAAGAACACCAACCAGATTCTGGCGACCATCGTCTGGGGCAATGTCTCGACCAACGTGCTGCTGACGCTGTTGTCGGACTCGGTGCTCGCGGGCGTCGCAGCCTTCGTGTTCTCTGCGTTTGCGATCACGCTGCTCGGCGAGATTTTCCCGCAGGCCTATTTCTCGCGCAATGCGCTGGCGATGACGTCGCGTTTCCTGCCGTTTTTGAATTTCTACCGGATCGTGCTCTATCCGCTGACCAAACCCACCGCGATGGTGCTCCACTGGTGGCTCGGGGAGGAAGGCATCACTTATCTCCGCGAGCAGGAGATCAGGCAGATGATCGCCCGCCACGCCACTGCGGGTGGCGAGATCAGCAAGATCGAGGCGACCGGCGCGCAGAATTTTCTCGATCTCGATGATATCTCCGTCTGCGATGAGGGCGAGGAAATCCACCACCAGAGCATCCTAAGCCTGCCGCTCGCCAATCAGCGCTGCGTGCTGCCGAAATTCGATCGCGTTCCCGAGGATCCCTTCCTGCGCAAGGTCGACGCGTCAGGCATGCGATGGGTGATCGTCACCGATCCCGCGGGCGACCCGGTATTCGTGCTCGACGCCCACCATTTCCTGCGCGACGCGCTGTTCGGCGAACTCGATAGCGATCCCACCGCCTATTGGCACCGGCCGATCGTGGTCCGCGACCCCAAGGCGCGGCTGGGCGATGTGATCGGCCTCTTGAAGGTCGTGCCGGAAGGACCGGGTGACGACGTGATCGAGCACGATCTCATTTTGGTCTGGCACAAGCAGCGGCGGATCATCACCGGCTCCGACCTGCTCGGCCGCCTCCTGCGCGGGATCGCGACGGTGGAGAAAAGCCCTGCGGCAGTGCCCGCGGAGTAGAGATCGTAGGGTGGGCAAAGCGAAGCGTGCCCACCATTCCAAGCAACTGCTGTTGGAAGTGTGATGGTGGGCACGGCGCATTCGCGCCTTTGCCCACCCTACAGTCCGCTTAGACCGCCACCAATTGCGCCGCGGCGCCGCCGGCGCGCTTGGTCTTTTTCGCCTTTGCCGGCTCGAACAGAGAGCAGGCGGCGAGGCCTGCGGTGTCGGCGACATGCGGGTCGCGTGACACCATGGCGGCGACAATGGCGCCGTCGATCAACAATCCCAATTGATGCGCCAGCACTTCCGGCTCGGTCGCGCCCATCTCTGCTGCGAGCTTTTCGATATGCGCCAGCACGACCTTCTTGTGCTTCATGGCGATCGCGCGGAACTGTTTGGCGTCCTTGTCGTGCTCGCCGACGGCATTGATGAAGGGGCAGCCGTAGAAGCGCTCTTCGCCGAACCAGCTTTTCAGCGCCGGGAATATCCGCGCCAATTTTGTTTCTGCATCGCCCCCACCGGATTCGATCGCGTCGATGAACCATTCGCGCCATTGCCGGCCTTCGCTCTCAAGCACGGCGTTCACGAGGTTGGTTTTCGAGCCGAACAATTTGTAGAGCGTGGTCTTGGCGGTTCCGGCTTCGTCGATGATGGCGTCGATGCCGGTGGCGTTGATGCCGTTCTTGCAGAACAGATGTGTCGCCGCGGAGAGCAGGCGGCCACGCGCCGATTCCTCGTCGCCGTGAGTGACCTGTTTCTTCTTTGAAACTGATTGGCCCGCTTTGCCCATGGGAACAGGTTAAGCCGAGCTGCGGGTTTTCAGCAAGCCCGCTTATCCGTTGCGCTCAAAATAATCGCACGGCCGCATCAATTGCATCGCATTTGAGCAAGCGGCCGCTGGTCAGTCCGCGGGCAGCCGAACCTAACTCACGAGAACGCTTCGCTTTTTGAAAAGCGACGTCTCTGGCACGCTTCGTGCAGGAAACAGACCGTTCGGTATCCTACCCCCTAGGGAGAAAACCTGATGACCGCGGTCGCTCAGAAAACAGTGCTTACCGGTTGCCTCGCCCCCATCGACAAGAACGGGCTCGAGCAGCTGATCATCAATGGCAAGGCCAACCCCAAGGTGATCAAGACCTTGAAGTGCAAGACGGTGGCCGAAGGCAAGTTCCGCCACGCCAACTACATCCGCAACCTGCCGCCCTACATCGTCGACGAGCCGCCGGGGCTGCTGGGCGACGACACCGCGCCTAATCCGTCGGAAGCCTCGCTCGCCGCGCTCGGCTCCTGCCTTGCCGTCGGCCTGCACGCCAACGCCGTGCATCGCGGCTGGACCGTCAACAAGCTCGAGCTCGAGCTCGAAGGCGACCTCAATATCACCGCGGTCTGGGGCACCGGCGACGTCAGCGAGAAGCCGGTCGGCTTCACCGATGTGCGGGTCAAGGTCGACATGGAATGCGAGGGCATTTCGCCCGAGGAAGTCAGCGCGCTGGTCGCCCATGTGAAGAAATGGTCGCCGGTCGCCAACACCTTCACCCGGCCGGTCAATCTCGAGGTCGGCATCTAGGGCAGGCGGCAACGCATCGGTGAGGAGGGTGCAATGGGGTCTTTAGCTGTATCGCGCGCCGAGGCTTTCGATCAGTCGGCGCCTTCTCTCGCCGGTGAAGTCGCATTGATCGCACGAAAGGAGCTGGCGCCGCTGGCGCTGGCGATCGATGAGGGCGAGGTCTATCCCGCCGACGTGCTGCGGCGTTTCGGCGAGGTCGGCGCCTGGGCGAGCCACCTTCCGCATGAAGGTCCGGCTGACCTCCGCTGTGCCATCGAGGCGATGGCGGCGATCGGCGAGGTCTGCGGGGCGACCGCATTCATGGCGTGGTGTCAGAACACGCTGGTCTGGTACGCCGGCAATTCCTGCAATCTGAAGCTGGCCGCGCGCTTCGGCGACGGCTTTGCCAGCGGCCGGATCCTCGGCGGAACCGGCCTGTCGAACCCGATGAAGAGTTTTTTCGGGATCGAGAAGCTGAAATTGAAGGGCCGCAAGGTCGAAGGCGGCTATGTCGTCCGCGGTGCGCTGCCCTGGGTCTCCAATCTCGGACCCAATCATTTCTTCGGCACCATCTTCGAGCGCGAGGATGCGCCCGGCGAGCCTGTGATGTTCCTCGCCGATTGCGCCGATCCCGCGATCACGCTGACGCCGTGCAAGCCGTTCCTGGCCATGGATGGCACCGGCACCTATGGCGTGCAGTTCCGCGATGTCTTCGTGCCCGATGATCTCATTCTCGCCGATCGCGCCGCGCCCTTCGTGAAGAAGATTCGCGCCGGCTTCATCCTGCTGCAGCTCGGCATGGCGCTCGGGCTGATCAAGGACTGCATCAACATCATGGACGAAGTCGATGGCACGCTCGGCCATGTCAACCGCTATTTGCCGCAGCAACCGGTGCACTTCAAGGAACTGTTCGGCGAGCTGGAGCGCGAGACCATGCTGCTGGCGCGCGATCCCTACAATGAGGACGACAGCTACTGGCGAAGGGTCATAGCCCTTCGACTGCGCGCAGGCGAGGCCAGCGTCGCCGCTGCGCATGCCGCGATGCTTCATTGCGGCGCGCGCGGCTACCTGAAGAGCCATCGCGCGCAGCGCCGGATGCGCGAAGCCTATTTCGTCGCGATCGTGACACCGGCCACCAAGCAGCTCCGCAAGATGCTCGCGGAGACCTGAATTTCCCGAGTCCACCAAAGACCACCAACCCACCTCAACGGAGAGGCTGCCAATGACGGACGTATTGATTTCTGCCAGCGAACTCGCCGAATTCATCAAGAAAGAACCGTGTGTCATCGTCGACACCCGCAATCCCGACGCCTACGCCGCGGGTCATCTGCCCGGCGCCGTCAACGTCCATGAGATCTTCACCTACCTCGCGACCTCGACGCCCGAGGGCATGAGCGAGCTGAAGACCAAGTTCGCCGACGCTTTCGGCGCGGCTGGTCTGTCGGGGAAAGAAACTGCCGTGATCTACGAGCAGTCGATGAACTCCGGCTTCGGCCAGTCCTGCCGCGGCTACTACCTCCTCACCATGCTCGGCTATCCCAAGGTGAAGGTGCTGCATGGCGGCATCGATGCGTGGGCGGCCGCGGGTCTTCCCGTCACCAAGGACGTGCCGACGCCGGTCAAGGCCGGCTTCTCGATCGTGCCGGAAGCGGGCGAGATTCTGATTGACGCCAAGACCATGCTCGCCGCGCTCGACAAGCCCGGCATCGCGATCCTCGACGTCCGCGATGTCGATGAGTGGATCGGCGACAGCTCTTCTCCGTATGGCAAGGACTTCTGCCCGCGCAAGGGCCGCATCCCCGGTGCGGTCTGGCTCGAATGGTATCGCATGATGAAGCCGACCGGCGAAGGTCCGCGCTTCAAGTCCAAGGATGAAATCCTGGCGGAATGCGCCACCGTCGGCATCTCGCAGACGACGCCGGTCTATCTCTACTGCTTCAAGGGTGCGCGCGCCTCGAACACGTTCCTCGCGCTGAAGAACGCCGGCGTGAAAGACGTGCGGATGTATTTCGGCTCCTGGAACGAATGGTCGCGCGATCCGTCGCTCCCGATCGATGAAGGCTTGCCGACCGCTGCCATCGTAACGGGCAAGGCGGCATAGAACCTGCATGTTTTGTTGCTGCCCGGTGCCGAAAAGCCGGGCAGCAACAGTCATTCCGTGCAGGGACAGGGCTTTCTCTGCGCGGGTGCGACAAAGGGGCGCAAGTGATGTCTACCTTCGATGATCCCTTCGATTCCGAACGCGAGCTGCAACGGAAGGGCTGCGTCTGCGGCCAGCATCGCTCTGAGGCGGAGCACGATTACGCCGAGCGCACGCTGCGCTGCGAGCCGGTCGCAAGCGAGGAGAAGCGCTATGAGGGCGTCGTTGCTTCAGCCGTCATGCGCGCGGTGTTTCCGCAAGATGTCGCACGGCGCGCGTTCCTGAAGTCGGTCGGCGCCGCGACTGCACTCGCAGCGCTCTCGCAATTCTTCCCGATCAAGACGGCGACCGAAGCGTTCGCAGACACGGGCACGCCGGAGAAAAAGGACCTCAAGGTCGGCTTCATTCCGATCACCTGTGCGACGCCGATCATCATGGCCGCGCCGCTCGGCTTCTATACAAAGCACGGCCTCAACGTCGAGGTGGTGAAGACTGCGGGCTGGGCCGTGGTCCGCGACAAGACCATCAACAAGGAATACGACGCCTCGCACATGCTGGCGCCGATGCCGATCGCGATCTCGCTCGGCCTTGGCTCGAATGCGATTCCGTTCGCGGTGCCGGCGATCGAGAACATCAACGGGCAGGGCATCACGCTCGCGATCAAGCACAAGGACAAGCGCGATCCCAAGGACTGGAAGGGCATGAAGTTCGCCATCCCCTTCGACTATTCCATGCACAATTATCTGCTGCGCTATTACCTGGCCGAGCATGGGCTCGATCCCGACACCGACGTGCAGCTCCGTTCGGTGCCGCCGCCGGAAATGGTCGCCAATCTCCGCGCGGACAACATCGACGGCTTCCTCGCCCCCGACAATATCTGCCAGCGCGCGATCTATGACGGCGTCGGCTTCCTGCACATCCTGTCCAAGGAAATCTGGGACGGCCATCCCTGCTGCAGCTTCGCCGCCAGCAAGGAATTCATCATGAGCGCGCCGAACTCGTTTGCGGCGCTGACGCGCGCCATCGTCGATGCGACGGCCTATGCGTCGAAAGCGGAGAACCGCAAGGAGATCGCGGAGGCGATCGCGCCGGCCAATTATCTCAACGCGCCGACGACGGTGCTGGAGCAGGTTCTGACCGGCACCTATGCCGACGGTCTCGGTAATGTCAAAACCGACGCCAAGCGCGTCGATTTCGATCCGTTCCCCTGGCAGTCCTTTGCGGTCTGGATGCTGACGCAGATGAAGCGCTGGGGCCAGATCAAGGGCGATGTCGATTACAAGGCGGTCGCCGAGCAGATCTATCTTGCCACCGACACCAGGAAGCTGATGGCCGAGATGGGACTGACGCCGCCCACAAGTTCGTACAGATCGTTCTCGGTGATGGGCCGCTCGTTCGATCCGGAGAAGCCGGACGATTATCTCGCCAGTTTCAAGATCAGGAAGGCGTCGTGAGGGGCTTCGGTCTCGTCATCTTCGCCTCTCCCCGCACGCGGGGAGAGGCCGACGCGCGAAGCGCGGCGGGTGAGGGGGACTCTCCGCGAGTCCGACTCTCACCGTATTCGCAGATAGAGGCCCCTCACCCCAACCCTCTCCCCGTA
>DATHMA010000228.1:0-6872 GCA_035487555.1 Bradyrhizobium sp. | reverse complement strand
CACGGCTTCATCGACGATCGCGGCATTGAGCGTCAGGCCCCTGCCGTAGAGCCTGACGAGCTTGCCGCGCCCGATCGCGTCGGGCAATCCGACCTCGATGGCCTGGTCGATGCGGCCGGGCCGGCCCGCCAGCGCGCTTTCAAGCTCCTCCGGCCGGTTGGTGGTGAGGACGAACAGGATGTCCGCATCCTCCTTCAACCCGTCCATTTCATTGAGCAGCTTGTTGAGCAACGACTCCTCGCAGGGACCGTCCATATCGTTGCGGTCGCGGGCGATGAGATCGACGTCCTCGATCACGACCATGGCCGGTTGCAGCAGGCGCGCCAGACCCATATAAGCGCCGAGCCAGCCCATTTGCGCGGCCGTGATGATCAATGTCGTATGCCCCGGCAGATTGGCTGCGAGGTAGCGAATGGTGTGGGTCTTGCCGGTGCCTGGTGGTCCGTAAAGCAGGATGCCCTTGCGCGTCGAAAGTCCCAGCCGGCGCAGCGCTTCACGGCTTTCGACAAACCGCAGAATGTTGCGATCGAGCAGCCTCAGCGTTGGCTCGCTCAAGATGACTTCCTCGCGGCGCACGGGAGGAAGCCGGTGCACCATGAGGCCGGCCGACCTGCCACGATAGTCGTCGTCGTCATCAAAGGACAAGACCTTGCCGCGATAAGAGCGTGCCTCACGCGCGGCCGCTTCCAATTGCGTAAAGCAACGCTCGGCGAATTTCTCACCTACATCGCCGGCGGGTACCGCTATTTCAACCCGGAGCAGCGGTTCCGGGGTGTATTCCCGGAAACGAGTGAGGACTACGGCGTAGGGCAACTCGCCGTGCAGGCAGAGCCACAAGCCGTTCTTCAGACATTTCACCGGCTCAACTTCACCGACGTCCACGTCGAGATATTGTGGCGGCGCCAGGGCCAGCGCGCGCTGGCCCTCCCTCATAAGCTGCGCGAAACCGAGCTCGTTACGGTACTCCTCATGAATGCCGAAGAAGCCGACAGGGGACGACAACAGCCGGTCGATCGCGACCTGCACATCGGCTTGCATGTGGAACGGAAATTGGCGCAACCGTGTCACAAGCGCATTTGTCGGCATGCCGGCGAAATGCCAGTTAAGCGCCTCGCAGGCGTAGGCGTATGCAAACGTCTCATCCTGCGCTTCGTCAGGAGTATCCGCGGCCTCCTCGCGTGTCAGGCGCTGGGGATGTCCGGCCTCACGAATGCGCCGTTCGCACTCATCGAGCAATGCCTTCGCCACCGCGGCTGGATA
The DNA here is from genome assembly GCA_035487555.1 of Bradyrhizobium sp. Classification (GTDB taxonomy): domain Bacteria; phylum Pseudomonadota; class Alphaproteobacteria; order Rhizobiales; family Xanthobacteraceae; genus Bradyrhizobium. The sequence goes on along the minus strand of DATHMA010000228.1, from coordinate 5,612 downwards.
GGGGCCGCAAGCAGACACACCTTGCTCGTTGAGTTGCGCAACGATGTGCCGCGCTTCGCGCTCGGATTTGGCAAACACCGTTTGGAGTAGCGAAACGATGAACTCGACCGGGGTGTTGTCGTCACTATGGAAAACAAGCCGGACAGACTCGGCTAACGGAGCGCTGACATCCTGCATAAATCCCCCTGAACGCAACCAGTGCTTGAAAGAACAAAATAAGAACATCATGGAATGCGCGGCGCGTCAAGCGGCGCGAATTCGAGCCGTTTCGTTTGGCGCGTTCGCATGATTGCCGATCGGTCCGCTTGGAGTTACCAAGCCCGGCCCTGTCAATCGCGAGCATCTGCATGACCACGTCCACTGTTTCGCCGCACGACATTCGCCGCGCGCTGCTACTTCGTCAGGAGATCGCGCTCCTTGACATCCGGCATGAAGCCGTCTTCGCCACGGGCCATCCCCTGTTTGCCGCCAACATGGCGGCGGACCGGATTGCGCTCGAGGCCGCCCTGCGGCTGCCGCGCAAGAATGCGCCGATCGTGCTCTATGACGACGGCGAAGGGCTGACGGCGCAGGCGAGCGCGCAGCTCGGCTCGCTGGGCTATACGGACGTTCGCGTGCTGGCCGGTGGCCTCAAGGCCTGGCGCGAAGCCGGCTACGAAATCTTCCAGGACGTCAATTCCTACGCCAAGGCGTTTGGCGAACTGGTCGAGACGCGCCGTCACACGCCTTCGCTCGGCGCCGACGAGGTCGCCTCGCTCATTGCTGACAAGGCCGACATCGCCATCCTCGATGTCCGCCGCTTCGACGAATACACCACGATGAATATTCCGGGATCCGTCAGCGTGCCCGGTGCCGAGCTGGTGCTGCGCGCCGGGAATGCAGCGCCCGATCCCGATACGACCATCATCGTCAATTGTGCCGGCCGCACGCGCTCGATCATCGGCGCGCAATCGTTGATCAATGCGGGTCTGCCCAACAAGGTTCGAGCGCTGCGCAACGGCACGATCGGCTGGACACTGGCCAAACACGGCCTCGAGCACGGCGCCGATCGGCGCGGCGGCATCGGCCTGTTCGAGGGCGCGAGCGCCAATGCGCGCGATGTCGCCTATCGCGCCGGCGTGCGTCACCTGAAGCCGAGCGAAGCCGCTGCGCTCATGGCCGACCGCACACGCACGCTATATCGCTTCGACGTCCGCGAGGCCGAGGAATATACCGCCGGTCATCTTCCGGGCTTTCGCCACTATCCGGGCGGTCAGCTGGTGCAGGAGATCGACATGGCGGCGCCGGTGCGCGGCGCGCGCATTCTGCTGACCGACGACAAATCGGTCCGTGCTGACATGACGGCATCCTGGCTCGCGCAGATGGCATGGGAGGTCTATGTGCTCGACGGCGGCTATGAGGGCCCGCTCGAAGCGGGGCCGCCGCAGGTGTTGCCAAGGCCTGACCCGTCACACCGTTATCGGCGGCCCTATGAAGGCACCGAGGTCGCCGAGAAAGCGATGCAGGCCTATCTCGATTGGGAGTTCGGCCTTGTCGCGCAGCTTCGCCGCGACGGCACCCACGGCTTCTTCGTGATCTGACCAAATATCAATGCGTCGGGCCGATGTGCCGCTCGATATGGGCGGCCAGATGATCGGCCGCGGGAAACATGCCGACCTGCCGCTGCCAGAGCACGAGATCAACGGATGGCAGCGCGGGCATGTCGTCGCGCTCGCCGAGGCGCCTCAGCCCTGCAACCTTCACCGATTCCGCGAGCACGATGACGGCGGCGTCAGCGAGCGCCATCGCCTCCATGCCGGCGATGCTTTCCGATACACAGGCGATGCGCCAGGCGCGGCCGGCATCATTGAGCGCGGCAAGCGCATAGTCGCGATAGAGATTGCCTTCGGGGAGCAGCGCCAGCGGCAACGTCGTCTCCTGGAACGCGCTGCCGGATTGGGCGCCGAGCCATACCAGGGGCTCGGTGCGGAGCAGCTTGATGCTCGCGACCTGCGGATGAACCGTCGGCATTCGTGTCGCCAGCGCGACATCGAGCCGGCCCGCCGAAATCTCTTCCGCGAGTTGCGCGGAAAGCGCGCAGCGCACCGTCACCTCGACGCCGGGATAGGCCTTCTTGAAGCTCGCGAGCGTCGCCGGGAGCAGGAACGCCGCGTACAGGTCCGGGCATCCGAGCGTGACACGGCCCGCGATCTCCTCGCTCGACAGCCGCGAGCGCGCATCGTCATGCATCTTCAACATCTGGCGCGCGTAAGGCAGCAGCATCTCGCCGTGACGGGTCAGGCGCAGATGCCGAAGATCGCGCTCGAACAGCGGATGGCCGACTGCATCGCTCAAACGGCCGAGCTGCAGGCTGACTGCAGGTTGCGTCCGGTTGAGCCGTTTCGCCACGCGTGTCACGCTTTGCTCCTCGATAAGCATCACGAAGGTGCGCAGCAGGTTGATCTCGAGCACGCGTGTCATACTCGGAAGATAAATAAAATTTGGCTTTTTGCGAAGCACAATAAATTTGCTTAAGCTCAATTGCAGGTTTAGCGTTTGAGTTCAGGGATTTCAGGGCGTGCACAGCGCATAAGCAGATGTGGCTAAGTTTTGATCAACCGATCGAACACACTGGCGAAGTGCCCTTGCTCCGGCGAAGCGATTAAGCCGATGCGGGAGCTGCTTATCATCGATCATGTCAGCAAGCATTTTGGCGGCGTCGCCGCGCTCAATGACTGCACATTGTCGCTGGCGCAGGGCCGGGTCACCGGCATCATTGGGCCGAACGGCGCCGGCAAGACCACGCTGCTCAACGTCGTCAGCGGCATCGTGAAGCCGGATCGCGGCTCCGTCGGTTTCGACGGACGCGACATCACCTCGCTTGCCGCACATCAGACCGCATCTGTGGGTCTGGTCCGCACCTTCCAAATCGCGAGAGAGCTCGGCGGCCTGACGGTACTGGAGAACCTGCTCTTGTCCGCGCCGCATCAAGCAGGAGAGAAAATCGCGGCTGCCCTGTTCAGGCGCGACGCCGTCAGGCGACAGGACCGGGACATCGCGGTGAAGGCGCGCGAGATTCTCGAGCGTCTTGGGCTGTGGCATCTCGCCGACCAGTCCGCCTCGGCGCTGTCGGGCGGCCAGAAGAAGCTGCTCGAGCTCGCCCGGGTGTTGCTGCTCGATCCCAAGCTGGTCCTGCTCGATGAGCCGGCGGCCGGCGTTTCGCCGCCCATGCTGAAGGAAATCATCGGCGTCATCCGCAGCCTGAACCAGGACGGGATTTCGTTCGGCATCGTCGAGCACGACATGCACCTGATCCGCGAAGTCTGCCACGACGTCTATGTGCTGGCGGAAGGCGCCGCGCTGGTTTCGGGATCGTTTGCCGATGTGACGTCGGACAAGCGCGTCATAGAAGCCTATCTCGGGATGGCGCTATGAACGCAGCCGCTCCCATCCCCGCATTGTCGGTCCGCGCGCTTCGCGCCGGCTATCCCGGCGGCGGCGACATCGTGCGCGGCATCTCCGTCGACCTCGCACCGGAAAGCATTCTGGCCGTGATCGGCCCCAACGGTTCCGGCAAATCTTCCTTTGTAAAGACGCTGGCCGGCCTGTTGCGCTCGCGCGAAGGCTCGATCGAAGTCACGGGGAAAGAAGTGACAAACCTGTCGCCGGCGCGGCGCGTGAGGGCGGGTCTCGCCTATGTGCCGCAGGAAGCCAACGTGTTTCGCAACCTCACCATCGCCGAGAACCTGAAACTGGCAGTCGAATTCCTCCGCGGCCGCAGCGGCGTCGGGCCGGCGCAGGAAGCAGAGGTGCTTGCGATGTTTCCGGAGATCGCCCGGCAGCCGAAAGTGCTGGCGGGCAATCTTTCCGGTGGACAGCGGCAGATGCTCGCGTTCGCCTGCGCGCTGGTCTCCAATCCCGAAGTGCTGCTGCTGGACGAGCCGACCGCGGGACTTTCGCCAAAATTCGTCGAGGAGACGATGCAGGCCGTGCTGCGGGTGCGCGAGGCCGGCGTCACCGTGCTGCTGGTCGAGCAAAACGTCGCTGCTGCGCTTCGCTTTGCCGATGAGGTGATGGTGCTGGTAGCCGGCCGCAAGAGCTGCCATGTCGCGCCGTCCGTCCTCTCCGGTGCAGACCTCACCGATCTCTTTTTTGGCGGAGCGGCCGCATGATGGTGGGGCAGCTCATTGTCGACGGTCTCGCCACCGGCCTGTTGCTGGCGCTGCCTTCGCTGGCGCTGACGGTCGTGTTCGGCATCCTGAAATTCCCGAATTTTGCGATCGGCGCGACGCTGACGCTTGGTGCCTATGCCGCCTGGGTCGCCAATACTTTCCTGCAATTGCCGCTGTTCGCTGCCGGTGCCGTCGCAGCGCTGGTCGTTGCCGCGGTTTGCGTGATGTCCGACATGCTGGTTTTTGCGCGGATGCGCGATGCCGGCTCGATCGTGCTGCTGGTTGCTTCCATGGGCCTTTCGCTGGTCCTGGAGAATATCTGCCGATTCGCCTTCGGCAATGCGACGCGCAATTTCGATGTCGCGATCGAGCGGCCGATCCGCTGGCACGGCCTGCGCATCAGCCATGAGCAGCTCACCTCGGCCGCGACCGTGGTCGTTTGCGTCGTCCTGGTGCAGCTCTTGATCTACGGCTCGCCGCTGGGGCGTGCGATGCGGGCGACGGCGGATAATCCGACCTTGGCCGCGGTACGCGGGGTCGAGCGCGAAATCATCGTCCGCATCACCTGGATCCTGGCCGGCGCGCTGCTTGCGATTGCCGGCGTCCTCGCCGGCCTCGACCGCGCGGTCGATCCACTGCTCGGCTGGAGCTATCAGATCCCGGCCTTCGCCGCGGCGATCCTGGGCGGGCTCGGCAGTCCGTTCGGCGCGGTCGTCGGCGCGCTCGTGATTGGACTTGCCGAGGAGCTTTCAGTGTTGGTGCTGCCGACCAACTACCGGCAGGTCGTGAGCTTTGCCATCATCCTGGTGCTGCTCCTGATGCGCACGCAGGGCCTGCTTGGCGCCAAGGCGGTGCGCCGATGATCGCCTATCTCTCCACATTGGTGGTGCTGGTCTCGATTGGCGTGCTCGTCGGCCTCGCGCTCAATTTCCAATGGGGCACAGCCGGGCTCGTCAATTTCGGCGTGGTCGGCTTTGTCGCGCTTGGTGCCTATGCGGTTGCCTTGCTCGGCCCGCATATCGGCTGGTTCGCTGCGATGCTCTGCGCCGCTGCCGTGAGTGCCGCGGTCAGCACCATCCTCGCCTTCCTGTCGATCCGTCTTGCGGATGATTATCTCGCCATCGTCACCATCGGCTTCGGCGAGGTGGTCGGCATTCTCCTGCTCAACGAGGATTGGCTGACCGGCGGCGCGCTCGGCATCGCCAATGTCCCGCGGCCATTCGCTTCGCTGGTTTCGGCGGCGCATTATGACGCCGTGTTACTCGGCTTCGCGCTGGCGCTGGTCGCGCTTACCTTCGTAACGCTGGAAATCCTGGTGCGTTCGCCCTTCGGCCGCGCGCTGCGTGCGGTCCGCGAAGATCCGATTGTGGCCAGCGCGCTCGGCAAGCCGGTGCTGCGCTTGCGGATCAGGGCCTTTGCCGTCGGCGGCGCCGTGATGGGGCTCGCCGGCGCGCTGCACGC
>DATHMA010000227.1:0-6613 GCA_035487555.1 Bradyrhizobium sp. | reverse complement strand
AGGGGGAATCATGAGCGCACATGAAAGCATGGAACAGGCGGACCATGCCAAAGAGGCTTCCGAGGAAAACAGGAACATCGCGCTTCTGATCGCGGTGATCGCGTTGTGCCTCGCGCTATCCGAGACGCTCGGCAAGGGCGCACAAACGGAATCGATCAGCAAGAATGTCGAGGCCTCGAATCTGTGGGCGTTCTTCCAGGCCAAGACCATTCGCCGCACCGTGGTGCAGACCGCCGCCGAGCAGGTCAAGCTTGCCGGTGCGCCCGCCGACGATGCCACCAAGGCTGCGGTGCAAAAGCAGATCGACGAATGGCAGAAAACCGCAGCGCGCTACCGCTCCGAGCCCTCGACGCGTGAGGGCAGTGAAGAGCTGTCCGAGCGGGCCAAGCGTGCGGAAGAAGAGCGCGACCTCGCAACCGAGAAGTATCACCATTTCGAGCTCGCATCGGCTGCCTTCCAGATCGGGATCGTGCTGGCATCCGCCAGCATCATCACCCGCATGATGGCGCTGGCCTGGGTTTCGGGGGGGCTGACGCTCGCGGGCATCGCGATCGGCGTGCTCGGCATCTTCAACCCGCATCTCCTGCCGCTGCCGTAGCAGCCTCGTCATTGCGAGCGAAGCGAAGCAATCCAGACTGTGTCAGCGAAAACAATCTGGATTGCTTCGTCGCTTCGCTCCTCGCAATGACGACGAAGGGGCTTGATCAGCGTGCCTGGTGAACGCTCTTGCGGAAGCGCTGGATCAGTCGCAGCGTACGGGCCGACCAGCCTTCACCGTCGCCGCTCAACATCTCGACGATCCGCGCCTTGATCGGATCGACCAGCGCCTTGGCGCGGGCACGCAGATCGATGATGAACTCGTAGAGCTTTTCGAACCAGCCCATTTCCAGAAGCTTCGGCCGCGTTACGTCGAACACGAAGGCGGTGACGCCGACGCCGAGGAATTTGGCAAACAGAATGGTGAAAATCGCGCTGGTCCAGTGTTCGTGGGTCAACAGCCACAGCCCGATCAGCTTCAGCGGAAACAGCGGGATCACCGGCACGATGAAAACGATCAGCGTCATCGCCGGCGACAGCGTGTCGACGCGATCCGCCAGCCATTGCTTGAACGTGCGTAGCGGGATTACTGCCACCACGCCGGCCACGATCGGCTCGAGGTGATCCCATAGCCAAGCCTCGATCAAGAAGATGATCGCAAGCAGGACCCAGAGCGGTTGCAAGAGGCGTCGCAGCATCAATCCGAATCTCTGCCCGGCAGAAGCTGGGCGTCGATCACATATGGATCGCTCGCTTGCCAACTGCAAGCGCCGCTTCCTTGATGGCCTCCGAGCGGGTCGGATGGGCGTGGCAGGTACGGGCGAGATCTTCGGCCGCACCGCCGAATTCCATCAAAACCGCGGCTTCGTGGATCATCTCACCGGCCTCGACGCCGATAATGTGCACGCCCAGCACACGGTCGGTTTTCGCATCTGCGAGAACCTTCACAAAACCATCGGTGGTTTGATTGACCTTGGAGCGGCCATTGGCGGTAAAGGGGAATTTGCCGACGGTATAGGCATGCCCCGCCTCTTTCAGCTCTTCCTCGGTCTTGCCGACGGAGGATACCTCGGGCGTGGTATACACAACACCTGGGATCACATCGTAGTTCACGTGGCCGGCCTGGCCGACGATGATCTCCGCGCAAGCGACGCCCTCGTCCTCCGCCTTGTGCGCGAGCATGGGACCGGCGACCACATCGCCGATGGCAAAGATGCCCTTCACGTTGGTCGAGAAATGCGAATCAATCTGCACGCGGCCGCGATTGTCGAGTGCGACCCCGGCCTGTTGCAGCCCGAGGCCTTCGGTATAGGGCACGCGGCCGATGCAGACGAGAACGACATCGGCCTCCAGCGTTTCCGGCGCGCCGCCGGCGGCGGGCTCGACCTTGGCGCCGAGCGTCTTGCCCGACGTCTCGACCGCCGTGACCTTGGCACCGAGCTTGAACTTGAATCCCTGCTTCTCGAGGATGCGCTGGAATTGCCGCGCGACCTCGCCATCCATGCCGGGCAGGATGCGATCGAGAAACTCGACGACCGTGACCTCGGCGCCGAGCCGGTGCCAGACCGAGCCGAGCTCGAGCCCGATCACGCCCGCACCGATGATCAGGAGCTTGCCGGGGACCTTGTCGAGCGACAGCGCGCCGGTCGACGACACGATGCGCTTCTCATCGATCTCGATGCCCTTCAGCCTTGCGATGTCGGAGCCGGTGGCGATCACGATGTTCTTGGTCTCGACCAGTTGCGTCTTGCCGTCAGCGCCCGCGACTTCAATCTTGCCGGCGCCGAGGATCTTGCCCTTGCCGTGAATGACGTCGATCTTGTTTTTCTTCATCAGAAACTCGACGCCCTTGACGTTGCCGTCGATGCCCTGCTGCTTGAAGTTCATCATCGACGGCAGATCGAGCTTCGGCGGCGGGACGCTGACGCCCATCTTGGCAAAGGAGTGTCCGGCCTCCTCGAACATTTCGGAAGCATGCAGCAGCGCCTTCGAGGGCATGCAACCGACGTTGAGGCAGGTACCGCCGAGTGTCGGGTCCTTCTCGACCACGGCAACCTTCTGGCCTAGCTGCGCCGCGCGGATCGCGCAGACATATCCGCCGGGACCGGTACCGATAACAACGACATCATAGGCCATGATCTAAATCCTGTAGCTTTGAGGCTGCGTCAGGTGTCAACGCCCGCCAGAAACGTCAAGGGTGGCGGCGGTTACATAAGACGCCTCGTCCGACATCAGCCAGACGATGGCGTTTGCAATCTCTTCCGCCTGTCCGACGCGCTTCATCGGCACCATGTGTGCGAGCCGGTGCGCGCGGTCGGGCTCGCCGCCCGCGGCGTGGATTTCCGTATCGATCAGACCGGGACGGATGCCGGCGACGCGGATGCCTTCGCCCGCGACCTCATAGCCGAGACCGATGGTGAAAGAGTCGATCGCGCCCTTGGAGGCGGCATAGTCGACATAGGTGTTGGGCGAGCCGAGCTTCGCAGCAACCGACGACAGGTTGATGATGACGCCGCCCTTGCCGCCATGCTTGGTCGACATCCGCTTCACGGCCTCGCGGGCGCAAAGAATGCTGCCGGTGACGTTAACGGCCATCACGCGCTGGATGCGCTCGGCCGACATCTCATCGACGCGCACGCCGCTTTTGCCGACAATACCGCCATTGTTGACCAGCACCCCGAGCGTGCCGAACTTGTCGGCGGCCTCGAACAGTTTCAGGATATCGCTCTCTTCGGCGATGTCGCATTTCACCGCGATCGCCTTGCCGTTTTTGGCCTCGATCATGGCCACCACTTCGTCCGCCGCCGCCTTGTTGTTGGCATAGCCGACGACGACCTTGAAGCCGCGCGCAGCCGTGGCGATGGCGGTGGCACGGCCAATGCCGCGGCTGCCGCCGGTGATGATTGCTACCTTGTCAGTCAAACCCACCCCCACAACTCAATACGTTCCGCCGATCATCGGCTCGATGCCACGATCGCGCGCGGCATCGAGCGGTCTACTGCGTCAGAGATCCAGCACCAGCCGCGCCGGATCCTCAAGGCTCTCCTTGACGCGGACCAGGAAGGTCACCGCTTCCTTGCCGTCGATGACGCGGTGATCATAGGACAGCGCCAGATACATCATCGGGCGCGCCTCGATCTTGCCGCCGACCACCATCGGCCGCTCCTGGATCTTGTGCATGCCGAGGATGCCGGCCTGCGGCGCGTTCAGGATCGGGGTCGACATCAACGAGCCGTAGATGCCGCCATTGGTGATGGTGAAGGTGCCGCCCTGCATCTCGTCGATCTTGAGCTGGCCGTCACGGGCACGGCGGCCGAAATCAGCGATGGATTTCTCGATGTCCGCGATCGACTTGTGGTCGCAGTCGCGCACCACGGGCACGACGAGCCCCTTGTCGGTGCCGACGGCGACGCCGATGTGATAGTAATTCTTGTAGATCAGGTCGGTGCCGTCGATCTCGGCGTTGACGGCCGGAATGTCCTTCAGCGCCTGCACGCAGGCCTTGGTGAAGAAGCCCATGAAGCCGAGCTTGGTGCCGTGCTTCTTCTCGAACGCGTCCTTGTAGTGTGCGCGCAGCGCCATGACGTTGGTCATGTCGACCTCGTTGAAGGTCGTCAGCATGGCGGCCGTGTTCTGCACGTCCTTGAGGCGGCGCGCGATGGTCTGGCGCAGCCGCGTCATTTTCACCCGCTCTTCGCGCGCAGCGTCGTCGGCCGGTGACGGCGCGCGGACCTGCACGGCAGCGGCGGGTTGATTGACAGGGGTCGGCGCGGAGGCCGCCTTCTCGATTGCGGCAAGCATGTCGCCCTTGGTGACGCGGCCGTCCTTGCCGGAGCCGGGCACGGTCGTCGCACCGACGCCGCTCTCGGCCGAGAGCTTGCGCACCGACGGCGCCAGCGGCGCATCGGATGGAGCGACCTTCGGAGCAGCAGGGGCCGGCGCGGCGGCTGCCGGTTGGGGCGGCGGCGGCGGAGCCGCAGGCTTGGCCGCGGCGGGCGCAGCAGCGGGCTTCGCGGCAGCGCCTGCGCCATCATTGATCAGGCCGAGCAGCGCACCGACGGCAACCGTGTCGCCATCCTTGGCGGCGATCTCCCCGAGCGTGCCAGCCGACGGCGCCGGCACTTCGATGGTGACCTTGTCGGTCTCAAGCTCCACCAAGGGCTCGTCGACGGCGACGGCATCGCCGGCTTTCTTGAACCAGCGGCCGATGGTGGCCTCGGTCACGGATTCGCCGAGCGTCGGAACGCGAATTTCAGTCATAGCTTGTTTCCTCGAAAACCTTGAGCGGTCATGCAATCAGTGGTCATCGCCCACCGTCACGTTTAAGCGACGGCGGGGCATGACGTTCGTTTCTTAGTTCAATGCCTCGTCCAGGAATGCCTTGAGCTGCGCCAGATGCTTCGACATCAAGCCGGTCGCGGTCGCGGCCGCCGCGGCGCGGCCGGCATAACGCGGACGCTTGTTCGGCGCGTGGATCTGGTTCAGCACCCATTCCAGGTACGGCTCGATGAAGTGCCACGCGCCCATGTTGCGCGGCTCTTCCTGGCACCAGACGATCTCGGCGCCCTTGAAGCGGCCGAGCTCCGTCACCAGCGCCTTGAGCGGCACCGGATAGAGCTGCTCGATGCGCATCAGATAGACGTCGTCGAGCCCGCGCTTCTCGCGCTCATCGTAGAGGTCGTAATAGACCTTGCCGGTGCACAGCACGACGCGGCGGATCTTGTCGTCGCCCACGAGCTTGATCTTCTCGTCGGGCAGCATTTGCGCGTCATCATACAGGATGCGGTGGAAGGTGGAGCCCTCGCCGAGTTCGTCGAGCCGTGAGACCGCACGCTTGTGGCGGAGCAGCGATTTCGGCGTCATCAGGATCAGGGGTTTCCTGATCTCGCGATGCAATTGCCGCCGCAGCACATGGAAGTAGTTCGCGGGCGTGGTCGGATAGCAGACCTGCATGTTGTCTTCGGCGCATTGCTGCAGATAGCGTTCCAGACGCGCGGAGGAGTGCTCCGGTCCCTGCCCTTCATAGCCATGCGGCAGCAGGCAGACGAGGCCCGACATGCGCAGCCACTTGCGCTCGCCCGAAGAGATGAACTGGTCGAATAGGACCTGCGCGCCGTTGGCGAAGTCGCCGAACTGGGCTTCCCACATCGCGAGCGCATTCGGCTCGGCGAGCGAGTAGCCATATTCGAAGCCGAGCACGGCCTCTTCGGACAGCAGCGAGTTGATGACTTCGTAGTGGCCCTGATCGCCGCCGAGATGGTTGAACGGCGTGTAGCGGCTCTCGTCCTCCTGGTCGATCAGCACCGAATGCCGCTGCGAGAAAGTACCGCGCTCGCTGTCCTGGCCGGACAGCCGCACGTGATGGCCTTCCTCCAGCAGGGTGCAGAACGCCAGCGCCTCGCCGGTCGCCCAGTCGAGGCCAATACCGCTGTCGATCGCCTTTGACCGGTTTTCCAGGAAGCGTCCGATGGTGCGATGGACACGGAAGCCGTCGGGCACCTTGGTGATCTTGCGGCCGATCTCCTTCAGCGCAGCAATCTTGACACCAGTAATGCCGCGACGCGCGTCTTCTTCCTGGTCGGCGATCTTGAATCCGGCCCATTTGCCGTCGAGCCAATCGGCCTTGTTCGGCTTGTAGCCGGTGCCGGCTTCGAACTCGGCGTCGAGGCGCGCGCGCCAATCGGCCTTGGCCTTGTCGACCTCGCCATCGGTGATCACGCCTTCGCTGACAAGCCGCTTGGCATAGATTTCCAGCGTCGAGGGATGTGCCGCGATCTTCTTGTACATTACCGGCTGGGTGAACGCCGGCTCATCGCCTTCGTTGTGACCGTGCCGGCGATAGCAGAACATGTCGATGACGACCGGCTTGTGGAATTTCTGCCGGAACTCAGTCGCGACCTTGGCGGCGAACACCACGGCTTCCGGGTCGTCGCCGTTCACATGGAAGATCGGCGCATCGATCATCTTCGCCACATCGGACGGATAGGGCGAGGAGCGCGAATAGCGCGGATAGGTGGTGAAGCCGATCTGGTTGTTGACGATGAAGTGCACCGAACCGCCGGTGCGGTAGCCCTTC
>DATHMA010000226.1:0-6848 GCA_035487555.1 Bradyrhizobium sp. | reverse complement strand
CGTTGCAGAGCTGGTGACGGATGGCGTGCTTGTTGAACAGATATTCCTTCAAATTCTCCCCGCCGGCGCGGAGCTGAAAGCTCTTCGGCGGCACGAAGGTGAAGTGCAGCCCTTTCTTGGTGCAGATCGAGCAGTTGCACGCGGTCACCATGGCGAGGTCCGAGGTGCACTCGAAGCGGACCATGCCGCAATGGCAGCCGCCGGTGAATGTCCGCAAGTCGGGCATGCTTCGCTCTCCTTCAGCGGGAATGACGGGGGCCGCTGGGGACCATCAAGGTCGTGGCCCATTCTGGCAGGTTTACGGTGGTTGACTAATATATAAGTATTTGCTTATATTAAGTCATGACACAGGCCCTGCAACTGACATCCGTGATGAAAACGCTCGCCGACCCGACGCGCCGGGCGGTGTTCGAGCGCATTGCCGGTGAGCCTGAGATCGCCGCGACCGCGCTGGTAAAGGGGCTCAAAGTCTCGCAGCCGGCGGTGTCGCAACATCTGCGCGCGTTGCGCGAAGCGGGCCTAGTGACGGAGCGCCGCGACGGACGGCACATCTATTACCGCCCGTCGCCGAAGGGCCTGGCGCCGCTGGCCGATTGGCTCAGTACTTACGAAGCGTTCTGGCGCGAGCGCTTCGAGAAACTCGAGAAGCTGTTGGAGGAGGGTGGTGATGAGTGAGACGCACGCGATCGCGGTCGAGAAGGTGTTGCCGTATCCGCCGGAGCGCATCTGGCGCACGCTGACCAGGAGCGAGCTGATCGCGAAATGGCTGATGCCGAACGACTTCGAGCCGGTGGTTGGCTATCGCTTCACCTTCCAGACCAAGCCGATGGGCGATTGGGACGGCATCGTGCAGTGCGAAGTGTTGCAATGCGACCCGCCGGCGCTGCTGCGTTATTCCTGGAAGGGCGGCTCGGATTCCAATCCGGCCTATGGGTCACGGCTCCACTCCGAGGTGACCTGGACGCTGACCAAAGTCGACGGCGGCACGCACGTGAGGATGGTGCATGACGGCTTCGTCTTCCCCGGCAACAAATTCGCGTTCGATGCGATGTCGCCGGGCTGGGGCCGGGTGATGGACAGTATCGCGCGCGTGACCGCGGAAGCCGAGGTCACGCCGTCCAATGGAATGCCGGCGGCGTAAATTTACGCGAGCTGGTCCACGCGCGTGCCCTGGCCGGGCGGCAGCGGCGCCTTCGGCGGCGGCTGGTAGTCGCTGTTGTTGTCGGTGCTGGTCGTCGCCTGCACCTGTGGCTGGGAGCCGCTCGTATCCACCGGCGCAACCGGGGACGAGGGCGAGACGCTGGAGACATCCATCGGTCGGTTCCTTTTGTTGTGCCGACCGTGAGCGCCTTCCATCAAGGCTGGATAAAATAATTCGTTAAAATGCGAGCGATCGGCGCGCGACGGCCGGCATGGTGAACAGGGGACGCATGCCCGGACACAATGATCGCAGCCGGCTTTATTGTTTCGGCTACTGGTCGAGGCCGCGGCGAACCACGATGGACGCGTCTGTCTTGGTGCGATCGCATTCCATGTCGAGCCGCTTGTAGCGCAGCACGATCTTGTTGCCGCGCAGGATCCCCATGCGCTTCAGGCAGCGCGAGGTGCCGGTCGTGGTGTCGTCCTTGGGCAGTGTAAAGATCACGGCTGCCGCCGAAGCGACCAGGTTCAGGAATTCCGGTTTGAGCTTGCGGTCGCCCTTGGCGTAGAGCTCGGTGGCATATTGGCTGCCCTGGCAGCCCAGCGAAAATTCGGTCGCCGCCGGATGCGTCAGATAGATGATGTTGGCGGCCTTGAAATTGACCTTGAGCCCGTCGATCGCTTCCGCCAGTTGCTTGGCGGTATCGTCGCAACGGTCGGCGCGGGCGGGGGAGGCGATGAATGCAGCAAAAAATGCGAGCGCGGCGGCAAGCAGGAACGGTCGGCGAAATTGTCGTCGTGATGTCATGTGAAGGCCCCTTCACCGCCATTGAAGCGAATGGGGAGGGAGAGCGCAAGGGCGGGTTTTCTACCTTTCGCGCACTGAGGCTTTCTTGCCGTAGTAGAAATTGTTCGGCGTATCGTGCTATATTATTTAAATGACAAAGCTACTTGAAGAAGCACTGCGCCAAGTCGAACAGCTGCCGCCGGATGATCAAGATGCCGCCGCCGGCGCGTTGCTCGACTACGTGAAGCACATGCGCGAGATCCGCCTGACGGACGCTCAGGTGGAAGAAGTGCGCCGTCGTATCGCTAACCCCAATCGCAAGCTGCTGTCGCATGCGGAAGCGTGGGCTCGCATCGATAAATTAGGTTCATAGTACGGGATGGAGCTTGTCTTCGACGATGAGGCGATTGCCGATCTCGAAAACATCTACAGCTGGATCGCGACGGATAGCCCTTCAGCCGCCAAGAAGATAGTTCAGCGACTTTTCGGTAGCGCAGAGCTATTGATCTCCTTCCCGTTCATGGGGCACGCCGGACGCGAGCCCGATACGTTCGAATGGGTCGTTCCAAGATTACCCTATATCGTGATTTACGAGGTCGATCGGGTAAGGGAGCGCATAACCATCACAGCCGTGTTGCACGGAGCGCAGGATAGGGAAAGCTAGCGTTCCCATGAAAGCCCTCAACATCGGGAAAAGCGTCGGGGGCCCTTAGCGGCGCAAGATCCTGTCGCTGGTCTGTCTGCGGAAAGTAGAGGCAGGTTTATGCCAACGATAGATCGCCCGCCACCCGCGTGAGAATCTCGAACACCTCATCAGCAGCCTCGTTGACGACGTCGTGACCGCAGGCGAGGGTGTGAACCTGCCATGCCGGATCGTCGCGCAAGCGCTCATATTGTGCCGCGAACGGCGTCGCGCTCCAGCCGGTGGCGTAGACGAATGTCCGAGGTATCGGCTTTTCGGCGCGGGTGAGGTGAAGCGCCTGCAGGAATGAGCCGATCGGATGTGGCCTTCGACGGGCATCGCGGCCTGCGGGCGGCTCGACCGTCAGCCCGTCGTGACGTGCGTTTTCGATGATGAGCTGGCGGAAATGCTCGTTTGCGAGATCCCACCAGGATTGGCCGTTCGCCGGCACGAAAGCGTCGAGATAAGCGAGCGCGGCAATCCGCTCCGGCGCGCGATCGGCGACGCCGGCGGCGACCATGCCGCCATAGCTGTGCGAGCACAGGATCACCTCGGACAGGTCCTCGACGGCGAGAAGCTCGATGACGTCGGCAATATGCGTGTCGAGATTGATATTGGCGCCGGATGGCCCCAGTGCGACGTCCAGGCCGCTCAGGGTCACCGCGTAGGCCTCATGGCCTGCTCGCTTGAGCCGCGCGACGAAGTCGGCGAAGGTCCAGCCGCCGCGCCAACCACCTGGAATCAGGACAAAACTAGCCATCACGCCCCTCGCCATCGCCATGCTGAAAGCTGTGTTGCGCTGGTCAGCGGTGGTAGTCTATCAGACCTGTCAAGGCCGCCCCGGCGCGGTCCACAAACCCCGCGAGACGCTCCATGAACGCTCCCACCGCCTTTCCCGACCAGCAAAAGCCCGTTCCGCCCTATAAGCATACGCCGCTGTTTCCGCTTGGCGCGGACATGACGCCCTACAAGAAGGTGACGGCCGAGGGCGTGCGCGTCGAGAAGGTGCTCGGCAAGGACATGCTGGTGGTGTCGCGCGAAGCGATGCGGGCGCTGTCGGAAGCGGCCTTCGGCGAGATCAATCACTATCTGCGGCCCGGGCATCTGAAGCAGCTCCGCAATATCCTCGAGGACAAGGAGGCGAGCCCGAACGACAAGTTCGTTGCGCTCGACTTCCTGAAGAATGCCAATATCGCGGCCGGCGGCGTGCTGCCGATGTGTCAGGATACCGGCACGGCAATCATCATGGGCAAGAAGGGCTGCAACGTCATCACTGATGGCGAGGACGAGGCTGCGTTGTCGGAAGGCGCTCGCGATGCGTATCTGCGCCGCAATCTGCGCTATTCGCAGGTGGCGCCGATCTCGATGTATGAGGAGAAGAACACCGCCAACAACATGCCGGCGCAGTGCGAAATCTACGCCGAGGGTGATGATGCCTACAAGTTCATGTTCATGGCCAAGGGCGGTGGGTCCGCGAACAAGAGCTTCCTGTTCCAGGCGACGCCCTCGGTGCTGACCAAGGATCGGCTGCTGGCGTTCCTGAAGGAGAAGATCCTGACGCTGGGCACTGCGGCGTGCCCGCCCTATCATCTCGCCATCGTCATCGGCGGCACTTCCGCCGAACTCTGCATGAAGACGGTGAAGCTTGCTTCCGCCCGTTATCTCGATGCGCTGCCGACCCATGGTTCGGCCGACGGCAACGCCTTCCGCGATGTCGAGATGGAGCAGGAAATCCACAAGATGACGCAGAGCCTCGGCGTGGGGGCGCAGTTCGGCGGCAAATATTTCTGCCACGACGTGCGGGTGATCCGCATGCCGCGCCATGGCGCCTCGCTGCCGATCGGGCTCGGCGTGTCCTGCTCGGCCGACCGCCAAGTGCTCGGCAAGATCACCAAGGACGGCGTCTATCTCGAGGAGCTCGAGCATAACCCCGCGCAATATCTGCCCCAGGTCGAGCAGGCGCTCGGCGGCGACGTCGTCCAGATCAACCTCAACCAGCCGATGAAGGACATCCTGGCGACGCTCTCGAAGAATCCGATCAAGACGCGGCTGTCGCTGACCGGCACGATGATCGTCGCGCGCGACTCCGCGCATGCCAAGCTGCGCGAGCGGCTGGAGAAGGGCGAGCCGCTGCCGGATTATTTCAAGGACCATCCGATCTACTACGCGGGCCCTGCGAAGACGCCCGAAGGCTATGCCTCCGGCGCGTTCGGTCCGACCACCGCAGGCCGCATGGATTCCTTTGTCGACCAGTTTCAGGCGGCCGGCGGCTCGATGGTGATGCTGGCCAAAGGCAACCGCGCGCCGGCCGTGCGCGAGGCCTGCAAGAAGCACGGCGGCTTCTATCTCGGCTCGATCGGCGGCGCGGCAGCGAACCTCGCCGAGCACTGCATCAAGAAGGTCGAGGTGGTCGAATATCCCGAGCTCGGCATGGAAGCGATCTGGCGCATCGAGGTCGTCGATTTCCCGGCCTTCATCATCATCGATGACAAGGGCAATGACTTCTTCAAGGAGCTCAATCTCGGTTGAGGGCCATCGGCCTCGACGGATTTTCGGAGGGCTGGGTCGCCGTCTGCCTCGACGGCGATGAGCAAACGATCTCTTTCCATGCTGATGTCACCGAGGCGCTGTCGGGCAAGTTCGATCGCGCCGGGATCGATATCCCCATCGGCATGACGGAGGACGGCGCGCGCGCCTGCGATCTGCTCGCGCGCGAAAGGCTGCGGCCTCATGCCTCGCGCGTCTTCACCGGCGCGCGGCGCTGGCTCTGGGAGGAGTTTTCCGATCCGGACCAGGCCAACCGGGAAGCGCTGCGACGTGGGCAGACGCGCGTCTCTCGCCAGCTCTGGCATCTCGGAAGGAAGATCATGGAGGTCGACGCCTTTTTGCGCGCGCATCCTCCGATCGACGTATGCGAGGTTCATCCCGAGCTGGTATTTCTGCGCCTGAACGGCAGCAAGCCGTTACCACCGAAGAAGTCGGAGGAGGGCGATGTACTTCGCCGCAGGTTGCTGAAGCGGCAAGGATTCCGCGATGTAGATCGCTGGCTCGATGAGCAGCGGATCGGTACTGGTGCCAAACGCGACGATGTGCTGGATGCGTGCGCGGTGGCGATTGCGGCGCGCGAGCCGGAAGGCAGCGTCCCCGAAAAGGACGTGCCGCTGGACGAATATCGATTGCCGATGCGGATTTGGTTTTGATCTCCGGTGTTAGTGTCAGGTCGATTGCGATCAGAAAGTTGAGAACAAGATGGTTGAATGGTTCGACGACCTGAAGGTCGGCATGAAATTCGCGAGCGATGCGGTGACGACGGTGTCGAAGGAGGACATCCTGCGCTTTGCATCCGAATTCGATCCGCAGCCGTTTCATTTGGATGAAGAAGCTGCCAAGGACACGATCCTCGGCGGGCTCGCGGCATCCGGATGGCACACCGCGGCGATCGCCATGAAGCTCGCCACCACGACGCGGCCGTTCGGGCCGCATCCGCTGTTTGGCGCCGGCGTTGACGAACTGCGCTGGCTTAAGCCGGTGCGGCCTGGCGATGCGCTTCGCCTTGAAGGCGAGATCGTTGAGCTGGTGCCGTCACGAACGAAGCCGGTGGGCATCGCCCGTGTCAAATGGACCGTCTATAACCAGAGCGGGGACGCCGTCTACACCTTCACGCCGATCGCGATCGTGCCGCGGCGCCCCGGCTGACAACGGCAGCGCTTACGCCCGCTTCCCCGTGAACGGGAAATTGCCCATGAAGCCGATGCCCATCTCGCCGGAGATGGCGTCACCCGCGACCTTTCCGGTGAACTCGAGTGTCAGCGGCATCGGGTTGGTGATCGACACTTTCCAGGCCACGTCGTCGCCATTGACGGTGCCGTCGAAAATCTCGGTGGAATTGCCGTCGGCGCTTTGCGTGCCCGTCAGCGTGCCGCCGGCGCTTTTCAGGCTCAGCGTCGCGTTGCGATCGCCCATCGGTGTCGTCATCACCAGATCCCAATTGCCGTCCACCGCCATTCGTTCCTCCTCGTTGCGCACAAAAGGCTTGTGCGGCGGTATAACCCATCTCGCCGCGCAAGCCTAATCGGGTTGTTTGAAAGCGCTTTTTACGTGCTGGCGGCCGCGCGGATGCGGTTGGTGACGGCCAGTCGAAACACGACGTATTGGATCGCAAAGGCCGCGATCTTGGCGCCGACCGCGACGACGGAGACATAGATCGTCCAGAGCTTGAGGTCGCCGGTCATGGCGATC
>DATHMA010000225.1:0-44907 GCA_035487555.1 Bradyrhizobium sp. | reverse complement strand
GCCCGCCCATCAGGGCAGTTACGCGCTCCCCTTGCGAAGTCCCAGATTAGGCCCAACCTAACTGGAGATTTCCCATGTCCGACCCGACCCTTCTCTCCTCCCTCTCCACCGCGCTCGAAGGCGTCGTCGCCAAAGCGCGGCCTTCGGTCGTCTCCGTGCATTCGCGCCGCTCGCGCGCGACCGGCTTTGTCTGGAAGCAGGGCCTCGTCGTGACCGCCGATGAGGCGCTGGCCGACGAAGGTGAAATTGCCGTCAAGCTTGCCGATGGCACGTCGCGCACCGCGACCATCGCCGGGCGCGATCACACCACCGACATCGCCGTGCTCCGCGTCGATACCGCAAACCTTGCGCCGGCGACGCTGTCGTCGCAAGTGCCTGCGCTCGGCGCCCTCAGCGTCGTCGTCGCTGCCGAGCGCGGCGTGCCGACGGCAGCACTCGGCGCCGTATCGCTTTCGGGCGAGCGCTGGCGCAGCCTGCGTGGTGGGGACATCGACGCGCGGATCGAGCTCGACGTGCGGCTGGCCTTCAGCCACCAGGGCGGTCTTGCCCTGAACGCCGCGGGCGAAGCCTTCGGCATGGCGGTGCTTGGCCCGCGCCGCGTGCTGGTCATTCCCTCCGCCACGATCGAGCGGGTTGCTCCCAAGCTCGAGACCCATGGCCGCGTGGCGCGCGGCTATCTCGGGCTCGGCCTGCAGCCGGTCAAGCTCGACGACGGCATCGGCGCCATGGTGATGAGCGTCGACAAGACCGGCCCCGCGGCCGCCGCCGGCATCCGCCAGGGCGATGTGATCGTCGCTTGGAACGGCGAAAAGCTTTCCGGTGTGCGGGCGTTATTGCGTGCGCTCGGTCCTGACAGCGTCGGCTCGGTGGTTGATGTCACGGTCCGGCGCGCCGACGAGCCCATGAATTTCAAGCTCACCATCGGCGAAAGGCCGGAGCGGTGAGCGAAGAAACCTCGCCAACCATCACAATAGCGATCGAGATCGACGATCCGGCGCTGGCGGACCGGCTTGCCTCGCTGCTTGGCGGGATTGCCGGTCTTGCCCTCGCCGCCCCGGGCCAAACGGCCGACATCGCCATCGTGCCGCGCGAACGGCCGGGCATTGGCGAATCAGGCGACGTCGAGCTGACCCCGCGTGAGCTCGACGTGCTGGCGTTGATGGCCGAGGGCGCGTCCAACAAGTCGATCGCCCGACAGCTCGGCATCTCCGTCCATACCGCGAAGTTTCATGTCGGCTCGATCCTGGACAAGCTCGATGCCACCGGACGCACCGATGCGGTGGCGCATGCCGCGCGCCGCGGCGTCATCCACCTGTAAGAATTGGAACGGCCAGGTTCGGCGGCGGCGGAACTGACCAAAAACGTGATTCCTTGGTCACGAAAGGTCAAAAAGCACAATTCTTTCTGAATATTAATGCGACAAGCTTGAACCGGGCTGTTCAAAATGTTGTCCATGGGAATGTCCCGACGGTATCGGAAGCGGTAGACTGCGAAAGACTAAAATCTCCGCCTTTCTCCCTATGCAGACGAGCATCATGGACCAGCCAGTCAAGCAACCCGCTAAAGTTCCCGACTATCAGCGCCCGCCGACCAAGCCGCGCTCGGGCGGCCGGGTCGTGCTGGTCTCGCTCCTGGTCTTGCTGGTCGTTGCCGGCATCGTCTGGTGGACCCGCAACCAGCCCGCGCCGGAGCAACCGGCAGGCGGCCGAAGGGGCGGCGGTGGCGCACCGATGTCGATCGTTCCGGAAACGGTCGGCAAGGGCGACATCGGCGTCAATCTCAACGCGCTCGGCACGGTGACCTCGCTCGCCACCGTCACCATCCGCACCCAGATTTCTGGCTATCTGATAAAGGTCGTGTTCAAGGAAGGCGACGAGGTCAAGAAGGGCGACCTGCTCGCCGAAATCGATCCGCGGCCCTATGAGGCGGCCCTCGCCCAGCAGCGCGGCCAACTCGCCCGCGACGAAGCAACGTTGAAGGGCGCACAGGTCGACCTCGCCCGGTATCAGGGCCTTGCCGCGCAGAATGCCGTGCCGCACCAGACACTGGATACGCAGGTCGCCCTGGTCGCGACGGATCAGGGCACGGTCGAAGCCGACCGCGGCCTGGTCAAAGCCGCCGAAGTCAACCTCGCCTACACCAAGATCCTCTCCCCGCTCGACGGCCGCGTCGGCCTGCGCCAGGTCGACCAGGGCAACTACGTCACCCCGGGCGACGCCAATGGCCTGGTCGTGATCACGCAGATCCAGCCGATCAGCGTGCTCTTCACGATCCCTGAGGACAATCTGCAGGCGATCTCCAAGCGGTTGCAGGTCGGCGCCACGCTGCCGGTGACCGCGCTCAATCGTTCCGGCTCCGACACACTGGCGCAAGGCAAGCTGAACACGTTCGACAGCCAGATCGATCCGACCACCGGCACGATCAAGCTGCGCGCGGAATTCCCGAACGAGCCGAAGACGCTCTACCCGAACCAGTTCGTCAATATTCGCCTGTTGCTCGACACCCACAAGGACGTGGTGACGATGTCGACCTCGGGCATCCAGCGCGGCGTGCCCGGTACCTTCGTCTATCTCGTCCAGGACGACAGCACGGTCACGGTGCGCCCGGTGAAACTCGGCATCACCGATGGCAATCGCGTCGAGGTGCTCTCGGGCGTGCAGCCCGGCGACCGCATCGTGATCGATGGCGCCGACAAGCTGCGCGAAGGCGCGAAAGTCATCGTGCGCTCCGAGGCCGATGCCAATAACCCAGCGGGCGCCGCGAAGGCGCCGGCGGGCGGCGATCAGGCGACCCCGGGTGCCAAGAAGAGGCGGCGTTCCGACGGCGAGGCCAAACAAGGCCAAGAATCGAAGCAAGACGAATCGAAGCAGGACGCACCTCAACAGGACGGACAGAAGCAGGGCGAGCCGAAACAATGAACCCGTCACAGCCGTTTATTCTACGGCCGGTGGCGACCACGCTGCTGATGATCGCCATCATGCTCTCGGGCATGCTGGCGTTCCGCTTCCTCCCCGTCGCCGCCCTGCCTGAGGTCGATTACCCGACCATCCAGGTCCAGACCTTCTATCCCGGCGCCAGCCCCGACGTGATGACCTCGTCGGTGACCGCGCCGCTGGAAGTGCAGTTCGGCCAGATGCCGAATTTGAACCAGATGAGCTCGATCAGCTCGGCCGGCTCCTCCGTCATCACCCTGCAATTCGGCCTTTCCATCTCGCTCGACATCGCCGAGCAGGAGGTGCAGGCCGCGATCAACGCCGCCGGCAATCTGCTGCCTTCCGACCTGCCCGCGCCGCCGATCTACGCCAAGGTCAACCCCGCCGACGCGCCGATCCTCACCCTCGGCATCACCTCCAAGACCATGGAGCTGACCAAGGTCGAAGACTTCGTCGATGCCCGGCTCGCACAAAAGATCTCGCAGCTGCCCGGCGTCGGCCTGGTCAGCCTTTCCGGCGGCCAGCGGCCCGCGGTGCGCATCCGCGCCGACATCCGCAAGCTCGCGGCCTACGGGCTCAATATCGACGACCTCCGTACCACGCTCGGCAACGCCAACGTCAACACGCCCAAGGGCAATTTCGACGGCGGCATGCGCGCCTACACCATCAATGCCAACGACCAGATCAGGAACGCCAGCGATTACGCCTCGCTGATCGTCGCCTACAAGAACGGCTCACCCGTGCGCCTCTCCGATGTCGGCGATGTCGTCGACGGCGCGCAGAACGACAAGCTCGGCGCCTGGATGAACGCGACGCCGGCGATCATCCTCAACATCCAGCGGCAGCCGGGCGCCAACGTCATCTCGGTGGTCGAGGGCATCAAGCAGCTCCTCCCGCAATTGCAGGCGACGCTGCCGGCCGCCATTGACATGACCATCCTGACCGACCGCACCATCACTATCCGCGCCTCCGTGCGCGATGTGGAATACGAGCTGTCGCTCGCGGTGCTGCTGGTCGTGCTGGTGATTTTCGTGTTCCTGCGCTCGGCGCGCGCCACGCTGATCCCCTCGCTCTCGGTGCCGCTGTCGCTGGTCGGCACGCTGGGAGCAATGTATCTGTTCGGCTTCAGCCTCAACAATCTGTCGCTGATGGCGCTGACGATCGCGACCGGCTTTGTGGTCGACGACGCCATCGTCGTGATCGAGAACATCTCGCGTTATATCGAGGAAGGCGACAGCCCGCTCGAGGCGGCGCTGAAAGGCTCCGAGCAGATCGGCTTCACCATCATCTCGCTGACGGTGTCGCTGATCGCGGTGCTGATCCCGCTGCTGTTCATGGGCGACGTGGTCGGCCGCCTGTTCCGCGAATTTGCGATCACGCTGTCGGTGACGATCCTGATCTCGGCGGTGGTATCGCTGACGCTGGTGCCGATGGCCTGCGCTAAGCTGCTCAAGCCGGAAACCGCCGACGAGGAGAACGCCTTCCAGCGCTTGAGCCGCGAAGGTTTTGACAAGGTCATTGAAATCTACGGCCATATGCTGCGTTGGGTGCTCGATCGCCAGACACTCACGCTCTTCATCGCGCTCGGCACCTTCGCGTTGACCGCCTACCTCTATGTCGTGATCCCGAAGGGCTTCTTCCCGCTGCAGGACTCCGGCGTGATCCAGGCCATCTCCGAGGCGCCGCAATCGGTGTCCTACGCCGCGATGGCGGAACGGCAGCAGCAGCTTGCCAGCATCATCCTGAAAGACCCCGAGGTCGACAGCCTCTCCTCCTTCATCGGCGTCGACGGCACCAACACCACGCTGAACTCCGGCCGCATCCTGATCAACCTCAAGCCGCATGACCAGCGCAAGTCCGACATTTCGACGGTCATGCAGCGGCTGAAGAACGCGACCAGCGGCCTCACCGGCATCACGCTGTACATGCAGCCGGTGCAGGATCTGACCATCGAAGGCACCGTCTCCAAGACGCAATATCAGTTCATCCTGCAGGACGCCGATCCCGCGCAACTGGCGGAGTGGACGCCAAAGCTGGTCGACAAGCTCCGCTCGCTGCCGGAGTTCGCCGATGTCGCAAGCGACATCGCGGCCCAGGGCCTCTCGGTCTATGTCGACATCGACCGCGACCAGGCGGCGCGCTTCGGCATCACGCCGGCCACCATCGACAACGCGCTCTACGATTCCTACGGCCAGCGCATCGTCTCGACCATCTTCACCAATTCCAACCAGTACCGCGTCATCCTCGAGGCCGATCCGTCGCTGCAGACCTCATTGCAGTCCTTGTCGGACATCTACCTGCCGTCGTCGGTCGGCTCGACGCCGGTGCCGCTGGCGGTGATGGCCAAGTTCCGCGAGGAAACCGCGCCATTGCAGGTCTCCCATCTCGGACAATTCCCCTC
The DNA here is from genome assembly GCA_035487555.1 of Bradyrhizobium sp. GTDB lineage: Bacteria > Pseudomonadota > Alphaproteobacteria > Rhizobiales > Xanthobacteraceae > Bradyrhizobium. Next base: position 39,573 of record DATHMA010000225.1, on the reverse strand, counting down.
GGCGACCATCTCCTTCAACCTCGCGCCCGGCGCAGCACTCGGCGATGCGGTCGCCGCCGTCAAGCAGGCGCAGATCGACATCGGCCAGCCGCTCGGCGTCATCACCAGCTTCCAGGGCGCGGCGCTGGCCTTCCAGTCCTCGCTGTCGAACCAGCTGTTCCTGATCGCGGCCGCGATCGTCGTCGTCTATATCGTGCTTGGCGTGCTCTATGAGAGCTTCATCCATCCCATCACGATCCTTTCGACCCTGCCGTCGGCCGGCATCGGCGCGCTGCTGGCGCTGATGGCGGCGGGCCAGGAGCTCACCATCGTCGCCATCATCGGCATTATTCTGTTGATCGGCATCGTGAAGAAGAACGCGATCATGATGATCGACTTCGCGCTCGATGCCGAACGCAACGAAGGCAAGCCGCCGCGCGAGGCGATCTACCAGGCCTGCCTGCTGCGCTTCCGCCCGATCATCATGACCACCATGGCCGCCGTGCTCGGCGCCCTGCCCTTGATGGTCGGCACCGGCGCCGGCTCGGAGCTGCGCCATCCGCTCGGCGTTTCCATCGTCGGCGGCCTGCTCGTCAGCCAGATGCTGACGCTGTTCACGACACCGGTGATCTATCTCTGGTTCGACCGTCTCGCCATTCGCTTCGGCGGGCGGCCCACGAGCCCGCACCCCGCGAGCGAGGCGCATTGAGCCATGGGGCCGTCAACACCGTTCATTCGGCGGCCGGTCGCAACGACGTTGCTCACCTTTGGCCTGGCGGCAGCCGGCGCGGTGGCGTTCTTCAAGCTGCCGGTGTCGCCGCTGCCGCAGGTCGACTTCCCCACCATCTCGGTGCAGGCGACGCTGCCCGGCGCGAGCCCGCAGGACGTCGCGACCACGGTCGCCAGCCCGCTGGAGAAGCATCTCGGCCAGATCGCCGATGTCACCGAGATGACGTCGACGAGCTCGGTCGGCTCGGTGCGGATCACGCTGCAGTTCGGCCTCAATCGCGATATCAATGGCGCGGCGCGCGACGTGCAGGCCGCGATCAACGCCGCCCGTGCGGACTTGCCGACCAGCTTGCGCAGCAACCCGAGCTACAAGAAGGTCAACCCGGCCGACGCGCCCATCCTGATCCTGACGCTGACATCAGACACCGCAAGTCGCGGCGACCTCTATGACGCAGCCTCCACCGTACTCGCGCAAAAGCTCTCGCAGGTCGATGGCATCGGCGAGGTGGTGGTCGGCGGCAGCTCACTGCCCGCCGTGCGCGTCGATCTCATTCCCTCGGCCCTGTTCAAATACGGCATCGGGCTGGAAGATGTGCGCGCGGCGCTTTCCAGTGCCAACGCCCACAGCCCGAAGGGCGGCATCGATGTCGGCGAAGAGCGCTACCAGATCTATTCCAACGACCAGGCCAACAAGGCCGACGACTACAAATCGCTGATCGTCGCTTATCGCAACGGCGCGCCTGTGCATCTCACCGATGTCGGCGAAGTCACCGACGGCGTGGAAAACCTGCGTAACGCCGGCCTCGCCAACGGCAAGCCGGCAGTGCTGCTCATTCTTTACCGGCAGCCCGGCGCCAACATCATCTCGACCGTTGACGCGGTGAAGGCGCTGGTACCGACGCTGCGCGCCTCGATCTCGCCGGCCATCGACATCGGTGTCGGCGTCGACCGCTCGACCACCATCCGCACCTCGCTGCGCGACGTCGAGCGCACGCTGATCCTGGCCGTGCTGCTCGTCATCGTCGTGGTGTTCGCCTTCCTGCGGAACCTGCGCGCCACCTTCATCCCGGTCGTCGCGGTCTCGGTGTCGCTGGTCGCCACCTTCGGCGCCATGTACCTGATCGGCTACAGCCTGGATAACCTCTCGCTGATGGCATTGACGGTTGCGACCGGCTTCGTCGTCGACGACGCCATCGTCGTGCTGGAGAACGTCACCCGCTACATCGAGGATGGCATGTCGCCGCTGAATGCGGCGCTGAAGGGCGCGAACGAGGTCGGCTTCACCGTGCTCTCGATGAGCATTTCGCTGATCGCAGTGTTCATCCCGATCCTCTTGATGGGCGGTATCATCGGCCGCTTGTTCCGCGAATTCGCCATGGTGATCTCGATCTCGATCATGATTTCGCTCGCGGTCTCGCTCTCCACCACACCGATGATGTGCGCGGTGCTGCTGCGTGAAGAAAGCGGCGAGCACGGCCGGCTCTATCAGATCAGCGAACGCTTCTTCGAGGCGATGCTGGGCTTCTACCGACGGACGCTGACGAGCGCACTCGAGTATCCGCTGGCCATCATGGTGATGTTCGTCGCCGCCATCGGCCTCAATGTCTATCTCTACATCGTCATCCCGAAGGGCTTCTTCCCGCAGCAGGACACCGGGCGGATCGTTGGCAACATCCAGGCCGACCAGAGCATCTCCTTCCAGTTGATGCAGCAGAAGCTGGCGCAGTTCGTCACCATCATCTCAAGGGATCCCGCCGTCGAGACCGCCGTCGGCTTTACCGGAGGCGGGCAAACCAATTCCGGCTTCATGTTCGTCTCGCTGAAGCCGCTCTCCGAACGGCACGCCAATGTCGACGAGGTGATCGGCCGGCTGCGGCGTCAGATGGCGGTGGTGCCTGGCGCCACCCTGTTCCTGCAGGCGGTGCAGGACATCCGCGTCGGCGGCCGCGCCAGCAACGCGCAATACCAATACACCCTCCAGGGCGACTCGCTGGAAGAACTGAACGAATGGTCACCAAAGATCGCCGCGGCCTTGCAGCGCGAAACGTCTGTTCTCGCCGATGTCAACAGCGACCAGCAGAACAAGGGCCTCGAATCCCGGGTGATCATCGATCGCGATGCCGCAGCGCAACTCGGCGTCACGGTGAGCCAGATCGACAACACGCTCTATGACGCATTTGGCCAGCGCCAGGTCTCAACCATCTATGTCGCCCGCAACCAGTATCACGTCATCATGGAGGTGGCGCCACGCTACTGGCAGACCCCCGAGACGCTGAAGGACATCTGGGTCTCGACCTCGGGCGGCTCGGTCGGCGGCTCGCAGTCGACCAATGCGGTCGCAGGCACCATCGTATCGCCGGCCACATCGGGCGCAGCGGCAGCCGCCAACGCTCAAGCCGCGCGCAACCTTGCCACCAACTCGATCGGACAGACCGGCAAGGGCGCGGCCTCGACCGGCTCTGCGGTCTCGACCAGCAAGGAGATCATGATCCCGCTGTCGGCGGTGGCGCATTTCGGCCAGGGCTCAACGCCGCTCGGGGTCAATCACCAGGGCCTGCTGGTCTCCACCACGATTTCCTTCAACCTGCCGCCCGGCGTCTCCTTGAGCACGGCGACGGCGACCATCGAAGCCACCATGAACCGGCTCGGCGTGCCCGCGACGATCCGCGGCACGTTCGCCGGCACGGCAAAGGTGTTCCAGGACTCGCTGTCGAACCAGCCGTTCCTGGTGCTGGCGGCACTGGTTGCGATCTACATCGTGCTCGGCGTGCTCTATGAGAGCTACGTCCACCCGCTGACGATCCTGTCCACCCTGCCCTCGGCCGGCGTCGGCGCGCTGCTGGCGCTGATGGCCTTCGGGACCGAGTTCTCGATCATGGCGCTGATCGGCGTCATCCTGCTGATCGGCATCGTCAAGAAGAACGCGATCATGATGATCGACTTCGCGCTGGACGCCGAGCGCAACCGCGGCATGAACTCGCTGGATGCGATCCGCGAAGCCTGCCTGCTCCGCTTCCGCCCGATCATGATGACGACGATGGCGGCGATGCTCGGCGCCGTTCCGCTCGCGCTCGGCATCGGCGACGGCGCCGAGCTGCGTCAGCCACTGGGAATCGCCATTGTCGGCGGCCTGATCCTGAGTCAAGCCCTGACACTTTATTCCACACCTGTGATCTATTTGTATCTGGACAGGTTTCGCCTGTGGAGCCAACGTCTGCGGGGCGGCGTGGCTCATCATACACCCGGACCTTCATTGCAACCGGGCGAGTAGATGTCAGGGGTGGTATCCAGCGTGACGTTTGGACGTGTCCGGAAACGTTTTCGGATCGGTGTACTGCTTGTGCTTGGACCGGTCCTGTCGGGCTGTATCCTCGGCACCGAGCGGCCCGATCTCAACCTCGAAGTGCCCGCGAATTATCGCGCGGCACCGAAGTCGAATGCCGACGCGTCCGTACCCATGCTGGACTGGTGGCGCGGCTTCCGTTCCGGCGAGCTGAGCGCGCTGATGGACGCCGCGCAGATATCCAACCTCGACATTGCGGTCGCGGTCGCACAGATCGTGCAGGCCGATGCCCAGGTCGGCGTCTCCGGCGCGGCCATGCTGCCAACGCTGACGGGCGATGCCAGCGCCGAGCGCCAGAAGGCTTCTTCCTCGACCGGCGGGCTCGGTAGCGGCCAAGGTATCGGCGGCGCGACGTTCAACACGTTCCAGACCGGCCTGACCGCGAGCTACATCGTCGACTTCTGGGGCAAGAATCGCGCGACACTCTATGCGTCCGAGGAGAACGCCACGGTCGCCCGCTACAACCGCGAGGTGGTGACGCTCACGACCATGGTCACCGTCGCCAACACCTATTTCCAGGTCCTGGCCGCGCAGGACGAAATCCGCGTCACCAAGCGCAACCTGGAAGCGGCCGACCGCATCCTCACTTTGATCAAGAAGCAGTTCAACGGCGGCACCGCCTCGCAGCTCGACGTGTCGCAACAGGAGGCGCTTGCCGCGACCCAGCGCGCCGCGATCCCGCCGCTGGAAATCACGGTCGCACAGAACATCGACGCGCTGGCGCTGCTGCTGGCACGGGCGCCGGCGAATTTCACCATCCGTGGCGGCTCGACCAGGAGCATCGTGGTGCCGCGCGTCACGCCGGGCCTGCCGTCCGAGCTGCTCTACCAGCGCCCGGATGTTCGCCAGGCCGAAGCCCTGCTCGCCGCTTCCAATTTCAGCGTCGAGGCGGCGCGGGCGGCGTTCTTCCCGCAGATCCAGCTCACCGGCACCACCGGCTTCCAGAGCGCGGCGCTGGCCTCGCTGTTCACGCCGGGCGCCTGGTTCTACACGCTGACCGCAAGCCTGACCCAGCCGATCTTCGACGGCTTCCTGCTCGAGAGCCAGTTGAAGCAGGCCAAGGGCGTGCAACTGCAGGACCTGCAGGCCTATCGCAAGGCCGTGCTGTCGGCCTTCGCCGACGTCGAAAAGGCGCTGATCGCGCTGCAGAAGTTCACCGTGCAGGAGCGGCTGCAGCAGGACGTCGTCAACGCGTCGCAGCAGGCCTTCGACGTCGCCGAAAAGCAGTTGCAGGGCGGCACCATCAACCTGATCACGGTGCTGCAGGCCGAGCAGACGTTGTTCACGGCGCAGAACAATCTGGTGCTGGTGCGGCTGAACAAGCTGCTGGCGGCGACCAGCCTGTTCCAGGCACTCGGCGGCGGCTGGACGCCCGGCGGCACGCTGGTGGCGGTGGAGTGATGCGCATGCGCGGGAAAACGCTCACGGTAATGGCGGCTCTCATGGCGCTGGCCTGCCTCGCGCTGACGCCGGCGCGCGCCCAGCAAGCGCCGCTCACGCCGCCGAACATCCCGATCACCTTCGGCATGACGCCGGAGCAGGCCTCCGTGGCGCTCGGCGTGCAACTGCTCTATGTGCGCGGCCGTCCCGGCGACGAGCTCCTGGTCGCGCTGCCCAACGTCAAGGGCGCGACCTTGGCGAGCCGCAGCGACGGGCTGTACCTGCAATTCCGCCACGGGCGGCTGTCGGCCTGGAAGGGCGATTGGGGAACGATCCGGCCATGATTCGGGGGATGTGCCAATGATCAGCATGAGACACGCGATCGCTGCCGCCGGCTTCGTGGTGGCATTCGCCATGACCACCGCGCAGGCGCAGGACCTCGGCCTGCGTCCACTGCGCTATGGCTACACTTCGCCCTGGTCCTACGACAACCGCGACGATCATCGCGACTATCCGACCAACGGCTTCTTCCCCGGCAATTTCACCGCCGAACCCTCGACCGCCTGGCTCGGCATTTCAGGCGCACTCGCCGGCAATTCCGAACGCTCGCCCTATCCCTATCCGTCGCAGGTCGTGATCGGCGCGGCGCCATATCAGCCGACCTGCCTGCACGCGCGATCGTATGATCCGTCCACGGGCACGTATCTCGGGCGCGATGGACAAAGGCACCGGTGTTGATCTTAACCTCTCCGGTAGGGAGAGGTGAAGACCGCGTCGCGCCTTACGCGCCGCCCGCCAGCCGCTCGGCATATTCGATTGCCTCGATCATGCTGCGTTCGTTGGCGATGCCCTTGCCTGCGATGTCGAAGGCGGTGCCGTGATCGACGGACGTGCGGATGATCGGCAAGCCCAGCGTGATGTTGACGCCCGAGAGCTCCTGCCATTTGCCGGTCACCGGATCGACCTCGAAGCCGAGCAGCTTTACCGGGATATGCCCCTGGTCGTGATACATCGCGACCACGGCGTCATACTGTCCGGCGCGTAGCTTGACGAAAATCGTGTCGCCCGGAATCGGCCCGACCACATCGAGACCGTCGGCGACGGCTTTGTCGATGGTCGGCTTCGACACGTCGATGTCCTGCCGGCCGAACAAGCCACCCTCGCCCGCATGCGGATTGAGCGCGGCCACCGCAATCTTCGGCCGCGCAATGCCCATGGCCGCGAGCGCCTTGTGGGTGAGATCGATGACGAGCCGCAGTCGCTCCGGCGTCAGCCGCGAGGGCACGTCCTGCAAGGCGACATGCGTCGACACGTGGCTGACGCGCATGTTGCCGTGCGCGAGCAGCATCACCGAGCCGCGCACGCCGGTGAGCGACGCCAGCATCTCGGTATGGCCGGGATAGTGATAGCCGGCCTTGTTCAGCGCCTCCTTGTTGAGCGGCGCGGTGACGATGCCGCCGACGCGGCCCGACAGCGACAGCTTCACGCCGTGCTCGACCGCCTTGTAGGCAAAACGGCCGCCATCGGCCGAGAGCACGCCGGGCGCGATGGCGCTGCTCTCCTCGTCCGCCTGCAAGAAAGCGAGATTGGGCCAGTCACTATCGTCCGCACCGACCTCGGCGATATCGAGCCCAGCCGCGATCTGGCGGTTGGCCTGATCCAGCGCGCGGTGGCTGCCGATGATCAGGAGCTTCAGCTCGGACGCGTCAAGCCGCTGGCGCAGTTTGGCGCAGGCCTTGATGATGATCTCGGGGCCGATGCCGGCCGGATCACCCATCGTGATCGCTAGATGTCGCTTGGCCATGCCGTTTCTTCCTTCAAATCAGCCGGTTCTGTCGGAGCAGCTTCCACCACAAATCCGGCGGTCCGAAAGCACCCGACTTCGATATCACTTCAACGCCGTCCCAGGCCCCGCCCTGTATCACAGATTTCGGCAAGCCAGGCTCGAGCCGGCCCTGCACCTGCAGCGCCTGCGCGCCGACCGCGATACAGTGCGCCCTCAGCGTCTCGCCGCCGGCCGCGATCAGCGTTTTCGGCGGATCGATCGATTGCGCTATTAGCATGATTTCGCGGGCAAAGCGTTGGGCCGCCTCCGCGCGCGAGACCGGCAATGGCGTCTCCAGCGCGACAAGAGCGGAACCTTTGTCGAGAACGCGCTTGATGCGATCGATGCTCGATCTTGCATCATGCGTCCGGATCAGGAGGGATTCACACATCGCAAGCTGCACCGGTGTCGCGGGATGATCGGAGCCGAAAATGCCGAGCACGGGTGCCTCGAGCTGGCGCGACACCGAAGCATCGGTTCCGCGCGCGAGCGCGCCTGCAAGCCCGCCGCTGCCGCACCACAACACCCTGCCCTGATACGCCCGGCCGATCTCCACGATGCGATCGAGCTCACGGTCGCTTTCGGCATCGAATACACTGATTCCACTCTGAAGCTCGGCCACACGATTTGACAGGCGGGCCTCCAGGCCACGGCTGCGAAGCTGCCGAAGAATGTCGTCGCCGGCGGCGCTCCAGCCGCCGTCGACCGCGCGCACATATTGCCGGCCCTCGAAGGTCCGCCTGCCCTGATGCGGAAATGCCGGCGCGACAATGCAGGCGTCCCAGGCGCCGGTCGCAAGGCATGCCTCCAGCTCCGCCACCCAGGGGCCGCGCAGACGGCTGTCGATCTTCTTGTAGGCGATCGTGGCGCCGGCAAGCTGCGGCGCGATCCCGCGGATGAAGGCGAAGGCTTCGTCCGGCTCAAGCTCCCGCGTGCCGCTGTCGATCGCCAGACTCTGCGCGTCCTGGGGCAGCGACGTTACCGGCCATACGACCGGCAACGGCCCAAACACGCCGACGAATTCGGCAACCGTATCGAGCGCGCCGGTCAGGTCGTCGGCCAGTAATTTCAGGGTCGCCATGCGATCAACGCGTCTCTCAGCGAAGGTGACCCCGGCTTGCGAGATTCTTCATCATCGCGCCGATGCCGAAGGTCCAGTGCTCGCATTCGTCGCTGTTGCGCATGCGATTGATGAGCTTTCCCAGTTTCGGCGCACGGATAGTGACGACGTCGTTACGCTTGTGCGTAAAACCCTGGCCCGGCGTGTCGCGGTCCTTCAGCGGCGCAAACATCGTACCGAGGAAGAGTGCAAAGCCGTCAGGATATTGATGCACGGGACCGATGGTCTGCGCCACCAGGTCTTCCGGATCTCGGCTGATCTTGCGAATAGAGGAATGGCCGTCGAGCACAAAACCGTCCTCGCCTTCCACCGTCATGTCGATGTCCATCTTCCTGACGTCGTCGAGCGAGAAGGTGTTATCGAAGAGGCGGACGAACGGGCCGACGGCGCAGGACGCGTTATTATCCTTGGCCTTCGACAATAGCAGCGCCGAGCGGCCTTCGAAGTCGCGCAGGTTCACGTCGTTGCCGAGCGTGGCGCCGACGATCCGCCCCTTGCCCGACACTACCAGCACGACTTCCGGCTCGGGATTGTTCCAGGTTGATTTCGGATGCAGCCCGGCATCCATGCCAGTGCCGACCGAGGAGAGCACCGGCGCCTTGGTGAAGACTTCGGCGTCGGGGCCGATCCCGACTTCGAGATACTGGCTCCAGGCGGCTTGCGCGATCAGCACCTCTTTCAGCTTCATCGCTTCCGCCGAGCCCGGCTTCAGCTTCGAGAGGTCGTCGCCGACGAGACGCTCGACTTCCTTTCGGATCGCCACCGCGGAGGACGGATTGCCGCGCGCCCGCTCCTCGATCACGCGCTCGAGCATCGAGACCACGAAGGTGACGCCGGCCGCCTTCAAGACCTGAAGATCGAGCGGCGCCAGCAGCCATGGCTTCTTTGTGTCGCGCGTGTCGGGCAAGGAATTGCCGACGATATCGTCGAGCAAGCCGACCTTGGTGCCCGCGGCTTCACGCACTGCCGCCGCAGGATTTGCGACTTCGGCGAGCGCACTCACGGTAGGAAAGCTTTGTGTCACATCGAACACGCCGTCACCGCGCACCGCGACCACGGATGGCCCCGACGCGGACGGTAGCCAGACCCGGCCAACCAGCGTCCCCTGGGTGCCGTCTTCCGGCAAGATCGAAGCGGCGTTGAGCGCCTTCATGAAAGTTCCTCCCTGATTTCAGCGTTGTCTTAGCAGGTCGTGGCTCGCGGCGGGAGAGCATGCCGAGCATGCCGACCCTCCAAACACGAATTGACAGATTTAAGACGACCGGTCATATTCAACCCATCATTCACGTGAGGAGACCCTGACCATGCTGAAAAGGCTGCTTTCGAACGCGGTAAAGATCATCAGTGCCGGCGCCCTGCTACTGGGCGCTTCGGCGGGCTGCGCACACGCAGGGGATGTCGACGAGGTGCGCAGCCTGTTCGAGCGCCAGATCAAGGCGGAGAACGACCACGACATCGCGGAATTTGCCGCCGTACTGGTACCGAGCGGCGCCGACCTGTCCGGCAACACCATCATGGTGACCCGCACCGGAAAATTCGTCGGCCGCGACACTGTCGTGGACCACTTCGCGGGCTATTTCAAAGGCACGTGGAAGCTGGATTGCGATTGGACGCAGCTTTCAATCCTGCCGCTCGGCAGCGACACCTATCATCTGCTGGTGCCCGCCCGGATCACGCTGGGCGCGCCCGGCAAGGAACCGCAGACGCTATCGTTCCTGGTCAACGAGATCGCGGTGCGGACGAGGGACGGTTGGCGCTTCACCACCATTGTGCCGGTGCTGACGCAGTAGGACGGCGGCGGCCCTTACGACAGCAAAGCGGCGAACGCCACCTTCTCGAAGGCTTCAAGCGCCGAGGCGTTGCGGTCGACCTTCGACCGCAATACCGCCCCTTCCCACGAATTGAGCAGGAATGCAGCCGCCATCCTGGCGTCGAGATCGCGACGCACCGATCCTTCCTTCTGCGCGGCACGAACGCAGTCTTCGATCGACCTGGTCCATTTCTTCAGGGTTTCTGCCAGCCAATCGCGCATCAGCGGACTTTGGTCGGAAATCTCCGATCCGAAATTGCCGATCATGCAGCCGGGACGGTACCTGTTTTTGCGCGCGATCTCGTTCAAGCCATGAAAATAGGCCTTCAGCCGGGTGAGCGCGGGAGCATCGCCATGCTTCAACGTCTCCAGCGAGACCATCACCGACTGCCAGTAGCGCTCCAGCGCCTCGACGCCGAGCGCCTCCTTGCTGTCGAAGTGATTGTAGAATGATCCCTTCGGCACTCCTGCGGCGTCGGTTATGTCCTGCACGCCGGTGGAATTGAAGCCGCGCTCGTGCAGCAGCGTGCGAGCGGCTGCAACGATGTCTTCCTTCACACTGGGCCTCGGCATGCGCCGAATATGACCACTCGTCTTGGGAAGTCAATGCCACGCGGCATGACGGCAGGCGAACATGCGGCGTCGTCAGACCAGCCGCGCCAGCGCCGCCCGGGCGTCGCTTTGAATCCGTTTCAGATGCGCCGCGTCGCGGAAACTTTCCGCATAGATCTTGCAGACGTCCTCGGTGCCCGAAGGCCGCGCCGCGAACCAGCCCATGTCGGTCTCGACCTTGATGCCGCCGAAGGGCTGGTTGTTGCCGGGCGCGGTGGTGCGCGTCGCGCGTACGGAATCGCCGGCCAGTTCCTTCACTCCAAGTTTCTCCGCCGTCACCGCCTTCAGCGCGTTTTTCAGCGGCGCGGTCGCCGGCATGTCGATCCGCTCATAGAAGGGCACGCCAAGCTCGGCCGTGAGATCGCCAAAGAACTGGCTCGGATCGCGCCCGGTCTTGGCGATGATTTCCGCGGCAAGCAATCCTAAGATGATTCCATCCTTGTCCGTCGTCCACACCGTGCCGTCGCGCTTGAGGAAGGAAGCGCCCGCACTCTCCTCGCCGGCAAAGCCGAACGAGCCGTTGCCGAGGCCTTCGACAAACCATTTGAAGCCGACAGGAGTTTCAACAAGCTTGCGGTTCAGTTTCTTGGCGACGCGATCGATGATCGAGCTCGAGACCACGGTCTTGCCGATGGCCGCATCCTTGCTCCACTGCGCGCGATGCCCGAACAGATAGGCGATGGCGGTAGCCAGGAAATGGTTCGGGTTCATCAGCCCGTTCGAAGGGGTCACGATGCCGTGCCGGTCGGCGTCAGTGTCATTGGCGAACGCGACGTCGAAACGGTCGCGCATCTGGATCAGGCTCGCCATCGCATAGGGCGAGGAGCAATCCATCCGGATCTTGCCGTCCCAATCCGCGGTCATGAAGCGGAAGGTCGGGTCGACCGCCTCGTTCACCACCGTCGCCTTGATGCCGTAACGCTCGGCGATCGGATGCCAGTAATGCACCGCGGCGCCGCCGAGCGGATCGATCCCGATTCGCACACCCACGGATTTGATCAGCTCCATGTCGACGACATTGGCGAGACCGTCGACATAGGGGCCGATATAATCGTGCGCATGGACATGCGCCGTTTTGCGCGCCCTGCCATAATCCATCCGCGCGACGCCCTTGAGCCCCTGCTCCATGTAGCGGTTGGCTTGCTTTTCGACCTTGCCGGTGACGTCGGTATCGGCAGGTCCGCCATGCGGGGGGTTATATTTGTAGCCGCCATCTTCCGGCGGGTTGTGCGAGGGCGTGATCACGACGCCATCGGCAAGGCCCGATGTCCGGCCCTTGTTGTAGGAGAGGATCGAATGCGAGATCACCGGCGTCGGCGTATAGCCGCCGTGCTGATCGACCATGATGTCGACGCCGTTGGCGGCGAACACCTCGACCGCGCTCGCCAGCGCCGGCTCGGACAGCGCGTGGGTATCGATGCCGACGAACAGCGGCCCGGTGAGACCGGCCTCGCGCCGGTAATCGCAGATCGCCTGGGTCGTCGCCAGGATATGGTCTTCGTTGAAGGAATTTCGGAGCGAGGAGCCGCGATGGCCCGAGGTGCCGAAGGCGACGCGCTGCGCGGGATCGGCAGGGTCCGGTTTGCCTGCGAAATAGGCCGTGACCAGCCTTGGGATATTGGCGAGAGCGCTGGCGGCGACCGGCTTGCCTGCGGCGGGATTGGGAGCGGTCATCGGTTCCTGCAAATTCCTGGCGTTTGGATTGCTTGAGACTAGCGCATCTTCATGGAGGCGCGAATGCCTGGACTGCTGGGCGATCCGGACAATGAATCCATTGACAACCGTCCGGGACGCATCCCGTTCCGACACCGCGGTCAGGCTGGATGAAAGCGCTGGTGCGAGCGCGCCTCGTCCATGATGGATTTACGCGTGCCGCTGGAGACCACGAACGCGTTGGACTGGATATCGAGCATCCGCGCGATGTCCGTCGCCGCTTCTAACGTCGCTTCGGTAGAAACGCCGGTCTCCACCCCCATGGTGTTGAGGAAATGGACGAGGTCTTCAGTGGCGAGGTTGCCGACCGAGGCCATGCTGGTCGGTGTCATGATCCCTCCGCCGATGCCGCAGATCGCGCCTTCGACAAAGTCGATGCCAGCATCCATTGCTGCCAGCACATTGGCAAGGCCATTGCCGGCGATGTTGTGGACATGGAAGCCGAGCTCGAGATCGGCATATCGCTCGCGGATGGCGCGCAGCAGCGAAGCAACACGGGTCGGATCCTCCATGCCGATGGAATCGGCAAGATAGTAGCGCTTGATCCCCGCCTCGCGCAGCCGGCCCAGAATCGAAAGCACCCGCGCTGGCGGGATGTCGCCTTCGTAGGTGCACCACCAGGCCATGCCGACCGCCATCACAAAGGGAATACCGGCCCGACGCGACGCTTCGAAGGTCTCGATCGCAGCGTCGATGCCGCGCTCGATCGTCATGTTCTGATTCTTCTGGTTGTAGATTTCGCTGCAGGTGATCAAGCCCAGGATCTCCTGGGCCTCCGCCGCCGCCGCGCGCTCGGCGCCGCGGGCATTGGGCGCCTGCGCCCGATACACGATCCCCGGCCGGCGCGTGATCCCTCGCATCACCTCTTCCGCATCCTTCAAATGCGGGATCACCCGGGGATGAGCGAAATTGGTCACCTCGATCACGGGGAAGCCGACTTCCGACAGGCGATCGACCATTCTGATCTTGACGTCGGTATCGACCCAGCGCGGAAAGCTTTGCAGCCCGTCACGCGCTGCAACATCGACCACTTTCAGTTTCTTGGGTAATTTGAACACGTCGCGACCTCTTATCTCCGTCACGACAGCGTATACGTTAATGCGCCCCAATAAAAAGGCCCCCTCGCGGGGGCCTTTGCTGTTGCAGGACGATCCGATCGAAGATCAGACCGCGTCCTTCGCAGCCTTGACCGGCCGTGCGCGCACGATCTTGCGGGCAGGCTTGGCCTTGAACATCATTTCTTCCCCGGTGAAGGGGTTGGTGCCCTTGCGGGCCTTGGTTGCCGGCTTCTTGACGACGACGAACTTCGCGAAGCCCGGAACCAGGAATAGCCCGTTCTTCTTGAGCTCCTTGTGACCGACGTCGACCAGATTATCCATGACGTTCTTGACGTCGCGCTTGGACAATTCGGTAGCCGTGGCAATGCGCTCAATGAGTTGCGACTTGGAAAGCTGGGTAGCCATTGTGTCTCCTTTTGATTCGGACCCGAGAGACAATAACCGAGACTGCGAAAATGGAAGCCCGTCTCGCACGTTTTTTAGCGAAAAAAGCCTATTTTTCCACGTTTCCTGAACGGCGACCCACGTTTTTCCCGGGAAAAACAGCCAAAACGCTCATGCCGGTGGGTTGAAGTCGTAGGAGATGCGCCCCGCCGGCAGATAGAAAAGAGCAATCAGGGCACCGCCTCTGGCCTCCGGATAGTGCTGGCTGCCGGGATCGGGCGCGGTCCAGCCGGGTCCTTGCCAGCCCTGCAATCCCCTGAGCTCGGCGCCGTCGTCGAGCGGCACGACCAGATTCACCTCGCCGTAAGGATGACCGTGAAACTGTCCTCGCAGCACGTCGCCGTCGTGCTCGTCCTTGAAGTGCTTCGCGTCGGCGCTGTTCATATAGACGGCCGTGATGCTGAAATGCATCGTGTCGGCCGACGGCTCGGCGATGCGGCTGCGCCGATAATTGGGCCCGTCCACTTCCTGATTGGCGGCCCAACCTTCCGCGATGCCGAGCTTGATCAGCCGCGCGAGGTCCTGATAGAGCGCGCTGCCTTCGCCATACTTGCTGTTCAGCCACTTTTCCATGTCAGCGCCCGGCGTCATGTCCTTCACTTCATTCAGGAAGGGAATGCTCCGCTGGATCAGCTCTTCGCGGTGTCCCATGATTGTCTCCTTAGCTGTTGCGTGAGTTTCGTAGAGCGAGGGCACGAAACGCGGAAGTGAAGGTTTGGCAGGATCAAAATGAACGCGGCGCATTTGGCCGTTAACTGATTGCGGCATCTGTATTATTGTCGCGCCCACACGCGAGCTTTTCCGCATATGACCGCGACATTCTCAAGCTTCGACCTCAATCTCTTGCGCGTCTTTGACGCGATCATGGAAGAGCGAAGCGTGCTGCGGGCAAGCCAGAAGGTCTTCCTCAGCCAGTCGGCGGTGAGCCACAGCCTGGCGCGCCTGCGCGAATTGCTCGAAGACGAGCTGTTCATCAGGACAACGACGGGCATGCAGCCGACGGCGCGCGCCATCGCGATGGCACCGCTGGTGAGAGACGCGCTGCGCTCGCTCGAGAGCGCGATCGACTCGCCGAAGTTCGAGCCGGCAACCTCGTCAAAGCGCTTCACCATCGCCGCCAACGATTTCACCACCATGGTGATCGCGCCACACCTGCTCCGCATCCTCAAGGCCGAGGCGCCCTCCATCGATCTCGCAATCAAGCCGGTGACGCGCATCGACCTCGCCGAACAGCTCGACCTCGGCCGCATCGACCTTGCGCTCGGCACCTTTACAGGGCTGCCGGACCGCTTCAGGTCGCAATCGCTGTTCGAATATGACGACGTCTTGATCACAAGCGATGCGCTGAAGCTCCGTCCACTGACACTTGAGACGCTCGCGCAGGTGCCGATCGTCGTGGTGTCTTTTGGCGGCGATCAGGAAGGGGCGGTCGACGGCTATCTCTCCGAGCGCGGGCTATCGCGACGATCCGAAATGTACGACCGCACGGCGTTCGAGGCCGCATATGCCGGAGCCGACGAACCGCCCCGGATCGCCGTCACGCTACCGCATTTTCTGGCCATGCCGGCCTTCCTGGAAAGCGCAACCCATGCCGCCATCGTGCCGCGGCCGCTGAGCCGATCCTTTGCACGGTTGTTTCCGCTCGCCGTGCATGAGCTGCCTTATCCCACCACCCGCTTCACGGTGGCCGCGCTCTGGCACGAGCGGCATCAGGGCGACGCGTCGCAGAACTGGCTTCATGAGGCCGTTCGTCGCGCGACAGAAGGCTTGCGAAGCTGAATCTCAGGCCGCGCTACCGGCCTCGCGCTGCAGCGCCCGCGCATAGGCCGGCCTCTGCTCGACATGCGCGACCAGCCGGTTGAAGTGCGGAAATGCCGCAGGGTCGATCTCCAGGCGTTTCATCCATCGCGCCGCAACCGGCGCCAGACCATCGACCACCGAATACCGCTCGCCCAGCAGGAACGGACCGCCCTCCGCGCCCATCTGGTTGAAGACACCGAGCGTGCGCTCGAAATTGCGCTTGCCGCCGGCCTTGAGCGTCTCCTTGACGCCGTCGTCCTCGGTGAAGCGCTCGGTGCGCCAGATTTGCGCAATCGCGACATGCAGATTGGTGGCGAACCAGCTCAGCATCTCATAAGCCTTGCCGATCGCCGCCGCATCACCGAACGGCAACAGCTTCGCATCGGGAAAGCGGTTCGCGATGAAGCTCAGCACCGCGAGATTTTCACGGATGAGTCTTCCGTCGGCATCCATCACCGGCACCTGCCCGCGCGGGTTGAGCGCGAGAAATTCGGGACGCCTCTGCTCGCCAGCCGCCAGCATGACCGGCTTGGCCTCATAGCTTGCGCCCGCCTCTTCCAGTGCCATCAGGGACGCGAACGCGCAGCTGCCCGGCGCGAAGTAGAGTTTCAGTGCCATGATTTTCCGACTTCTCTTACTATTGGTTATTGGTGGTTACGCGGCCAGCCATCGAGCGAGGCCAGCACGCGGTCGACGAAGGTCTCGGCCATGCCGAGATAGCTGGAAGGATCGAGCATGGCGTCGAGCTCGGCCTCGCTGATCTGCGAAGCGATCTCCTTGTTCTTCAAGAGGCCCTCGCGCAGCGAGCCATCCTCCGTGAACACCTCCATGCAGATTTCATAGACCAGCTCATGCGCTGCCTGCCGGCCGAGCTTGTGCCCGAGCGCGAACATCACGGGCTCCGACATCAACAGGCCCTTCTGGATGTCGAGGTTGCGCCGCATATTGGCCGGACGCACCGTGAGGCCGGCGAGCACATAGTTCATCTTCTTCACCGCGGCATCGGTGAGGCTGAACAGCCGCGTGGTATATTCACGCTCGACCTGCAGCACGACCTTGTCGCGCTCGTGCTCGGCCATGACGCCTTCGATCGCGAGCGGCACGATGCCGCGAACGACACGGGCGATGGCGACGATGCCCTCGCAGGTCGGCGGGTTGCGCTTGTGCGGCATGGTGCTGCTGCCGACCTTGCCGGTCGAGAACGGCTCTTCGAGCTCGGCGACTTCGGTCTTCTGCAGGCTGTAGATCTCATGCGCGATCTTGCCGATGGAAGCGACGCACATCGCCAGCACGCAGGTGATCTCGGCCATGCTGTCGCGCGAGGTGTGCCAGGTGATGACGGGATTGACGAGGCCAAGCTCCTTCATCAGCCCGGACTGCACCCCATCGCCATCCTTGCCGAGCGCGGCGAGCGTGCCGACCGCACCGGAGAACTGGCCGATCAGCACGCGCTTGCGCATCTCGACAAAGCGTTCGAGGTTGCGGTTAAGTTCCGCGGCCCATCCCGCCACCTTGAAGCCGAACGTGATCGGCAGCGCCTGCTGGCCGTGGCTGCGCGCGGCCATCACGGTCGAGCGATGCTTGCGCGCGAGATCGGCTGCAAGATTGATCATCTTGCGCAGATTGGGCTCGATCTCGTCGAGCGCCTCGCGGATCTGCAGCACCGTGCCGGTGTCCATGATGTCCTGGGTGGTGGCGCCCCAATGCACATATTCGCCGGCATCGCCGTCGCAGACATCCTTGATGGCGCGGAGCAGCGGCACGATCGGATGGCTGGTGCGGTCCATTTCTTTCTTCATGGCGTCGAGGTCGTAGAGCTCGACCTTGGCCTTCTTGCGAATCTCGGCGGCAGCCTTCTCCGGGATGACCCCGAGCTCCGCCTCGACCTTGGCAAGCGCGGCCTCGACATCGAGCCATTTCTGCACCACGTTCTCGTCGCTGAAGATGCGACGCATGGCTTCGGTGCCGAATTGATCCCTGAACAGGCGGCTATCGATGACGGACGCGCTCACTGGCACTCTCCCTTTTCTTATGTTCGTTGAATCGTTGCTCAGGCCGCCAGCGACTGGTCCCAGAGATTGGGCACCGCGCCATTGGAATAGCCGGAGATGAACTGCTTGATGGTACCGTCGGCCTGGAACACATGGCGCCGGACCGCGCCGATATTGCCACCATAGACATGGATGCTGATCGAGACACGATCGTCGAAGGCGTTTTTGACCTGGTGGATGTCGCCTTCTCTTGGTGACAGGGCCTCGACCTGCCCCGGCACCAGCCGCGTCGGCTCGCCGCTGATGTCAATGCCGCCGTCCTTGCCCGCACGGTAGGGAGTCGAAATCTCCTCGCCGCGCAGCATGCCGATCAGGCCCCAGACGGTGTGGTCGTGGATCGGGGTGAACTGGCCCGGTCCCCAGACAAAGCTCACAACGGAGAAACGTTCGAGCGGATCGCAATGCAGGAGATACTGCCGATAATATTGCTTGTCGGGGGCGGCATAAGCATCCGGCAACCAATCATCGACCGCGACGAGCTCGCCAAGCACCGGGCGCGCCGCGCGCAGCCATGTATCGTCATCGGAGGCGGTATCGGCGATCCGCGTCACGGTGGTAACGAATTTTTTCAGCCGGGCCAAAGACATCGCGTTTCTCCTTATGTGTTATTTCGCGTAACCGATTTCGCGCAGCACTTCGTCGGTGTGTTCGCCGAGCGCCGGCGGCCCGCGCCTGATCTCCGCGCTCTTGCCCGACATCATGATCGGCGAGCCAAAGCTCTTGACCCGTTCGCCGCTCGGCAGATCGACGTCGCGCACCCAGCCCATGTGCTCGACCTGGGGATCGGTGAGCGCATTCGCATAGGAATTGACGGGGCCGCAGGGCACGCCGACGTCGGTGAAGGCCTCGATCAAGGAGGCGACGGAGCGGTCCGCGAAAATTTCCTCGAGCAGATCGCACAGCGCCGCCTGGTTCTGCGCGCGCAGCGCCGTGGTCGCAAAGCGCGGATCGTCGAACAGGTTCGGCCGATCGATGACTTCGCAAACCGAACGCCAGAGTTTCTGGTTACCGGCCGCCATGACGAAATAACCGTCGGCCGCGCGGAATGCCTGATACGGCGCGTTGCGCGGATGGGCGGAGCCGAGACGCGCCGGATCGCGGCCGCTGCCGAAATATTCGCTGGTCTGCAGCGCGGCGATGCCGAGCGAGGCACCTAACATGGCGATGTCGATGTGCTGCCCCTGCGCACGCCCCTGCCGCACGGCATGGAGCAGGCTCATCACCGCGAAAGCGGCATAGAGCCCCGAGCTGAAATCGGAGACCGGAACGCCGCACTTGACCGGCGCGCTTTCCGGCTCGCCGGTCACGCTCATAATCCCGGACAGCGCCTGGATGGTCAGATCAAAGCCGCCTTCATTGACGCGCGGCCCGCTCTGCCCGAACGCGGAGATCGAGCAATAGATCAGGTCCGGCTTTTCTTCCCTGAACGAAGCATAACCAAGGCCCAACCGATCCATCACGCCCGGCCGGTTGTTCTCGATCACGATATCGGCCGAGCGGATCAGCGCACGCGCGGCGCTTTTGCCGGCTTCGCTCTTGAGATCGAGCACGACCGAGCGCTTGTTGCGGTTGACGGAGGCAAAGTTCTCGGAAAAGCCGTTACGCAGCGGCGGCCATTGCCGCATGCTGTCGCCATCGGGGCTTTCGACCTTGATCACGTCGGCGCCCATGTCGGCAAACAGCATGCCGCAGAAGGGGCCAGCCGCAACGTGACAGAACTCGATGACACGAACTCCCTGCAGCAGATCTGTCATGCCGGCACTCCCTCAAGCTGCATTGGCGCTCCCATTCGGATCGAGACATCTCTTGCCGCCGCGCACACCAGCGGAATCAGCGTGCGCAGCGCCTTGGGCTGATAGCGGTTGGCCGGGCCGGAGACACCGAGTGCCGCCGTCACCGTGCCCGACGCATCCAGGATCGGCGCGGCCACGCCCCACACACCCTCGCGCCATTCGCCGCGGTTGATCGCATAACCATTGGCGCGGACCTTGACGAGTTCGCGCTGCAACGAGGCGCGGTCGGTGATGGTCTTGCTGGTGTAGCGCGTGAGCCCGCTGGCTACGACGCGATGCACGGCATCCTCCGCCTGATAGGCCAAGAGCACCTTGCCGGTCGCGACACAGAAGCACGGCGCGCGTCCGCCGATCTGCGAATAAGCGCGCACCGGATGGGTGCCTTCGAGCTTGTCGATATAGATGACCTCGCCGCGGTCGAGCAGCGAGAGATGAACGGATTCGCCGGATTGGCGCGTCAGCGTCGCCAGCACGGGGCCGGCGACCTGCTTGATGTCGAGCCGGCCGATGACGAGGCTGCCGAGCTCCCAGATTTTCATGGTCGGCGAATAAAGGCCGCCCTTTGAGGAGACGTAGCCGCAATTCTGCAGCGTCTGCAGCGTGCGATGGACATTGCTCTTCTGCAGATCCATCTCGCGCGCGAGGTCGGCGACGCCGCGCGGCACGTCACTGCGCACCAAAGCCTCCAGCACCGCGAAACCCTTGACCAGCGTCTTGTCCATCAGCCGCCCTGCTGCGAAAATCCTGCTCGTTCTAAATAATAGAACGATGTTTCATAATTAGATACGCCGCTGTTTTTTCCGAGTCAACAAAGCGGGACATTTGGCAGATTTTTCTCCGCCCTCAGTGCGCTTGACTCGTTCGATGCTTCAGCACAGTATCGCAATAATTAATACATCGTTCCAAATATTGGAACGAACTTGGGAGGATGCCATGAGCCGGGGCACCGCGATCTCAACCCCACCACCTTTCACCCGCGCCCTCGCCGAGCGCGCCTGCGGCTTGCGTTTTGCCGACCTGCCTGAGGACATTGTGGTCCGTGCCCGCCACTCCATCCTGGATTGGCTCGGGGTGACGCTCTCCGGCTGGCAGGACCCGCTGGTCGACAGGCTGACGCGCGTGGTCGAGGCCGAGGGCGGCGAGCCTGCCGCGACGCTGGTCGGATCGGGGCGCAAGGTCAGCGCGAGCCAGGCCGCGCTGGTCAATGGCACCGCGTCCCATGCGCTCGATTTCGACGACGTGCACCTGCTCTCGCGCACGCATCCTTCCGTGCCCGTGGCGCCGGCCGCCTTGGCCGTTGCCGAACGCGACCGGCGTGACGGCAAGGCGTTGATCACAGCCTTTGTCGCCGGCGTCGAGGTGCAGAGCGCAATTGCGGCCGTGATGGGCGAGGCGCATTACAAGCGCGGTTGGCACAACACGGCGACCTTCGGGATGTTCGGCGCCACCGCGGCCGCGGGCCATCTCCTGGGCCTGACCGTCGAGCAGATGCAACACGCCTTCGGCATCGCAGCGACGCAGGCCGCCGGGCTTCGGGTGTCGTTCGGCACCATGTGCAAACCTTTGCATGCAGGCCACGCCGCCTCCCAGGGTTTGACCGCCGCCGCACTGGCGCGCGAGGGTTTTACCAGCCGCAGCGATGCGCTGGAGTGTGCCGACGGGTTTGCCGCGATGCTA
The DNA here is from genome assembly GCA_035487555.1 of Bradyrhizobium sp. Taxonomy (GTDB): domain Bacteria; phylum Pseudomonadota; class Alphaproteobacteria; order Rhizobiales; family Xanthobacteraceae; genus Bradyrhizobium. Next base: position 18,239 of record DATHMA010000225.1, on the reverse strand, counting down.
GGCGGCGAGGACTCGCTGGAGCGGATGGCTGCCGCGCTCAATTCGCATGGTGCGCTCGATCGGGACTACTTCCACACCGGCGTCATCATGTTCAAGTTCCACGCCTCCTGCTACGGCACGCATGCGCCGATCGAAAGCGCACTGCGTCTGAAGGAGCAGTTGAAGGGCCGTCTGCCCGAAAATCTCGATGTCAGCGTCGAGCCGCAATATATGTCGGTCTGCAACATCGCCGCTCCCTCGACGCCCCTGGAGGCGAAGTTCAGCATCCGCCATGCGGTGGCGCTCGCGCTTCTTGGCTACGACCTTGCCGATGGCGAAAGTTTTTCCGCCGCCACCCGCGATGATCTCAAGGTGGTCGATTTGCGCGAGCGGATTCGCGTCGCCGGCGACGCCGGCGTCAAACGCGCCAACGCCCGTATCGATGCGCATCTCGGTGACGGCAGCACGCTTTCAGCGAGTGGCGACGCCAGCCGTGCCGAGACCGATCTTGCGCACCAGGCCCGCCGCGTCGAAGCGAAATTCGCGACCTGCACGCGCGAGAGTATCAACGAGACCAGTATCGCCAGGACGATCGAAATGTGCAGGGAGCTGGAGCGCGTCAGCGACATCACGACGCTTCTTGCGGCGCTGCGCACCCCCGGCACCCAAGAACAAGACGGCTCACGCCGGCGGCAGGCCGTGAAGGATCGGGCATGACCGCCACGGCTGAGGTGCGTTCCGACATCACCTCGGAGCCTTTGCTTGTCGCGCGTACGCCGGACCGCGTCACGCTGACGCTGAACCGCCCTAGCCGGCACAATGCGCTCGATGTCGCGACCGTCGAGGCGCTGCATGACGTCCTCGACGACATCGACCCGACCGCCACCAGAATGCTGGTGCTGGAAGGCACAGGTCCAAGCTTTTGCAGTGGCTTTGATCTTTCCGACATCGACACCGAGACCGATGGCAGCCTGTTGCTGCGCTTCGTGCGCATCGAACTGCTGCTGCAACGTCTGTTTCGCGCCCCCTATCATACGGTGGCGCTGGCCCATGGCCGTGCCTTCGGCGCCGGCGCGGATTTATTCTGCGCCTGCCAGCATCGTTTCGCCGCGCCCGATACCACCTTCCGATTTCCCGGCACGAATTTCGGCCTGGTGCTTGGCTCGGGGCGCCTTGCCGCCCGCGTCGGCATCGACGCGGCGCTCGCTCTGTTGCGCTCGGCCAAGGCGGTCGATGCCGCCGCGGCCACGACGAGCGGGCTTGTGAGCGAGATCGTTGCGAGCGAGGAGCGCGCCGGGCGGCTCGACCGGCTCGCGCGCGAGGAAACGCCGATCGAGCCGGAAGCCTTTGGCCTGATCCTGGAGCTGGCATTGCCAGCCTCGGACCAGAACGATCTGGCGAACCTCGTCCGCAGCGCAGCCCGGCCAGGACTGAAGCGGCGGATCATGGATTATGCCGCCGCAGGGAAAAGACAGCGATGAAAACGATGGCTGGTGTCAGCATGCGTGAAGCATCCCGCGGCAACGCGGTTGCGTATCTACCCCAGGAAACCCTGCTCGAGGTCCGCGGCGTCACGCTGCAATACGCGGCGGCCCAGCAGCTCGTCACCGCGACCTACCGGGTGGATTTCAGCATCAAATCCTCCGACCGTTTCGTGCTGCTCGGGCCGTCCGGCTGCGGTAAGTCGACCCTGCTCAAGGCAGTCGGCGGCTATCTCGAGCCGACCGAGGGCGAGATCAGCCTGCGCGGCAAGCGGGTGACGAATCCCGGCCCCGACCGCATGATGGTGTTTCAGGAATTCGACCAGCTCTTGCCATGGATGAGCGTGCTGGAAAACGTGATGTTCCCGCTGGTGGAGACCGGCAAGCTCGGCCGCGCCGCCGCACGCGACAAGGCGATGCAATATATCGAGAAGGTGCATCTCACCCGATTCGTCGACAGTTACCCGCACATGCTCTCGGGCGGCATGAAGCAGCGCGTCGCGATTGCGCGCGGCATGGCGATGGAGCCGGACATCCTCCTGATGGACGAGCCGTTCGCCGCGCTGGACGCCCTCACGCGACGGCAAATGCAGGAAGAGCTGTTGCAGCTCTGGGCCGACACCCGCTTCACGCTGATGTTCGTCACCCATTCGATTTCGGAAGCGATCAAGATCGGCAACCGCATCCTGCTGCTGTCGCCGCACCCCGGCGAGGTCGTGGCCGAGCTCAACAGCCCGCCGGCCGACAGCGACGCGCCGGACTGGCCGGTCCGGCTGGAACGCAAGATCAATACCATGCTGTTCGGCGGCTCGCATGCGGATGAGGACGCTCATGACTGACGTGTCGATCGCCCAACTCGCGCCGCGCCAGGACATCTACCGCACGCCGACCGGCGCCGGCGGCAAGGTCGTGATCCGCCGCTCGCTACCAATCGCCGAACAGCTCTACAACATGTCGGGCCTGCGCAAGCTGTTCCTCCTGGTCGTGCTCGCGATCATCTGGGAAATCTACGCGCGCTATGTCGACAACGAGCTGCTGTTTCCGACCTTCAGCTCGACCATCGAGGCGATGGTGACCAATATCGCCAATGGCGTGCTGATCAGCCGCGTCTGGGTGTCGCTGCGCATCCTGTTGATGGGCTATGGGCTCGGCATCGGCATTGCGACGGTGCTGACCTGCCTTGCGGTGGGCTTCCGTCTCGGCACTGATCTCCTTGAAATCCTCACCGCGATGTTCAATCCGCTGCCGGCGATCGCGCTGCTGCCGCTCGCGATGATCTGGTTCGGGCTCGGCACCGGCAGCCTCGTCTTCGTGCTCGCGCATTCCGTGGTCTGGGCCGTCGCGCTCAACACCCATTCGGGCTTCCTGTCGGTCTCGCGCACGTTGAGGATGCTCGGCCAGAATTACAATCTCGGCCGCATCCGCTATATTCGCAAAATCCTGATCCCCGCGGCCTTCCCCAATATCCTGACGGGCCTCAAGATCGCATGGGCCTTTGCCTGGCGCACGCTGATTGCGGCCGAGCTCGTGTTCGGCGTCAGCTCCGGCAATGGCGGACTCGGCTGGTTCATCTATGAGCGCAAGAACTCGCTCGATATCCCCGCGGTCTTCGCCGGCCTGCTCACGGTGATCGCCATCGGCCTTCTCGTCGAAAACCTGATCTTCAAGGTCATCGAGAAGCGCACCGTCATGCGCTGGGGCCTTCAGTCATGATTCGAAATAACTGCAACACGGCCGCAAAGAGCCGGAAAGGATTTTCCATGAGACGCCTTGTGAGCCCCCTTGCAAGCCTGACTGCGATCGCCGCGCTATTGGCGGTGCAGCCCGCCGCTGCCGAGCCCGCGACGCTGCACCACGGCTTCCAGGCCGGCATGCCGCATTTGCCGACGCTGGTGATGAAGCACGAGAAGCTGCTCGAGGCCTGCCTCGCCGATCAGGGCATGGGATCGACCAAGGTCGAGTGGTTCGAGCTCACCGGCTCGGCGCAGACCGACGCGCTGCTGTCGGGCAATCTCGATTTCACCAGCGGCGGCGTCACCGAATTGGCGACGCTCTGGGTCGCGACCCATGGCAAGGTGAAGGCGGTCTCGGCTGAAAGCGCCGTGCCGAACGACCTCATCACCACCAATCCCAAGATCAAGACCTTGAAGGATTTCGGCCCGGACGATCGCATCGCCGTGCCCGCGGTCAAGGTCTCGCCGCAGGCCATCATGCTGCAGATGGCGGCGCAGCAGACCTTCAACGATCCGCAGCATCTCGACGCGCTCACGGTGGCGATGCGCCCCGCCGATGCGACGGTTGCGATGCTGACCGGCTCCAGCGCCGTCAACAGCCATTTCAGTGTACCGCCGTTCCAGGACCAGGAACAGGCGGATGCGAAGGTGCATCGGATCGCCAGCTCCTACGACATCATGGGCGGGCCGGCCACCGTCGTGGTGGTGACGACGACGGCGCGCTTCCATGACGCCAACCCGCAATCGATCAAGGCCGAACGCTGTGCGATCGAGCGCGCCATCAAGCTGATCAACAGTAACCCTACGGAGACCGCCCGCATCTATCTGGAGGAGGCGCACGACACCAAGACGCCGGTGGAGACGATCCAGAAAATCCTGCAAGATCCACGCATGATCTACGCCACCGCGCCGCGCAACCTGATGAAGTTCGTGAACTTCATGTACACAATCGGGCAATTGAAGAGCCAGCCGGAGAACTGGAAGGACCTGTTCTTCCCCGAGGGCCAGGACGGCGAAGGCAGCTAGGCGCTAGCCATCCACCGCCGCATAGCCAAAGCCCTGCCCGCTTCGCACGACGCGGCCGAACACCGGCGGCGGGAAGTGCGCGGGCAACAGGACGGTTGGAGTATCGGCAAGGCGCTCGATCAAGGCAGTGCGGGTGGTCCGGGCGAGCGCCCTGTCGGTATCGGCGATGGTCGATAGCTCCGGAAAGGCAAGCTGGATGCGGTGATGAATGACGTCGCCGCTGGCCAGCGCCCGCGCGCCGTTCGAGGCCAGATTGATCAGCACATGTCCCGGCGAATGACCCGGGCAAGGCTCGAGCCAGATCCCCTTGTCGAGCTCATAATCGTCGTCGACCACGACCGCGCGGCCCTCGCGGACCACCGGCAAGACGCTGTCTTCGAACGAGATCAGGTGAATGCCTTCGTCGCCGCGCTGAAAGCGGGTGTGCCAATAATCATATTCGGTGCGGCCAACGATGTAGCGCGCATTCGGAAAAGTCGGCACCCATTTGCCGTCGAGCAGCCTTGTATTCCAGCCGACATGGTCCCAGTGCAGATGCGTGCACATCACGAAATCGACCTGCTCCGGCCTGACCCCGGCCCGCCCCAGCGCACCGAGATAATCGGTGTTGAGATGATCAAAGTCGTCACGGCCCGGCCGGTGCTTGTCGTTGCCGCAGCAGGTGTCGATCAGGATGTTGTGGCGCCCGGTCCGCAGCAGGAACGACTGGAAGCGCATCTGCAACTTGCCTTCAGCCGTGAGGTCGCCTTTGGGCAATACCCGCCGGCAATGCGCCAGCATGTCGTCGGTCATATCGGGGAAGAAGGTTTTCGCCTCAAGGAACGGCCGTTCGAGATCAATAATGCAATCAATGACGAAATTGCCGATGTTGAGATGCGACATGGCTCGAGTTCCAATGGCTGGGATAAGGTAATCCGAGGGGGGAAAGCAGCGTGGCCCCGCTGCCCGCAAATGCGAGTGGCCGATTTTAGCGCCACCTTGGCCTTGCGCACGCGTTTTTTGCGCATGCCCCAACTCCTGGGATACAAGGCCTTATGTCAAAACCCTTGAACCCCACCATTCCCCTGGCATTCGACGCGTTGGCCGCGGCGATCCAGCGCCGCCGCTCCACCTACGGTCATATCAGCGGGCTGCAGCTTGATCGCGCCGCGCCATCGGAAGCATGGTCGAGCCTGCCCTACCGTCCGGCGTTTGTCGGCGATACCGAGACCGGCGTCCTGCATGGCGGCGTGGTCACGGCGATGCTGGACGAGAGCTGCGGCATGGCCGTTCAGCTCGCGCTCGACGGCACCAGCGCGATCGCAACGCTGGATTTGCGCATCGATTACCAGAAGCCGGCGACGCCGGGCCTTGCGATCCGGGCGCATTCGCTGTGCTACCGCGTCACCCGCTCGATCGCCTTCGTGCGTTCAACGGCCTACCAGGAATCCGAGGACGATCCCGTCGCCACCGCGACCGCCTGCTTCATGGTCGGTGCGAACCGCACCAACATGCTTGCCGACACCAGGCTGAATGACGGCGCGCTGCCGGCCTGCGAGGCGCCGGAGGATCCAGCCGGTCCGTTCGCGAGCAGTCCTTTCGCGCGCTTTCTCGGCATCCGCATGGGCGAGGATGGCGGCCTCGTGATGCCGTTCTCGCAAAAGATCATCGGCAACCCGATCCTGCCCGCGATCCATGGCGGCATGACCGGCGCCTTCCTGGAAACGGCGGCGATCGTCAGCGTCACGCGCGAACTCGGTGCGCCGGCCCGCCCCAAGCCGATCGGCCTCACCATCAACTATCTGCGCTCGGGCCGCGCGCTCGACAGTTTTGCCCGGGTCTCGATCGTCAAGCAGGGCCGGCGCATCGTCGCGTTCGAGGCGCAGGCCTGGCAGGACGATCCCGCCAAGCCCATCGCCTCGGCCTTCGGTCATTTCATGTTGCGGCAGGCGCCAGGTGCGGACGAAGAATAGTTAAGGTGAGGCCTCACGTGATGTAGATCACGGAAGCCCGGAAGACGGCGCTCTAAACCCTTCCAAAATGGAGGAAATCATGAGCGTCCTCATCGATGTCATCGGCCTGCTTGCGGTCCTCGCCAACGCGCTGTTCGCGCTTCACATCTGGACGGCGGTGTCCGCCCGGGCGCATCGAACTGCGCGCACGCGATAGCGCCGACACGCGATCGCGCAGCGATCATTGCTCACGGTCTTCGGCCCGCGGTTGGTCCGCCGCCGCACTATCCGTGCGCTGAGAGGCCTTCAGGGCCTGACGCAGCGTCGGGAAGAACCAGTTCTCGTGCTCCGGCCGATAGAGGCCAGCCTCTCGAAACCAGATGAGGAGCTCGGTTCTGCGGCCGGCCAGAATCAGCACGGTGCCGCGCGCCTCTAACCTCTTCCGCAAATCGCGCAGGGCATACAACCCCGTCAGGTCAATCCGGCTGATGGGAATTGCGTCTACGACAATCCAGCGCAGTCCGGGACCCGCGGTGTCGGCAAGAGCGAGCACCCGCGCTTTGAAATAATCGGCATTGAAAAACGTGAGAGGCGCATCGAAGCGATAGAGTATCACGCCCGGAAATGTTCTGGCGGTCGGATGTCTTTCGATCGAATGCAAGCCGGATATTCCGTCGACGGCACCCAGGATTTCGTCCTTGGGCCGTGCCGTCATCTGGACAAAGCGGATCAGCGCGAGACCGACGGCGATCAGGATGCCGTTGATGGCGCCCAATGCGACCACGCCCAGGGTGGTGATAACAGCCAGTCCCACCTCGATGCGATCGATGCGCCAGATTTCCTTCAGGTCCCGGATGTCGAATAGCGACAACGACGCATAGACCAGCATCGCGCCCAGCGCGGCGATAGGGATGTATCGCAGCGGAGCGGTCAGGAACAAGAGGACAATGGCAATGGTCGCGGCCGTCACCAGGCCCGTCACCTGGGTGCGGCCGCCGGCGGCGGCGGCGACGGCCGTACGCGAATCGGCGCCGGTGACGGCAAAGCCCTGTGACACAGCGGAAGCGAGATTGGCCGCCCCGAACGCGGCGAGCTCGCGGTCGGCGTCGATTTCATAGCCGCCCTTCGCCGCAAAGCTGCGCGCCGACAACATGCCGCTGGAAAACATCACAAGAGCGAGGCCCGCCGCACTGCCGAGCAAGGACGGCGTATCGTCGGGCGCAAATGACGGAAAGCGAAGCGGCGGCAGGCCGGCGGGAATGGGCCCCAGGATGGCCACTCCGTATCGATCAAGCCCGAACAGCGCGGCCGCACTGCCGGCGGCAATCAGGGTGATCAATGCAGCCGGCAAGCGCGGCGCGAGGCGCGCCATCGCAAACAGCACCGTCAGGCAGGCTAACCCTACCGCGAGCGTGGGAAGATGAATCTGGGACAGCTTGGCGAAGATTTCGAGCAGCTGCGGAATGATGCGTTTGGCTTCGACCGTAAAGCCCAGGAGCTTGCTGGCCTGCCCGCTGATAATGCTGATCGCGACCCCGTTCAGGAATCCGATGAGAATAGGCTTCGACAAGAAGTCTGCCATCGCGCCGAGCCGCAGGAAACTCGCAGCGATACAGAACAGGCCAGCCAGGAATGTAATGGTCACCGCAAGCGACCAGTACAACTGACTGTTGTCACCCGCGAGTGGAGCGACCGCGGCTGCGATCATCGCACACACGGCAGCATCGGGATTCACGATCAATTGCCGCGAGGTCCCGAACAGGGCGTAGGCCACCAGCGGCAGAATGCAGGAGTAAAGACCCACGGCCGGATCGAAGCCGGCGAGCTGTGCGTAGGCGACCGCAACCGGCAAGGCCACGGCCGCAACCGACAACCCTGCCAACAGGTCGTGCCGAAAATCTTCGGCCAGATTGTAGGACAGGAGCCTCGTCAGTCCCGGTGCAACGCTTGCCAGACGGTTGGTCATGAAGGACGAGCGTGGGCGGCCCCGCGAAGTCCTTTTTGATATAAATCAACAAGTCCGGCTAAAGAGCCCTACCCGATCCAGCTTTCACATCCGACCTGCCTCGTCCAACGCCTGGTCGTAGGCGCGGACCGAGGCCTGTGCCGTCTCGCGCACGGCGGCTGCCGTCATGCCCGGCCGATAGAGGCTGCTGCCGAGACCAAACGCCCGAACGCCCGCTGCCGTATAGGCGGCAAGGTTCTTGTCCGACACGCCGCCGACGGCGCCGACCACGGTCTCCTTTGGTAACACGGCAAGTTGCGCGGCGATGCCCGACGGCCCCAGAACGGAGGCGGGAAAGTATTTCAGCGCCGATGCTCCGGCGCGCAGGGCGAGAAACGCCTCAGTGGGCGTAAACACGCCGGGCATGGTCACCATCTTCAGCGCCTGCGCCATCGTGAGCACATCGGCGTCGACGTTCGGGCTCACCATCAACCGTCCGCCGACATCAGCGACGCGCGCGCAATCGCTGGCAGTGAGGACAGTGCCGGCTCCGATCCAGACGTCCTTGCCAAAGCGCTTGCACAGGCGCTCGATCGAGACGAAGGGGTCGGGCGAGTTCAGAGGCACCTCGATCAGTTCAAAGCCGCTCTCGATCAGCGTCTCGACAATCACCTCGGCCTCGTCGGGGCGGAGACCGCGCAAGATCGCCACCAACGAGCGCTTCACCTTCGGCCAAGGAATCGACTGATGCGTCATGTCAGAACTGAGTTCCCCAAATGTTGATGGCGGCCTTGGTTAGTCCGAAACGCGACGCCTCTTCCGCGTCGGCGACGGTCACATCAAAGCCTTGCGCTTTCAGCGCGGCCTCGTAAAGGCGGCCAAGCTGCCCTGCCCCGATCAGCCGCAGCGCTTGCACTCCGTATTGATGACGCGCATCGGCGATCTCGGTTCCAATCAAGAGGCCGGACAGCCGCGCCGCACCATCGGAGCGCTGCTCGAAACCAAGGAGTTGCGCGGCGCGCAGCCGGAACAGCGATGCGGATAATCCCGATGGCGCGGCGAGCGCGGCCGCAAGGCCCTCGCGGAACGGCGCGCTGTCGGCTTGCGATGAACCATCCGTCTCGATCGCATGCGCGAGGATACTGTGCTGCGAGATCACCGAGAACAGCTCACCCGTCATGTAGGTCGAGAACTCGACGACATGGCCACCCTCGATCCTGATCCATTTGCTGTGCGTGCCGGGAATGCAGACGAGCCCGGTGAAGTCAGGCTCGGTCACACCGAGGAGCTGCGTTTCCTCGCCGCGCATCACGTCGGGCCGGTCGGCTCGCGCCTGCGCGATGCCGGGCAGGATGCGAACATCGCCGGGCGCGTCTACTCGGATGGCGCCATCATGCAGGGCTTCGAGACGTGTCGGCGTCTTCAGATAGGGAGCCTCACGCCAGCCCTGCCGCGCGCCGGCCATGCCGCAGATCAACACGGGCGTTCCATCCGGTGCGCCAAGCCTTGTGAGGTGATGGCGCAGCACCGGCGCAAAGCCGCTGGTCACACAGTGCAGCATGCCTTCGCCGCCACGGCTCTCTGCGATCGCCTCGCCTTTCGCCGACATCAACCAGCCGCGAAAGCTGCTGGTGCCCCAGTCGACGGCGACGAAGGCTGGTGGCGTTGAAACAGACGTCAAACCAGCATTCCTCCCTTAACGCGCTTCGCCGGCAAAACCTTGCCGCAACGCTGACAGCCGCTCCAGCGCTGCTGCGGGGAGCGGGCCCTTCTGGACCGCGGCCAGCGCATCGTCAAACTGCCCGGGCGTTGCGATGCCGACCAGGATCGTGCCCATTGCCGGGTGAGAGAGCGAAAACCGCGTCGCAGCTTCGGTGAGGCTTGCGGCAAAGCCCTCCTTCACCAGGGCCGTCAAGCGCCGCGCGCGCTCGATGTCGCCCTCGTAGCTCATCGCCGAGCCGATCGGCTCCGGCGGCGGACTCGCGATCGGGTGACGCTCAGCCGAGCCCGACAGCGCACCGCCGGCGAGCACGCGGATGCCGACGACGCCGACTCCCGCCGCCTTTGTATGGTCGAACAGCCGCCCGTAATCCTGCGCCGGATAATTTTTCGGCAGGGCTTCGGCAGCGGATGGATTGAGCATGTTGTAGACGACCTGGGCGCTGTCGAAGGCGCGGGAGTCAATGACCTGATGCAGCGCCGCGGTATCGCCGACCGCGGTAAGCCCGAGGAAGCGGACCTTGCCCTGCTGGCGCAAACGCTCGAACGCCGGAACCACCTCGCCAAGCACCTGGTTGGCACTCAGCGCCGCACCGCCTTCCTTCTCGGTGATCGGATTGTGCAGATGAAAGATGTCGAGGCTGTCACGGCGCAATCGCCCGAGGCTGCCGTCGAGCGATGTCGCGATCGCCTCGCCGATGCGGCGGTAATCATCAGGTGGGATGCGGACCTTGGTGCCGACGACGGCATTCGCCGGCTTCAGCTTTTGCAGGATGCGGCCGATATTCTTTTCCGATTCGCCGTCGCCATATTGCACGGCCGTGTCGAAGTAATTCACGCCGGCTTCGAGCGCCCGCGCCACGGTGCGCTCCTGGTCGGCGTGATCGCCGCGCACCATCAAGCCGCCGACCGCGCCGCAGCCAAAGCCCAGCACCGAGAGCTGCATCCCACTGCGCCCAAAGACCCGCAACTGCATCGATGTTTCCTCCGTCGCTGTTTTTATATCACGGCTTAGAGTATACGCCGTGATTGCGACGGAGTTCAGTCACCTGCGGGGAATGCGGCCCCGCGGATCAAGCAGGCCAGCGCAGCCACTCGCAGAGGCCGCGGCCCAGGATCCACTCCTTCTCCTCGGCATTGAGGAAAGGAAGCTGCTGCACATAGGCGACCGCCTCGGCGTAATGCATGCCGTAGGCGCCGATCATGCGGGAGAGGTCGGTACCCCAGAAGCAGCGCCTGGCGCCGAACGCGCGCACCAGCCGCTCGATATAGGGATAGAGATTGGCGTAGGGCCATTTCTCGGTCGAGAAGCTCGGCAGGTTGGAGAGCTTGACATTGACGTTGGGAAACTGGGCCAGCGCCTCGGTCGACGCGATGTAGGGCTCGACGCCTGCGTCCTTGGTGCCGCCGCGGATGCCCATGTGATCGACGGTAACGCGCAAGCCGGGATGCCGCTTCAACACATCAGTCAGTTGCGGCTTGGCGTCGGGAATGAGCAGCATGGTCGGAATGTCGTGCTTCTCGGCGAACGGCCAGTACCAGTCCCAGGTGCCGTCCTTCGGCCAGTTCACCTCGTTCTCGAAGGAAAACGTCAGCCGCACGCCCTTGACGCCGGGCTCGTCCTTGAAGCCGAGGATCCATTGCTTGGCTTCTTCCGGCCGCTGCAACGGAATCCGCGCCATTACACCAAAACGATCCGGATAGCGGCGGCTCGCCTCGATGCCGAGATCATTGCGATCGCCTTCCCAGGTCGGCGGGCAGATCATCGCGCGCCGCACGCCGGCGGCGTCCATCATGTCCTTCAGCTCTTCATAGCCGATCGGCTCGAGCCGGTGCTGCATGTGCTGCAGCCGCTTCATCCCTTGCGGAATCCAGGGACGCTCCGGGGTTTCGGCGGCCCAGATGTGAACTTGACTATCGGCAATCAACATGACGCTTCCTCTTCCATCCCGCTTCAGCCGCGGGCCAGTACTTTCAGGCCGTGCTCGGCCGTTCGTTGATAATGGGCTTGCAGCAGCGCGACCGACCTGGTCACATCGCGATCAAGCACCGCCTGCATGATGTCCGGGTGCTGGTCGGGACGCGCCGGCGTTCCCGTGAGCGCGCTGCGGCGCGCGAGATGGCGATAGCGGTCGGCGGCATCGAACAGATGGCCGTCCATGTCGAGCAGCCAGGACGAGCCGCAGGCGGCAACGAGGCTGCGATGAAAGGCGCGATGCGCGGCCTCCCATGCCGGATTGATCGCATACGCGTCGGTCTGGTCCGGCTCATAGCGCGGCGCGCGCGACAGGCGATGAAACGCCACCACGATGCCCTCTTCCCAGGCGGCATCGCCGTGCAGAATGCTTTCGCGCAGGCAGACCTCGGCCAGCAGACAACGCGCCTTGGTCAGCTCGGCGAGATCCTGGACGCTGACCGGTGCCGCATAAAATCCGCGCAGATCGCTCTGGCGCACCAAGCCGTCATTGGTCGCGCGGTTGAGCGCCTCGCGCACCGGATTGAGGCCGACGCCATAGCGCTCGCACAACTCGCGGACGCGCAGCTTCTGGCCCGGCGCGATCGCGGTTGAAATCACGTCATGGCGCAGCCGCGCATAGACCGCGCTGGCCTGGGTCTCACCGCTCTTCCGCGAAGCCGGGTCCGGATTTTCGATCATTTAGACTTACGTTGTATACATCAACCTATCATCTGGACACAAATGATACATCATTTTATCAACGGAGCAAGATCGTAGATCAGAACAACACGGGGATGGAGGCTTCAAGTGGCAGTGGTCCATGGCAGGGCGGTCGATGAGGCCAGCACAATAGAGATGAGCGCGGTTGCCGCCCCGCTTCTGGTGATGGCCGTGGTCTACCTCGTCTATGCCTGGGATCGCGTGGTGGTCCCGGTCGAGCTTGTCGAGGTGCGCGGCGCTTACGGGCTCTCGGTCGGCTCGAGCAGTCTCATTGCTTCGGTCTTCACCTTCGGCCTTGCGCTCACGGCGCTGCCGGCCGGTCTCCTGGTGGTGCGATGGGGTACACGCGCGACGCTCGTGCTCGGCGCGCTGATGTTCTCGCTGTGCACGGCCTATGTGCCGGTCGGCTTCGCGCTTGCTGACTTGCTGGTGATGCGGATTCTCGCAGGGGTCGGCGAGGGATTTTACAATGTCGCGATGTATTCCTATCTCGCGCGGCTCACCAAGACCCATCGCGGCGCTGCCGCCGGCATCGCCACCACGCTGTTCGGGCTCGGCATGCTGAGCGGCCCGCCCGTGATCAGCGCGATCCACAGTCTGAGCGCCGCCTGGCAAAATCCGTTCTACGTGCTGGCGATGGTCGGCATTCTTGGCGCGCTCGCGCTGCAATTGCTGGTCGGCCGCGATGAGCAGAGCCAATTGGCCGCACCGTCGGAGCCGATGCTGCCGCGGCTTAAGCGGCTCATCACGCCAAAAACCCTGATCATTCTGCTCGCCGCCGCGGCCAACGGCATCGGCGTCTACGCGTTCATTTCCGTCTATGTGACGTTCCTGCGCACCGACGGTCACATGACGCAAGCGGCCGCGTCCTACGTGTTCAGCGCCTACGGTCTCGGCGGCCTTTGCGGCGGCATTCCGCTCGGCTATCTCGCCGATCGCATCGGCCGCCGCCGCTTCCTGATCGTGGCCTTGTTGCTCGCGGGCATCGCCGGCGCGACCGCATTCACCGTGGCGCCGCTGGTGGTGCCGTCGCTGATCGCGAATTTCTGTCTGGGCATGCTGCTCAATGGCTCCTACAGCAATTGCTACGCCGCGATCCAGGACGAGGTCGCTCCCGAAGACATTCCGATCGCGACCGGCCTGCTCGCCACCGTCTATTTCCTCACCGCCTCGTTCTCCGGCTGGCTGCTCGTGACCGCGGCGGGATTTGTGGGCTGGTCGATCGGCGCCGTGATGGTTTACACCGTGCCCTACTGGATTTGCGCGGCATTGTTTTTCCTCTCACCCAAACTGGAGAGCCGGCGTGTGCCGGTGAAAGCCTGATGGATCTCGGTATCGGCGGACGCACCGCCCTGGTGATGGCTTCCTCGCGCGGGCTTGGCCTTGCCTGCGCCACCGCGCTCGCGCGCGAAGGCTGCAACGTCACTCTCAACGGCCGCGACCAGGCGCGCCTCGATGAAGCGGCCGGTGGCATTGCCGAAAAGCATGGCCGCCGTCCGAACACCGTGGTCGGCGACATCACCACCGAGGAAGGCCGGCGCGCGATGCTGGAGGCCTGCCCCTCGCCCGATATTCTCGTGACCAACAATGAGGGCCCGCCGCCGGGCAAGCTCGCCGACTGGGATCACGACGCCATCGTTGCCGCGATGGAAGCCAACATGCTCGGACCGACGCTGATGATCCGCGCCGTGCTGCCGTCCATGCAGCAGAAGAAATTCGGCCGCATCGTCAACATTACGTCCGCGATGGTGAAATCGCCGCGGCCACATATGGGCCTGTCGACGGCAGCACGCACCGCGCTCACCGCGCTCTGCAAGGCAATCGCGCCCACCGTCGCTGCCGACAACGTCACCATCAACAACATGCTGCCGGAGCGGATCGATACCGGCCGCCAGGTTTTCATGGTGGCGCGCATGGCCAAGCTCGAAGGCATCACCGTCGAGGAAGCGCGCGCCAAGGTGACGCAACAGATCGCGGCCAAGCGGTTCGGCCGGCCGGAGGAGTTCGGCGACTGCTGCGCCTTCTTATGCAGCGCACAGGCGGGCTTCATCTCAGGGCAGAACATCCAGCTCGACGGCGGCTCGTATGCGGGGCTGATCTAGGAGCCCGTTAGTTCAGCCGCAGCTCCGTGATGTGCTTTGGATCCTGCTTCAGCTCACCGCGTTCGACGCGCTTGACGATGTCGGTCAGGATCGCATTGGCGCGGCAGGTCATGCCGAGCTTCTCTCCTTCGCGCACGATGTGGCCGTTGATGAACTCGATCTCGGTGCGGCGTCCCTTCGCCATGTCCTGGCCCATCGACGGCCGCTGTTCGGACGCCGTCTTCTTGCCGTCGGCAAAGCGCTGCGCATCATAGGCCTTGATCGCCGCTTCATCGCCCTCGCCTGCGCGCGCGATGGTCTCGGGTGCAAGATGCAGGATGTCCTCGAGCGCATAGCCATGCGCCTGTCCGACCCGGATCGCCTCGCTGCCGATGCGGGCTGCGAAGCTGCGGATCGGATCGCTGTTCAGCATCTCGCCGCCGGAGAGTCCCGTCGAGGCCGATAGTCCGTTCTGCATGGCGTTGGCGACCAGCTTCGACCAGCGCTCGCCCCAGAGATTGTTGGTGACCAGCGCGCTGTCGGCGAAACCGACCAAACGGCCGATCTCCTTGGCGCGCTCGGTGACGCGGCCGTGCACTTCGCCGGCTCGGAAGACGGTATGCGCCGCACCGCCCTTGCCGGCGCCGCGATGGATGTGGCCGGGCTCGGGCAGGTTCACGGAAATGCTGCTTGCGATGCAGCCGAGCGTCTTGCCCCAGCCGACGACGCCGGCGATGGTCTCTTCGTTCATGCAGTTCTGCAGCGACACGACAAAGCCGTCAGGCGCGAGATACTGCCTGATCATCATGGTCGCCCATGCCGTATCGTAGGACTTCATGCAGACAAAGGCGATGTCGACCGGCTTCTCCTTGGCGAGCTGCTGCGCGTCCGTCACATGCAGCGCGCGCACAGGCACCGTGAACTCCGGCACGTCGCGGGCATGCGTCACGCGCAGGCCATGCTTTCGCATGTGCTCGACATGCTCGGGCCAGGGATCGATGAAGGTGACGTCCTCGCCCGCCTGCACCATATGCGCGCCGGCATAGCCGCCGACGGCGCCCGCCCCCACGATGACGATCTTGTAACCCATGTTCGCTCCCTGCCTTTCTTGTTGTTGACCGAGCCTAGCCCGGCGGCAGGGTTGGTCACAATGGCTGCGAGCGCAACTCAGGTACCGACAATTTCAACCCTGGCAAGCGTGCCGGGCCCCATCCTGCCGACCACGATGGTTGCGACAAGGCCGAACAAGAGCACCGCAATCGACGTCGAGAACGCGAGCGACCAGTTGCCGGTCCAGTCCACGAGGCCGCCGATTACCACCGGCGAGATGATCCCGGCCATTCCGAAACCGAAATTCATGATGCCGCTCGCCGTCCCCGATTGGTGCGGCATCAGGTCCATCGGCAGCGACCATATCGGCGACACGATCAGCTCGAGGAAGAAGAAGGCGGCGCTGAGCAGGATGGCCGCCGTCACGAGATCGGAGGTGTAGACCATCGGAACGATGAACAGGAGCGACAGCGCAAATCCGGCCGCGATGACGCCGAGCCGCGAAATGCCGAGGCTGCGATAGCGCTTATACAAGAAGTCGCTGATCAGCCCGCCAAGGGTATCGCCGACGACACCGGCGAGAAAGATGCCGGTCGCGAAGACAGCGGTTTGCTTGAGATCAAGCTTGTACTGATGCGACAGGAACAGCGGTGTCCAGTTCAGATAGGTCCAAAGCACCCAGCCGTAACAGAAGTCGATCAGGGTGATTGGCAGCACGCATTTGGCCACGGTCAGGAAATCAACCTTGCCCTCGCCTGACACACGCTCGGGTGCTCGTTCATCCGCCCCCTTGTCCGTTCGGTAGATCGCAACCCAGAGCAACGTCCAGATGAGGCTGCAAGCGCCGAAGGCGATGAAGCTGGCCCGCCAGCTCGAGATCGCCACGAGGCTTGCGACGACCACCGGGGTCACCGCGTTGCCGAGCCGCGAAAACGAGTGCGTGATGCCCTGCGCAAAGCCACGTTCGGCAGCAGGCATGACGGTGGCCAGGGCTCGTGTCGCGGTCGGAAAGGCGGGCCCCTCGGCGGCGCCAAGCAGGATGCGCGCGCAGATGAGGCCGGCAAGTCCGCCGGCCAGCCCCGTCCAGATCGTTGCGGCACCCACCAGCAGCCCGCACAATCCGAGCGTCAGCTTGGGACCGAGCCGATCGCCGACATATCCGCCGATAATCTGAAAGATCGCATAGGGATAGGCGAACGCGGAGAACACTATTCCAAGGTCGAGGGCGCTGAGCTGGAGTTCCCTGCCGATCACGGGCGCAAGTGAGGAAATATTGACGCGATCCATGTAGAAGAGGAAATACATCAGGCAGGAAGCTGCGAGGACCTTGGTCTTCCTTGTCATCATCATTTGCCTGGATTGCGTGCCGTTTGATGGTGCGGTGACGGCTTGGAATGGACAGAGAAGCGTATCTACCACACGTTGACGATAGCGCGATCAGCGATTAGATGGCAGCGGACCTGCTCATGATGGATCATTCGCGCCTCAGCGAGGGAGCAACCCTTGACGATCTCCTCTAGAGAACTCACCCCCCTTGTCGGCGCCGAGATCCTGGATGTCGATTTGCGCGACGTTTCCGCTTCGTCTCAGGATTCGATCAACGCGGCGTTCGCGCGACACGGCGCTCTGCTGTTCCGCAATCAGAAGATCAGCGACGACGATCTGCTTGTTTTCAGCCGCGCCCTCGGCGATCTGGATCCGCCTCCCAATCAGGAGAACGGGCGCCTCAGCCCGCCCGGCTATCCGGACATCTATGTCGTCTCCAACGTGCTCGATACGGCCGGCGCTCCCATCGGAGCGCTCGGTTCGGGTGAAGCGGTGTGGCACACCGACATGAGCTATCTCGACATTCCTCCGTTCGCATCGATGCTCTATGCGCTGGAAATTCCCGACGCGGGCGGCAACACCTGGCTGTGCAGCATGGTCGCCGCCGCACGCGAGCTTCCGGATCATTTGAGGCAGGCGATCGCGGGGCGCCGCATCAAGCACGATGGTACCTACAATTCAGGCGGGTTCCTGCGCAAGGGCGTCACGCCCACCGACGATCCGCACAAGGCGCCCGGCGCCTGGCATCCTTCGCTGTGCACGCATCCCGAATCCGGCGAAGAGATGCTGTATCTCGGACGGCGTCGCAATTCCCATATCGAGGGTTACGACGCCGACGGCTCGGCAAAACTGCTGGACGAGCTTTGGGACTACGCCACGCAGCCGAAATTCTGCTACGAGCACCGCTGGCACATCGGCGACCTCTTGCTTTGGGACAACCGCAGCACCATGCATCGCCGCGATCCCTTCGACAACGCGCAGCGCCGCGTGATGCACCGAACCCAGATCAAGGGGAAGTCGGCACCCGTGCCGGCGATGAGCGCTGCGGCGTAAGCCGGCTAACGGCTGCGATCTTCGGGGCGTGACGCTCGTCCCGAAACCCATCTTCCCGAAATCTCATGGCGCCGGGATCGCGCTCGCCTCCTGCGCAGCGGCCGAAGGCTGGCTCATCGTTGCCATTGCCGGTGTGCGGCCGTCGAAGCGCGACTGATAGACCAGCAAATTCTCCATCACGCGCTGGACATAATTGCGCGTCTCCGAAAACGGGATGCGCTCCACCCAATCCACCGCA
>DATHMA010000224.1:0-5690 GCA_035487555.1 Bradyrhizobium sp. | reverse complement strand
TTCTTGTCGATGATCCAGGCCGCCATGGCCTGCGGGATCTGCTCATGCGTCATCAGGAACGAGAACAGCACCGCATTGGTGATGATGTAGAGCAGCATCGAGCTCATGCTCGCCGCCTGCAGCAGCACCTTGGGCACTTCGACGAGTTTCAGCTCCTTGTAGACGAACACGGTGATGAAGAAGGCGTAGACCGCGGCGACCGCCGCAGCTTCGGTCGGCGTGAACACGCCGCCATAGATGCCGCCCAGCACGATACCGATCAGGAGCAGGCCCCACAGGCTTTCGCGGAAAGCTGTGAACTGCTGACCGATCGTGGCCTTCTTCATCTTGGGATAGCCGTTGCGGTAGGCGACGAACCAGGTCACCGCGGCCAGCATCAGCGCGAGGATGACGCCGGGCACGATGCCGGCCATGAACAATGCGCCGATCGAGGTGTTGGTTGAGACGCCGTACAACACCAGGATGATCGAGGGCGGCACCAGGATGCCGAGCGCGCCCGAGGTCGAGATCACGCCGACACCGAACCGCCTTGGATAGCCGTGTTCGACCATCGCCGGCATCATGATCGAGCCGATCGCCACCACGGTCGCGACACTCGAACCCGAGATCGCGGCAAACATCGCGCAGGCGGCGACACCCGCAAGGCCGAGGCCGCCCGGCAGATGCCCGACGAGTGAGGTCGTAAACGCGATCATCCGTCTTGCCACGCCGCCGCGCGTCAAAAACGTGCCGGCCAGGATGAAGAACGGGATCGCCATGATGCCGAAATTGTCGAGGCCCGAAAACAGCTTCAAGCCGACGCTCTCGATCGGCACTTCCGTCATCGTGAACAGGAAGGTGAGCACGGTCAGGCCGAGCGAAATCGAGATCGGCATGCCCGTCAGCATCAGGGCAAACAAAAGTCCGAAGATCAGCGCCGCACTCATCACGCTTCTCCGAGCGCGATCGGCGCTTTTTCGGATGTCTCGATGCCGTCGACATGCGTCTGGTCATGATGCGGCAGCTCCCCGGTGCGGGCGTAGGTCCACATCACCTGCAGGAAGCGGAAGCACATCAGATAGGAGCCGAGCGGGATGCAGGCGTAGACGATCCAGCTCGGAATCTCCATGTCGGGCGAGACCTGGTCGGTCTGCATCAGCTCGATGACGAATTTGGCGCCCATGGTGCCGACGATCGCGGTGAACAGCGCGCCGCCGAACAGGCCGAACAGGATCACCCCTTTCCGCCACCGGTCGTTGAGCTGGTTGATCAGCACGTCGACGCCGACATGGATGCCGGTTCGCACGCCATAGGCTGCGCCGAACTTGGCCATCCAGATGAACATGTAGATGCAGAGTTCCTGCGACCAGGTGAGCTGGATCCAGAACAGATACGGATACAGGGCCGGCACATCGAGCAGGAAGCGATGGGTGACCGTAATGAAGGTCAGAAGCGTCGCGGCGCCCATCAGGCTCGCGATGATGATCTCTTCCAGTCGGTCGAGAATTCGTAGAAACATCTAGGTCCCGTCCCCCTCTGACGGTTCGGGCGGCCCACCGAGCCGCCCGACCTTAAGTTCTCGCGAGCCGCATCGGCGGCCCGCTTGATTGATCAGTTCATCGGGCCGCGGCCCGTTTCCTTCAGGAATTCGTCGATCAAGGGCTGACCGACACGGGAAGCGACGTCCTTGTAGACCGGCATCATGGCCTTGCGCATCGCCTCGTCCTGATCGGGCGTCAGCGTCACGATCTCGGTCTTGCCGGACTTCTTGATCAACTCCAGCGCGTCTTCGTTCTCTTTCGCCGACTGGTTGTTGCCGAACTCGGTGGCTTCCTTCATCGCCTTTTCGAGCTGCGGACGGACGTCCGCCGGCAGGCCGTCCCAGAACTTCTTGTTCACGACCACGACGTAGCCGATGTAGCCGTGGTTGGTGACGGTCGCGTATTTCTGCACCTCATGCATTTTCTGGGTGTAGATGTTCGACCAGGTATTTTCCTGACCGTCGACCACGCCGGTCTGCAGCGCCTGGTAGACGTCCGAGAACGCCATCACCTGCGGGCTCGCGCCGAGCGCGCGGAACTGCGCTTCCAGCACCTTCGAGGACTGGATGCGGAACTTCAGGCCCTTGTAATCGGCGGGCGTCAGAAGCTTCTTGTTGGCGCTCATCTGCTTGAAGCCGTTGTCCCAGTAAGCGAGGCCGGTCATGCCCTTGGCGTCCAGAAGCTTGAGCAGCTTGGCGCCGAGCGGACCGTCGGTGACCTTCCGCAGCGTCTTCAGGTCGGGAAGGATGTAGGGCAGATCGAACACCTCGAACTCCCTGATCCCGATCGGACCGAATTTCGAGTTCGACGGCGCCAGCATCTGCACCGCGCCGAGCTGAAGCGCTTCCAGCTCTTCCTTGTCCTTGTAGAGGGTCGAGTTCGGATAGACCTCGACCTTCACCTTGCCGTCGGTATATTTCTCGGCGAGTTCCTTGAACTTGTCGGCCGCCTTGCCCTTCGGCGTATCCGAAGCCACGACGTGGCTGAATTTGATGACGATCGGCGAATCGGCCGCTTGAGCCGGGCCGACGAAGGCCAGCGCGGCGATCGACGCCGCGGCCATGATGAACTTACGCATGTTTCCTCCCGCGTATTGGGAGACGTGCGCACCCCGCGACGCCCCCGTAACCAAGCAAGCCGCACCAATACAGAGAAGCGGAGCGGAACGCCATTGCCCCTTTAGCAGGGGCCATTTCTTTCATTTTATTGCACTGCAAAATGATCTGACGTCACCAAAAGCCGATCGATCCGCAGCGTGCGGGGCGCCCTGTGCCCGCACGAGCGCGTCACGTCCAATAGAAAATGGCTAACGCGAGGTTCGCCGTTGCAGAACGGTGGCGCCTCACGCACGCAGCGCCTCATCGGACTGCTCGGCGCCGCGCAAATGGTTAAGGACCAGCTTGCCCGTGCTCGACAGCTGTGCCTCGTCGCGCAGCACGATCTTCAGCTCGCGACGCGCCCAATCGTCGCGGAGCCGAACCGCGCAGAGGCCCATGCCGGCGCCCACGACCTCGAACGCCCGGTCCGGGATCAGGCCGAGCCCCATATTGGCCTGCACCATGCGGCAGACGGCATCGAAGCCCGGCACGTTGATGCGAAGCCGCATCGGCCTGCCCGCTTCACTCGCGGCGAGCTGCGCCCGCAGATAAATCGAGCTCGCAGTGTGCAGGCCGATATGGTCGAAATCGAGCGTGTCGGTGAACAGCAGGCCGTCGCGACCGGCGAGCGGATGATCGGGCCGCATCACCAGCACCAGATGGTCGTAGCGATAGTGGAACGCCTCGAGCGAACGCGTCTCGGCCGCGCCGGAGCAGATGCCGATTTCGGCCGCCCCCTCCTCGATCCCCGAGACGACTTTGCCGCTCGGACATTCCTGCAGGTCGATGCGCAGCAGCTCGTGGGCGGCGAAGAAAGCGGAGAGATCCTCCGGGAGAAACTGCACGATCGCGGAGAGATTGGCGAGCATGCGAACATGACCTCGCACGCCTTGCGAATATTCCGAGAGCTCGACCGCGATCTTCTCGACATTGAGCAGCGTCAGCCGCGCGTGATGCAAGAGCGCCTCGCCCGCCGGCGTCAGCGCCATGCCCTTGGACAGGCGCTTGAACAGCGTGACGCCAAAGGCGAGCTCGAAATCATTCATCCGCTTGGAGACGGCGGAAGCCGCGATCCCCTCGCGGTTGGCGGCGCGGGTGAGATTCTGCTCCTCGCAGATCGCGATGAACAGCCGCAAGGTGGTGAGATCGACCCGGCGCGACAGCGCGGTTTCGGAAGGGCTGACGGCGCGGGGTGCGTCGGGATCGAGCGGGTCGGAGGGCATTGGATTTCTTCTACGTCACTCCGGGATGCGTAGGGTGGGCAAAGGCGCGAATGCGCCGTGCCCACCTTCCCGCACCGTGCTCGCGAAGGTGGGCACGCTTCGCTTTGCCCACCCTACGAACTACGGACCTTCGTCAACCCGCCACCTTGGCCGGCGCCGCATCGCGCTGGCGCTTCATGACGATCTTGTTCAGGGCGCCGAGATAGGCCTTGGCGGATGCCACCAGCGTGTCCGGATCCGCCGCACGTGCGGTCATCGAACGGCCGTCATGCGACAGCCGCACCGAGACTTCCGCCTGGGCGTCGGTGCCTTCGGTGACGGCGTGGACCTGATACAGCTCGAGCTTGGCCTCGTGCGGCACCAGGCGCTTGATGCAGTTGAAGACCGCATCGACCGGACCGTTGCCTTCGGCCTCCTCGATCTTGATCTGGCCGTCGACATCGAGCTTCATGGTCGCGCGCTGCGGGCCATGGGTACCGGCGATCACGGTCAGCGAGGTCAGCTTGATGCGGTCGTGCGAGGCCGCCATCTCCTCGTCGACCAGCGCCTCGATGTCCTCGTCGTAGATATCCTTCTTGCGGTCAGCCAAGGCCTTCATCCGCGTGAACGCATCTTCGAGCTGGTTCGGGCCGAGCTTGTAGCCCATTTCCTCCAGCTTGTGGATGAAGGCATGGCGGCCGGAATGCTTGCCGAGCACCAGCGAGGACTGCTTCAGGCCGACCATTTCGGGCCGCATGATCTCGTAGGTCGAGGCGTCCTTCAGCACGCCGTCCTGATGGATGCCGCTCTCATGCGCAAAGGCGTTACGGCCGACGATCGCCTTGTTGTACTGGACCGGGAACGAGGTTGCCGCCGACACGACCTTCGAGGCGCGGGTGAGCTGCGTGGTGTCGATCTTGTTCCAGTACGGGAATTTGTCGTTACGCACATTGATCGCCATCACGATCTCTTCGAGCGCGGCGTTGCCGGCGCGCTCGCCGATGCCGTTGATGGTGCATTCGACCTGGCGCGCGCCACCGGCGATGCCGGCCAGCGAGTTGGCAACGGCCATGCCGAGGTCGTTATGGCAGTGCACGGAGAACACTGCCTTGTCGGAATTCGGCACGCGCTCGATCAGCGTGCGCATGAAGTGGGTGTATTCCTCCGGCACCGTGTAGCCGACGGTGTCGGGGATGTTCACCGTGGTGGCGCCGGCCTTGATCACGGCTTCGACGATGCGGCAGAGATACTCCATCTCGCTGCGGGTGCCGTCCTCGGCCGACCATTCGACATCGTCGATCTGGTTGCGGGCGCGCGCGACCATGGCAACCGAGGTCTCGATCACCTGCTCCGGGGTCTTGTTCAACTTCACGCGCATATGCAGCGGCGAGGTCGCGATCACGGTGTGGACGCGGCCGCGCTTGGCGAATTTCACGGCCTCGGCGCAACGGTCGATGTCGGCCGGATGCGCGCGCGACAGGCCGGCGATCACCGAGTTCTTGGAACGGCGGGCGATCTCGCTCACCGCCTGGAAGTCACCTTCCGAGGTGATGGGGAAACCGGCCTCGATGACGTCGACACCCATGTCGTCGAGCATCTCGGCGACCTCGAGCTTTTCCTCGAAGGTCATGGTGGCGCCGGGGCACTGCTCGCCGTCGCGCAGCGTGGTGTCGAAAATGATGACGCGGTCCTTGTCGGACTTGTTGGCGGTGGTCATTGGATGCATTCCTTTTGGGTCGGTCGCGCTATTCACATGAGCGCTGAAGGGGTTTTGGTGTTCTCGCGCAACCCCTGAGTGCCCAGGCGCAAACCGCCCAGACGGCCCTCAGGGGCCGATAAGAAGCAGAAGCCCGCCAAGAAGCAGGGTGGGC
>DATHMA010000223.1:0-2470 GCA_035487555.1 Bradyrhizobium sp. | reverse complement strand
TTCTTGTCGATGATCCAGGCCGCCATGGCCTGCGGGATCTGCTCATGCGTCATCAGGAACGAGAACAGCACCGCATTGGTGATGATGTAGAGCAGCATCGAGCTCATGCTCGCCGCCTGCAGCAGCACCTTGGGCACTTCGGTGAGCTTCAGCTCCTTGTAGACGAACACGGTGATGAAGAAGGCGTAGACCGCGGCAACCGCCGCAGCTTCGGTCGGCGTGAACACGCCGCCATAGATGCCGCCCAGCACGATACCGATCAGGAGCAGGCCCCACAGACTTTCGCGGAACGCCGTGAACTGCTGGCCGATCGTGGCCCGCTTCATCTTGGGATAGCCGTTGCGGTAGGCGACGAACCAGGTCACGGCCGCGAGCATCAGTGCAAGGATGACGCCGGGCACGATGCCCGCCATGAACAGCGCGCCGATCGAGGTGTTGGTCGAGACGCCGTACAGCACCAGGATGATCGAGGGCGGCACCAGGATGCCGAGCGCGCCCGAGGTCGAGATCACGCCGACGCCGAAGCGGCGCGGATAGCCATACTCGACCATCGCCGGCATCATGATCGAGCCGATCGCCACCACGGTCGCGACGCTGGAGCCCGAGATCGCGGCGAACATCGCACAGGCTGCGACGCCGGCGAGGCCGAGGCCACCCGGCAGATGGCCCACCAGGGAGGTCGTGAACGCGATCATTCGTCTCGCCACGCCGCCGCGCGTCAAAAACGTGCCGGCGAGGATGAAGAACGGGATCGCCATGATGCCGAAATTGTCGAGGCCGGAAAACAGCTTCAGGCCGACGCTTTCGATCGGCACTTCGGTCATGGTGAACAGGAACGTGAGCACGGTGAGGCCGAGCGAAATCGAGATCGGCATGCCCGTCAGCATCAAGGCAAACAGCAGTCCGAAAATAAGCGCCGCGCTCATCACGCTTCTCCGAGCGCGATCGGCGCTTTTTCGGAGGTCTCGATGCCCTCGACATGCGTCTGATCATGATGCGGCAGCTCGCCGGTGAAGTAGTAGGCCCACATCACCTGCAGGAAGCGGAAGCACATGAGATAGGAGCCGAGCGGAATGCAGGCGTAGACGATCCAGCTCGGAATTTCGAGGTCGGGCGAGACCTGGTCGGTGTGCATCAGCTCGATCACGAATTTGGCGCCCATGGTGCCGACGATCGCGGTGAACACCGCGCCGCCGAACAGGCCGAACAGGATCACCCCTTTCCGCCACCGATCGTTGAGGCGGTTGATCAGCACGTCGACGCCGACATGGATGCCGGCGCGTACGCCATAGGCCGCGCCGAACTTCGCCATCCAGATGAACATGTAGATGCAGAGTTCCTGGGACCAGGCGAGGTTGATCCCAAACAGATAGGGATAGAGGACGGGAATATCGACCAGAAAGCGATGAGCGACCGTGATGAAGGTGAGCACCGTCGCGGCGCCCATCAGGCTCGCGATGATGATCTCTTCCAGCCGGTCGAGAATACGTAGAAACATCTGGGTCCCCGTCCCCCTCTGACGGTTCGGGCGGCCCGCCGAGCCGCCCGTGTTTTAAGTCCTTCGCGAGCCGCACAGGCAGCTCGCATCATTTATCAGTTCATCGGACCGCGGCCGGTCTCCTTGAGGAATTCGTCGATCAAGGGCTGGCCGACGCGCGAGGCGACATCCTTGTAGACCGGCATCATCGCCTTGCGCATCGCCTCGTCCTGATCGGACGTCAGCGTGACGATCTCGGTCTTGCCGGCCTTCTTGATCAGCTCCAGCGCGTCGTCGTTTTCCTTCGCCGACTGGTTGTTGCCGAACTCGGTCGCTTCCTTCATCGCCTTTTCGACCTGAGGACGGACGTCCGCCGGCAGGCCGTCCCAGAACTTCTTGTTCACGACCACGACGTAGCCGATGTAGCCATGATTGGTGACGGTGGCGTATTTCTGCACCTCATGCATTTTCTGGGTGTAGATGTTCGACCAGGTGTTTTCCTGGCCGTCGACCACGCCGGTCTGCAGCGCCTGGTAGACTTCGCCGAACGCCATCACCTGCGGGATCGAGCCCAGCGCGCGGAACTGCGCTTCCAGCACCTTCGACGACTGAATGCGGAATTTCAGGCCCTTGAACTCGGCGGGCGAGAGCAGCTTCTTGTTGGCACTCATCTGCTTGAAACCGTTGTCCCAGTAAGCGAGACCGGTCATGCCCTTGGAGTCCAGCAGCTTGAGCAGCCTGGCGCCAAGCGGACCGTCGGTGACCTTCCGCAGCGTCTTCAGGTCGGGAAGGATATAGGGCAGATCGAACACCTCGAATTCCCTGATCCCGATCGGGCCGAATTTCGAGTTGGACGGCGCCAGCATCTGCACCGCGCCGAGCTGCAGGGCTTCCAGCTCTTCCTTGTCCTTGTAGAGCGTCGAGTTCGGATAGACCTCGACCTTGACCTTGCCGTCGGTGTACTTCTCGGCCAGTTCCTTGAACTTGTCGGCC
>DATHMA010000222.1:0-6258 GCA_035487555.1 Bradyrhizobium sp. | reverse complement strand
GGCGCTCTTTGCCACGCCGTTGTTGGTCACCATCCAGGCCGCCGCCATGCCGTTGACGAGGGACGCCGCCCCGGTGCCGGAGAACAGGCTTTCCGTCGCCGTGCCGAGCGAACTTGACGAAGTCGGCTGCAACACGAGTGTCCCGCCAGGCTGCCGGCTGATGCCATTCGTCAGCGTCACCTTTTCGCCAGCCGCGCCGCCGGTGAATTGCAGCGTGGCAGTACCGCCGATCGTGAGGCTGTTGAAGGTGACCGCGCCGGCCGTCGTCGTGTTGCTGTTGAGAATTACCAGCGTGCGCTGGACGTCGGTCAGGCTGCCCCAGCTCGTGGTGAAGCCGTTGACGTCGAAGTTGCTGCCGCTGCCCAGGAAGATGTTGCGCTCGTTCGCGGCAAACGAAGCACCGGCCTGCAGCGTGCCGCTGTTCAGATCGATCTGCCCGATCGTGACTGCCGGCCCCGTGGTGTTGCCCAGCGCTGCATCGTTCATGACGCGCACGATCGGCGCGCCCGTGTTGCCGATGATGATGTTGCCGTAGAAATTGGGGCTCGCCGTGGAAAGGATCAGAACACCCTTGCCGCTTGCGCTGGTGTCGTCGATCGTGAGGTCGGACACGCCGGTCGCGTTGCCGAGCCCGACGCCATTGGAGCCGAGCGACACCAGTTGACCGTTCAGGGTGGTGATGTTGCCGTTGATGTTGATGACCGCGGTCTCGCCGTCGACCGCGATCGGCCGGTTGAGCGAGAAGGCCGTCGTGCCATTTCCGTCCGCCTTACCAAGCGTCAGCGTTCCGTTGCCTTCGGTCAGGCTGTTGAAGATGATGCCGTTCGCGGCCTGGACGCTGGCCTTGATGTTGTTGGGATCAATCACGGCACCAGCGGGAGAAGCGGCACCGAGCGAAGCGTCGCTGGCGATGGTCAGGCTGCCGGCGAGGATCGAGGTACCCCCGGTATAGGTATTGGCGCCATTCAGCGTAACGCCGAAGCCTGCGTCGCTGCCGACCTGCATGATGAAGCCCGTATTCGGTGTGCCGATGATGATCGGGTTCGCCGCGGTGCCGGCATTGATCGTCGTGACCCCGGTGAAGGTGCCGTTGCCGTCGAGCGCACCGTTGGCCAGCGTTGCATTGCTGATGACGCCGGTGGGAGCGAGGTTCTTGGAGAGGATGAAGCCCGGCAATTGCGCCACGGTGACGGTGCCTTTGTTCGGCAGCGAGGTCGTGTTCAATCCGTTCAAATTCCACTTTGTCGCAATCGCGATGTCGACCGGCGACAGGTAGGGCAGGCCGAGGCCGTTATTGGCGCTGCGATAGGCGGCAGCCTCCAGGAAGTCCGAGTAGAACCCGGTCATCTTGTCGAGGCCGGGGGTCGAGGAGCCGACCGCGCCGGTGATGTTCGATGTGGTCGTGAACAGCTTGCTGTTCTTGTTCTTCAGGAGCGAATATTCCAACCCGCGATAGGGATCGCTGGTCAGCCCGGTCAGGCTGGTCGGCAGCGGCGCGCCGGTTGCCGTATTGACCGTCTGCGGCACGCCGTCATTGAGTGGCAGCAGCAGGTTCTGCGATGCCATCGTCTGGTAGAACTGACTGGTCGTCAGATTGGAGTAGTTGGCGATGACGTTGACGTAGACCTGGGTATTGCTGCCGTAGATGGAATTATCCAGCGCCGTGAAGGTGTGGTGTCCGTCGGTCAGATAGAGCTTGCCGCCGGGTCCGATCACGACCGGCTCAATATCGGTCAAGAGGTTGCTTTGCAGTTGCGACGGTGCGAGCAGATCGAAGCCGGCGGTCTTCTTGCCGACTTCCGTAAAACCTTCGTTCATCTGGGTCGGAGCCAGGCTGCTCACCGGCACCACGAACAGCGAGAACGGGCCCGGCAGGATGCTCGACGCCGTCGTCGGGTCGTAGCTTTGGAACGCCGTGGCCGGCAATTGCCCGGCCTGCGCGCTGCCATGGGCCCCGATCGCGATCGCGGAGACCGAGCAGAGCAGCGCGAGCGAACGCAGCACACGCCTTGAGAAGAAAGGCGAGACCGATGAAGTCAGCTCACCCGAAACACGCGCAACACCAAACCGGCGGCGAACGCCACCCGAACGCAACACAACCACAGCCACCTACCCCGTACCCTGTACTTACGTACTTCTAGTCCTCAGTGGGTGAGGCTTAGGGGCCACAGGTCACAGTTCCATGACAGCGGCAATCCGCCGCACTTTATGGGATTCAGTGTTGCCAAAACAACACAGATATAAAGTTACTCGGCTGCCGCCGGCACCCTGATCTCCCGCGGCAAAATCAGCGCGGCGACGACCGCGAGCAGGCATAGCGCGCCGAAGGCATGCAGCATGGTGGCAAAGCCGCCCTGCTGGTAGAGCCACGCCACGAGACCGACCGATGCGCCGGCTGCGGTGAAGCCGACGAAGTAGCGCACCGCATAAGCCCGTGAGCGCCACTCCTCGCTCGTATACTTGCCGACCATGGCGTCGTTGACGGTGACCTGGCCGAACGCGCCCATGACGATGCCGATCGAGACCAGGATCAGCGGCAGGTTCTGCAAGGTGGCGGCAAGATAGAGGAACGGCGCCAGCAGGAACGACAGCGGCAGCGCCACCGTCTTCAGCGAATGACGGTCGAGCAGCTTGCCGATGGTGTACTGCGTCATCGCGCCGAACACATAGACACCGGCCGCGATCAGACCCAGCAGCGCCGGGCTCTTGGTGAAGTCGAGCCGTTCGGCGAACAATTTCGGCAGCGCCACCGTCACCGCGTTGAAGGTGGTGGAGATCGCGATCACCACGATCAAGAGCGACACGACAACCCGCCACATATCGTGCTTGGCGACGCGCGCCTGCGCCGCGGCCTGCTTGCTCCCCTTGCGATCTTCATGCACCACAAGCATCGCGAAGGCGATGCCGACACCCACCGTGACGATGCCGGGAATGATGAAGGCATAGCGCCAGCCGAGATATTGGCCGATCACGCCGGTGACCAGCGCCGATGACGCGACGCCGAGATTGCCCCAGACCCCGTTCAGCCCCATCTCGCGGCCGAGCTTGTCGGCATAGGAGACGATCATCGCGGTGCCCACGGGATGATAGATCGAGGCGAAGATGCCGATCGCCAGCAGCGCCGCCCCCAATTGCAGCGGCGTCTGCACGAAGCCGACGGAGATCATCGCAAAACCGATGCCGATGAAGAAGATCACCATCATATGTCGCCGGCTCCAGCGGTCGCCGAGCCAACCGGTGAGCAGCGAGCCCGCGCCGAAGGCGATGAAGCCCGGCGTCGCATAGGGCAGCAGCTCCGAATAGGCCATGCCGAGCGCCGGCCCCATGATGATGACGGCGGCGGCGAAGATCAGCATCGCATAATGATCGATAAAATGCGCGGCATTGACGAAGGTGATGACCCGGCTGGAGCTGTTCATTTGGTTTTCTCTGGCGATTTCCCGGACGATTCTCGTTGTTTTTCTGCTGGCGTTATACGAATTTAGGCTGACGGGATGCAGCCAATGACTATCGCCGAACCGCCATTGATAGCGATACTGCGCGGCCAGCGCTCGACCGGCGATGGCCTGCATCTGGTCGCGCGCAGCTACAGGAAAGGCCTGCGCCTCGATCCCCACATGCATCGCGAGGCCCAGCTCGTCTATGCCGCGAGCGGCACCATGCAGGTGACGACGCCGAAGGGCCGCTGGCTGGTGCCGCCCGATCGCGCCGTCTGGGTGCCGGCGCGTCTGGTGCACGCCATCGACGTGCTCGCCGACATCGAGATGCGCACGCTCTATTTCGACACGGCGTGGCTGAAGCGCGAACGGCGCAGCCCGAGCCTCAAATCCGAATTCGTGGTGCGGGTCTCCCCTCTCCTGCAACAGACCATCCTCGCGCTGTTCGAAAAGGACAATGCCCCTGAACGCACCTCGCTCCTGATCAAGCTCGTGATGCTCGAATTGCATCGCGCCGAGGACTCCGCGACCTTCATCCCGCTGCCGAGCGAGCCGCGCTGCCGCCGCGCCGCCGATATCGTGCTCGCTGCGCCAGCCCACCCGCATGAAATCGAGACGCTCGCGCAAAAGGTCGGCACATCGGCGCGGACGCTGTCGCGGCTGTTCGCCGCCGAGACCCAGCTCAGCTTCAAGAGCTGGTGCCAGCGCGCCCGGATCGCGTCGGCCATCGAGAAACTGTCGGTCGAGGCCAATGTATCGATCAAGCAGCTCGCCGCCGATTTCGGCTATTCCAGCGTTCCCGCCTTCTCCCACGCCTTCCGCCAGGTGACCGGCAGGACGCCGACGGAATTTGTGGAGCGGAAGTAGGCGCCCGGCTCGTCGCGCGCGAGCGAGCCTTTTCCACTGGCGCATTTCCCGGCACTTCATGCCGCTTGATCCGGCCTGACTTCGCCTTAAATCCTGTGTAGGATTCGGCATCACCGGATTAGATTGCGCTCCCATGGCCAACGCCTTTTTCACCGACCTCCTGGCAACGATTTCCGAACGCGGCCGCTTGCTGTTGCGGCGGGCCGATCCGGAGGACGGCAAGGGCGATGCCTCCGATCTCGTCGAATTGTGCGAGGCGCTGCTGTCGGGCCGGGGCGAGGCCACGGGCACCGCGATGGCGCGCGAGGTGCTCGACGGCTATCACGAGCTCGACGACAATGGCCGCCGCACCTTTTTCGAGGCGCTGGCGCGCGATTTCGGACCCGACAAGGCCAAGCTCGCCGAGGCGATCAAGGCCTGGCAGGACCTGCCGGGCGATGGCCGCGGCAGCGACCTGCACTTCGCCTCGGAACCGCGGCGGCAGGAACTGATCCGCCGCCTCAACCGCGCACCGGGCGGTACCGCCGACCTGGTCGCGATGCGTTCCGATCTGCTCACTCAGATGAATGGCCGCAAGGATCTCGCCGCGCTCGACCGCGACGTCGTGCACCTGCTCGGCTCGTGGTTCAACAGGGGGTTTCTCGTGCTGCGCAGGATTGACTGGTCGACGCCGGCGAACATCCTCGAGCAGATCATCCGCTACGAAGCCGTGCACGAGATTCGCGACTGGGACGATTTGCGCCGCCGCATCGATCCCGTCGACCGCCGCTGCTACGCCTTCTTCCATCCCGCGCTCGCCGACGCGCCGCTGATCTTTGTCGAAGTGGCGCTGACGGAGACGATCCCCGGCTCGATCGCGCCGCTGCTCGCGGTGAACCGCCAGCCGGTGCCGACCGATCGCGCGCGCACCGCGGTGTTTTATTCGATCTCCAACACCCAGCGCGGGCTCGGCGGCATCTCCTTCGGCAATTTCCTGATCAAGCAGGTGGTCGAGGAGCTGCGCCGCGAGCTGCCCAAGCTCGACACCTTCGTGACGCTGTCGCCGGTGCCGGGCTTCATGTCGTGGCTGAAGCAGGCGAACGATCTGCCGCTGGCGGAAGAAGAGCGCAACATCCTCAAGCAGCTCGACGACCCGAACTGGATCGAGAGCGAGCCGATCTCGGCCGAGCTGCGCGAGGCGCTGGAGCCGCTCGCCGCGCATTATTTCCTGCGCGCCCGCACTTCCAAGGGCCGCGTGATCGACTCGGTGGCGCGCTTCCACCTCGGCAACGGCGCGCGGCTGGAGCGCATCAATTGGCTCGGCGACCTCTCGCCCAAGGGCCTGCGCGAATCCGCAGGGATCATGGTCAACTACCTCTACCGCCTCGACGACATCGAGAAGAACCACGAAGCCTACGCCAATGACGGCGAGGTCGTGGCCTCCAGCGCGGTGAAGAAGCTGCTGCGGAACGAAGGCCGTAGGCTCCTGGATATGCGGCTGGGTTAAGCCGGGTTTCTGATTCAGTTTTCAAACAGCTGCGTCATCGAGCGAAGCTTTGTAGGGTGGGCAAAGGCGCAAAGCGCCGTGCCCACCATCTCTTGCCGTGCCGAAGATGGTGGGCACGCTACGCTTTGCCCACCCTACGGCACCGAGTCGCGCTTCAGCATTCCCGCGGCACGATGTGCCCGAGTCCTGCGTCATCCATCGCCCCTCGAGAATTCAGAGGGCGCAGGGAAAGCCGGGTGTTTTGCGCACCCGCAGCCTTGCGTGCAAAGTGAAGAAAGCACGCAAGCAAGTCACCACAGGTCCGCCGAAACATTCCGGCTTTCCCTGCGCGGTGGTTTACGGCTTACTTCGTGCTCTCCCCGGTGTACCGGGCTTTTTAGCCACCGTCGCTCCGCAGGTCATCACCTACGAAACTTGACCCCAGCGTCGGGGGGACAGGACCACACGCTTTTGCCGTCCGCTGCAACA
>DATHMA010000221.1:0-6599 GCA_035487555.1 Bradyrhizobium sp. | reverse complement strand
CACATCAGGAATTGGGCAGTCCGGATCGTTCGGAACGATATCGACGGCGAGATCGTCCGAAGAGCCGAACACGACGTCGTCGTCCAGATGCGGATCGTCGCGCAGATAGAGCGCGGTGACGAGCTCGCGATAGCCGGGAGTACCGACCAGGAAATGAATATGGGCTGGCCGCATGCCGTGACGCCTCTGCGCCTTCACCATGGCTCCGACCGGGCCATCCATGGGAATGGAATAGCCGCGCGGCTTGACGGTGCGCACGACATAGAGGCCATTTTTGTCCGTCGTGAAGACGCCGCGATAATCCACGGACGTGGCGTCCTCCTGGATGTCATAAAGGCCGTCGGCGCTGGTCTGCCAGACCGAGACAGTGGCGTCCGCCAGCGGTTTGCCCTGGATGTCGGTGATGCGGCCGTAGAGCACGCATTCGGTGCCGGGCTTCACGTGCTTCGCAATCTGGCTGCCGGCCGCGAGCGTCGGCGACGCTTCGCGATAGAAGGGGCCGAGCAGGCTGGTGTGGGTGCCCTCCTCAATCGCGGTCTTGTCATGCAAGCCGTTGACCAGCGCCGACAGGCCGAGCGTATCGGAAAGCAGGATAAACTCCTGGCGGGCCGGCGTGCACATCTTGCCGACCAAAGTCATGAACTCGATGCCCTTGATCCATTCGCCGGGGGTCAGGTTCACTTCGCGGGCGAAGGCGTGCAAATGTTTGACGGCGGCGGCCATGACCTCCCGCATCCGCGGGTCGGAGGTGGTCGACATCTGGTCCAGCACGGCATCCGTGATGGTTTCGGGTGTCAGTTCCCGCATAACTCGTCCTCCCTCGATCCCGCCGGCTTTCCGCTGCTGCGGCGGTAACCTAGCGCCCCCGGCACGAGGCCGTCCAGAGCGCAGAAAGGCTTAGGGAACTAGAGCATGATCCGGAAAAGTGTGCAGCGGTTTTCCGAAAAGATCATGCTCAATCAAAAGCCTAAAGCGCGATGATGATTCAACCCAATCTCATCGCGCTTTAGGGACCAAATGACGTTCGCCGCACTGCGGCATCGCTCGAAAAGGCTCACTCGCAGCGGACGTCCAAGCCGGCTGCACTCAATTTAGTCAGGACGTCATCGAGATGGGCGCGGTCCCTCGTTTCAATGACGAGCTGGAGCAACGTCGCCTTGGCCGGCAGGTCGGAAAACGTCCGCTGGTGTGACACTTCGATGATATTCGCTCCGACCTCGGCCAGGAGCGTTGCGACCGTGGCCAACTGGCCGGGCCGATCGACGATATCGAGCGATAGTTGCGTGAGCCGTCCCTCACGCGCGAGCTCGCGGGTCAGCACCGAGGCAATCAGGCGCGTGTCGATATTGCCGCCGGTCAGCACGAGGCCGACATTGCGGCCCGCAAACAGCGCCGGCTTGGCCTGTATCGCCGCCAAGCCCGCGGCGCCGGCGCCTTCGACAATCGTCTTTTCGATATTGATCAAGGCGGCAACTGCCCGCTCGATCTCCATCTCTGTGACGAGAATGATGTCGTCCACCAGCGCGCGGATGACTTCGGTTGCGATCTTGCCGGGCGCCTTGACGGCGATGCCTTCGGCCAGCGTATCGCCCCGCATCGGCAAATGCGCGCCCTTGATGACATTGTACATGGACGGATAGAGCGCGGCCTCGACGCCGATGACGCGCAAATCCGGCTTGAGCGACTTGGCCGCCACCGCAATGCCCGAGATCAGCCCGCCGCCGCCGATGGGGACGACCAGCGTGTCCAACGCGGGCACGGCCTTGAGCATTTCCGGTCCGATCGTGCCTTGCCCTGCAATGATCAGCGGGTCGTCATAGGGATGGATCAGGGTCATGCCATGGGCGCTGCCATGCGCCTCGGCGACCGCGCCGGCCTCCTCCACCGTCTGGCCGGATAGGATAATGGTGGCGCCATGCCGGCGGGTGTTCTCGATCTTCACCATCGGCGTGCCGACCGGCATCACAATGGTCGCGGGGATGCCGAGGCGTTGCGCGTGATAGGCGACGCCCTGGGCGTGATTTCCGGCCGACATCGCGATCACGCCGCGCTGGCGCTGTTCGGCCGACAGCGCGCTCAGGCAATTGAGCGCGCCGCGCTCCTTGAAGGTCGAGGTGAATTGCAGGTTTTCGAATTTCAGCCAGATCCGGCAGCCGCAGATTTCCCCAAGGGTGCGGCTTTCATTACAGGCGGTGACGATGACCGAGCCGGCGATGGTCGCCGCTGC
The DNA here is from genome assembly GCA_035487555.1 of Bradyrhizobium sp. Taxonomy (GTDB): domain Bacteria; phylum Pseudomonadota; class Alphaproteobacteria; order Rhizobiales; family Xanthobacteraceae; genus Bradyrhizobium. The sequence goes on along the minus strand of DATHMA010000221.1, from coordinate 4,372 downwards.
CCTGGTGATATCTGCCGGCTTGATGGGAAGGTTTTCCATGGCGGATGCCGAGCCTTGTCCAAATCAGCGGCGGAAATGTGGGTTATCTCCCGTTCGCCTTCAAGCGACTTCAAGTTCAAGCGACTTGCGCCGCGCGGTCAAATCGGTCGATGATGCGAAATACCTCCGCAGCTGCGCAAGGCCGGCTGAAATAATACCCCTGCCCCTCGGTGCAGCCGGCCCGCCGGATCACCTCAAGCTGCTCGGACGTCTCGATACCTTCGGCCGTGGTGGTCATGCCGAGATTGATGCCGAGATTGGCAACAGTGCGCACGATCGCCTCGCTTCCGACGGTTTCACCCAGCGTGCCGACAAAGGAGCGGTCGATCTTGATCTTGTCGAACGGGAACTTGCGCAAATAGCTCAACGACGAATAGCCGACGCCAAAATCGTCCATGCTGACGCGGATGCCGAGCGTGCGAAACTGATGCAGGATCGCAATCGTCGCGGCGTCATCCTGCAAGAGCGCGCTCTCGGTCACCTCGAGTTCGAGGCGATGGGGAGCTAGTCCGGTCGCGGCCAGGGCACTGGTCACCATGGCAGCGAGCCCACGCGAGCGGAACTGTACCGGGGAGAGATTGACTGCGACGGTGACATAGCTCGGCCATTGGGCGGCTGCGGCGCAGGCCGTGCGCAGCACCCATTCGCCGATCGGCACGATCAGGCCGGTTTCTTCCGCCACGGGGATGAAGTCCGCCGGGCCGATCGGCCCTCGCCTCGGATTGTCCCAGCGCAGCAAGGCCTCGAAGCCCGTCAGTTGGCCGTTATCGAGCCGTATCTGCGGCTGATAGACCAGATGAAACTCGCCCGCCTCCAACGCACCGCGCAACTCCATTTCGATCACGTGACGCGTCGAGGCCTGTTCTTCCATTTCGGAGCGGAAGAACTCGTGGCAGCCGCGGCCCTTGGCTTTGGCCTGATAGAGCGCAAGGTCGCCGCATTTCATCAATTGCTCGGCTTCCAGCCCGTCGACGGGAGCAATGGCGACGCCGATGCTGACGCCGGAATGGACCAGTTGACCATCGAACAGCGGCGGGTGGCTGATGATCTCGACCAGACGGCGCGCGAGATGCTCGGCGGATTCCGGCTGCGGCCCGCATTGCAGGACGGCGAACTCGTCGCCGCCCAGCCGCGCGATCGTGTCTTTTTCGCCGACGCATTCGCGCAGGCGGTCGGCGACCCAGCAGAGCAACCGGTCGCCGATGGCGTGGCCCAGCCGGTCGTTGACCGTCTTGAAGTTGTCGAGGTCGAGGCACAAGACGGCCATTGGGTTGCCGTCAGCCGCCACGCGGGCAAGCCCCTCGTCCATCTTCTCGCGAAACAGCATGCGGTTGGGCAGATCCGTCAGCGCATCATGCTGCGCCATATGCGCCACCCTCGCCTCGGCCTTGTGCCGCTCGGTCACGTCCTCATAGGTGATGACCCAGCCGCCATGCTCCATCGGGCTGTGATGCAGCTTGATGATGCGGCCATCGCCGAGGTGACGGTGGATGGTGCGCACCCCGTCCCTCAGCTTGCCGGCATATTCGTCAAAGAGCCTCTCGGCGCTGGTCGCCGGATGATTGCCGAGCGCACAGCTATGCTCCATGATCTCGCGCATGCTGACGCCAGGCCGCACGATGTCTGGCGGTAGGCGATAGATGTCGAGATAGCGCCTGTTGCAGACGATGACGCGCAGGTTGGTGTCGAGCATGCACAGACCCTGCGACATGTTGTTGAGTGCGGCATCGAAGCGGCGATGCTGCTCGCTCAGTTCCTCATGTGCGTTCTCGCGCTCGGTGATGTCTTCGTAGGTGCCGACAAAGCCGCCGTCAGGAAGCGGCCGGTAGCGGACCGCGATCAGGCGGCCACTGGCCATGCGACGGTGCAGCACGGCGTTGTCAAGATTGATGATCCGCTCGCGCGCCGCCGTCATGATCTGTTCTGAATTGTAGTCGGCGGAATAGGCCCCGTTCCGCATGGTAATCTCGACCAGCTCGGACAGATGCGTGCCGGGCTTCGCCTCTTCCGCCGTCAGCCTGTAGAAATCGAGGTATTGGCTATTGCGGCAGACCAGCCGCATGTCCTTGTCGTAAACGCACAGCCCATGCGCCATGTTCTCGAGCGCCGCATCGAGCAGCAGGTTTTGCTGCTTGAGCGCGTCTTCGTAGCGCGTCCGGTCGGTGATGTCGTAGCAGGCCGTAACCCAACCGCCGTCCGGCATCGGGCTCGATATCGCCTGGATGGTGCGGCCATCGCCGCAGGTCATCACGCCGACACTGGACTCACCGCGGGTAATTTCGTTTCTGCGCCTGACGTAGATATCTTCCGCCGATTGTCCCGGCGCGTGTCCTTGCGCGACAAAATGCACGATCAGATCGCGCAGGCTGATGCCGGGCTTGATGACATCAGGATCGAGCCGGTAGATGCGCAGATATTGCTCGTTGCAGAGGATCAGGCGCTCATCGGCACCGAACAGGGTCAGCCCGTGCGACATGTGCGCGACCGCACGCTCGATGCGGTCGGTCTGGACCTGCAGTGCGGTTTCGAGCTTGGCGCGCCTTGTGACGTCGTCACAAACGGTAATCCAGGAACCATCGGCCAACGGCCTGATGTCCAGCGTCATGATCATGCCGTTCGGCATCTCCTGCTGCGCGCTGAACGGCTTTCGAGCGGCGACCAGCGCGAAGCGCTCGCGGCAGATCGGCTCGACCCGCTCGGGCTGGAAATTGCCGCAGTCGGCGCTGTGCTCCATCAATTCCCGGTAGGTCATTCCCGGACGCACCACGTCCGCCGACAGGTTGAATAATTCGATGAAACGGCGATTGAACAGCACGACCCGGTTGTCGGCGTCGTAAATACAGACGCCCTGCGCGGCGCTGTCGAGGGCGACACGGCTCAAGGCCAGCAACGCCTCGGTCGACGCCATCTTCGGTGAAGGGGCTTTGCTGCTTTGGCTCATGCGGGCCGCGACTTCCAGGCGTAAACGATTTGGCAATCATACCGTTCGTCCCGCTAGGCTAGCGTCCATGCGGGAATATAATCTTAAGGACGGTAGTTACCGGATCGTCACCGCGCTCTGGAGTGTTTGAGCATGATCTCTTCGGAAAATGGGTTCCGGATCATGCTCAATCGCGTTTAAATTGCCGGGAACGAGAGGCCCGCCACAGCGTCCAAAGGATCGAAAACCGCGATCGCGCCCGCAAGACGAAGGGATCGTTGTCGGCGCGCGACATCCGCGCGAGATCGCGGCGGACCAGCGCCAACGGCAGGAAGGCCGGCCGCACCCTCGCCGGCACCTGTGCCAGCAGTCCTTCGGCCGTCAGCAGATGCTCCCGCGCCTCGTTGAGCAACTGGTCGACCGCGGCGCGCAGCTTTGGCGTCTGCTTGCCCGAAAACACCTCCTCCATGCCGCTGCCCTGGCTTTGCAGGAACTGCAGCGGCAGGAAGATCTGCCGGCGCGCCGCATCCCGCGGCAGCGAGGCGACGACCTGCACAAATCCCTCGGCAAAACCCGCATGGCGAGCCAGATGCTCGATCTCGGCCGATGGCGGCGCCAGGATCCGCGCTGCCAGTCCGAACAACGCGGACGCCGTCTCATGGACGTAGCCTTCGAGCGCGGCCAGCGTCGGCATCGGATCGTTGTAGAGATCGAACTGATGCTCGTCGATCAGCCGAGACATCGGCTTGGCGGGAAGCCCGTAGGTGCGGATCGCTGCCGAGAGCTCGGACGCGACCGGATTTCCCTCGACCCCGCCATGGCCGGCGCCGGCCAACAGATCGGTCCACCACTGCATCCGGATTTCGCCCGGCAAGGGCTGGCTGACCTGGTCGCGGATGCGGGAAATCTCGACATTGAAGGCATAGAGCGCAAGCAGCGCGCGCCGATTCTCGGCGGGGACAAACAGCGTCGAGGCGTAGCGCGCGAAGTCGTGGCTGCGCACAAGATCAGCGCAAAAGGCGGCAGCGTCCTTGTCCGCGCTCGTCATGGCACCGCGATCAACGCAGCTGCGACACGCCGCCGCTCGCCCAGCATGATGTTGTAGGTGCGGATCGCGGGCCCCGTTTGCATCGCATCCAGCACCACATGCACGGCGCGCAGCGAAGCTCGAAGCTCGGCCGGCGGCACCCAGACCCCGGCGCCGGTGCCGACAATCAGCGTGTCGATCGCGTTCGCCGCAGCGAACACCCGCTCAAGCGAATATTTGTCGATCTGGTCCGGCGCGGTGACGTCCCAGGCCCAGATCGCATTGGGCAGGCACAGCAGCGAGCCCCGATGCGACATGTCGGCAAAGGCAAAGCCGCCCTTGCCGTAGGCCTCGATCGGCGCCGACCTCGGAAGATGGGGGGCGTC
>DATHMA010000220.1:0-30196 GCA_035487555.1 Bradyrhizobium sp. | reverse complement strand
CTTTTGAGATGCGCTTCATTGAAATCGCTCGGCCACCAGGTGATGTCGGGTGTACGGGACGCGAAATGCACCACATGCTGGCCGGTGCCGCTGCCCGCCTCCAGCGCGTCGCCCTTTAGTCCGGCGAGGAACCGCTCCAGCACCGCCCAGATCGGTGCGTGATTGCGATGAAAGGCCGCGGCATCGAGCCGGCCGTCGGACTCGACAGGCCGGCCGTCCTTGCCGAATTCCACCACGTATTCCGCCATTCCGGACTCCGTTCCAAAAAATGAAACGGCGCATTTTAACCCCATTTGCCGGCGCCGATAGTCCGGATTGCCAGAACGTGGCCTTTGTGCTTTTTCACGCTCTACGATCGTCAAGAAATCGCTGCCGGAAACACCCTTGATCAGCCCTGCAAAATTCGCTCTTGCCGTCGTCGCCTTGGCGCTGTCTGCCGCTTCAGCGCAGGCGCAATCGGGCGCGGCCGAGGGCCAGAAGATCGCCTTCGATCGCGGCAAGGGCAATTGCCTGACCTGCCATGACATCAAGGGCGGCGACCTGCCGGGCACGATCGGCCCGCAGCTCAGGGATTTGAAGGCCAGATACGACCGAAACGAGCTGATCGCGATCGTTACCGACGAGACCAAACGCAACCCTCAGACGGTGATGCCGCCGTTCGGCCGCAACCGCATTCTGACCGAGCAGGAGATCAACGCGGTGGTCGATTTCCTGCAGACGCTATGATGGGAGATTTTTGATGACCAATATCGGCCCCTCCTTCTCGCGCCGCCTGCTGCTGCAAGGCGCGGGCTCGGTCGCGCTGATCGGCCTCGGCTTCGGTGCCATGCCGGCGCTGGCCGCGGCCAACGACAAATATCCGGAGGACGCCTTCAAGCAGAAGGGCGACGCGGACGCGATCAAGGCGCTCTATGGCAAGACCGCGGAAGCCTCCGACAAGGTCAAGCTCGACGCGCCCGAGATCGCCGAGAACGGCGGGGTGGTGCCGATCGCGGTGGCAACCACGCTGACCGACGTCACCTCGATCGCGTTCCTCGCCAGCGAGAACCCGAACGCGCTCGCCGCACATTACGTGATTCCGGAAGGCACCGTGCCGGCCGTTGCCAACCGGCTGAAGATGGCCAAGACCTGCAACATCATCGCGATCGTGGAGGCCGGCGGCAAGCTCTACTCCGCGACCAAGGAAGTCAAAGTCACCGTCGGCGGCTGCGGCGGTTAAAGCGCATGATCCGGAAAAGTGGAAACCGGTTTTCCGACAAGATCATGCGCAGACTGTAAAGAAGGACAACAAAAATGGCATCGACCATTCGCGTGCGTGCTACCGCCAGCAGCGAGACCACCGAGGTGCAGGCGCTGATCCAGCATCCGATGGATTCCGGCTTCGTGAAGGACGCGCAGGGGCAGATCATCCCGCCGCATTTCATCCAGCAGCTCACCTTCGAGCATAACGGCAAGACGGTGTTCCTCGCCAATTGGGGCCCGGCGGTCTCCAAAGACCCTTACGTGAAATTCAGCTTCAAGGGCGGCGCCAAGGGCGACGACCTCAAGATCAGCTGGGTCGACAACAAGGGTGCGAACGACAGCACCACGGCAAAGATCGGCTGACGATGCGCGTGCGAGCGATCATCTTTTCCGCCATCGCCGCGCTCGCGAGCGGCACGCTCGCCTGCATCGCGGCGTCTGCGCTGGCCGCGCCCGACAAGATCGACCCGTCCGCCGACGCCAAGGCGTTCCAGAAATTCTTCACCGACAAATTCCCGAAGGTGAAATACGAGGATTTCGTCAACGGTCCCTATTCGATGAATGAGGACATGCGCAGGCAGTGGGAAGAGAAAGAGCAATTCCCGCCTTACGAATTCGCGCTCGAAGCCGGCAAGGAGATGTTTTCTACGCCGTTCAAGAACGGCAAGACCTATGCCGACTGCTTTGCGAATGGCGGCATCGGCATCCGCCAGAACTATCCTTATTTCGACGAGAAGGAAGGCAAGGTCGTCACGCTTGAGCTGGCGTTGAACCGCTGCCGTGAGGCCAATGGCGAAGCGCCCTACTCCTATGTGAAGGACGAGATGGCCTCACTCACCGCCTACATGGCCTACACCTCGCGCGGCAAGCCGATGGACATCAAGATCCCGAACGATCCGCGCGCGCTGGAAGCCTACGAGAACGGCAAGCGCTATTTCTACACCCGCCGCGGCCAGCTCAATTTCTCCTGCGCCACCTGCCATGTGCAGAGCCCGGGCGAGCGCATCCGCGCCGAGGTGCTGGCGCCCGCGCTCGGCATTATGAATGCGCTGCCGATCTACCGTTCGGAATGGAGCGGCATGGGCACGACCAGCCGGCGCTTCGTCACCTGCAACAGCCAGACCCGCGCGGTTCCGCTGGAACCGCAGTCGGATGAATATCGCGATCTCGAATATTACCTGTCCTATGTCTCGAACGGCCTGCCGATCTCTGGCCCGGGAGCGCGGCCATGAGAAATATGGAGAGGAATTTGGTTCTCGCTGCGGTGTTGCTCACCATAGGCGCAATGCCGGCGTTGGCGGCTTCCGAGGACGACTACAAGACGGCTCTTGCCGCGGCTGAGTCTGCCGAGAAGCAGGCTGATGCGCTCCGCAACAAATGGACCACGACGGAAGCGCAGCTGGCGGCAGCCAAGAAGGCTGCGGCCGGCGGCGATTTTGACGCGGCGATTGCGGCGGCGAAAGACGCCGAGGCGCTGGCAAAGGCATCGGTTTTTCAGGCGACCAGCGAACAGGAACGCTGGAAGGACATGGAAATCCGCTGAACAGTTCGAGGCGAGTTCGCGACATGAAAATCCGCCGGCGGGATTTTCTAAAGATTTCCGGTGCAGCCGCGCTGTCCGGCGGTCTCTTTCGCGCGGCGCACGCTGCCGATAGCCCCAGCATTTACGACATCGAGCGCTTCGGCGACGCCCGCATCCTGCACATGACGGATACGCATGCGCAGTTGCAGCCGGTGTTCTTTCGCGAACCCAGCGTCAATATCGGCATCGGCGAGATGGCGGGCAAGCCGCCGCATCTGGTCGGCAAGGCCTTCCTCGACCGCTTCGGCATCAGCCCCGATAGCGCCGACGCCTATGCTTTCACGTTTCTCGACTTTGAGAAGTCCGCGTCGCGCTTCGGCAAGCTCGGCGGATTTGCGCATCTGAAGACCCTGATCGACAAATTGCGCGGCGATGTCGGCCAGCATAATTCGCTGCTGCTCGACGGCGGCGACCTCTGGCAGGGCACCGGGCTCGCCAATTCGCTGCAGGGCGCCGACATGGTCGAGGCAGGCAATCTGCTCGGCATCGAGGCGATGACCGGCCATTGGGAGTTCACCTATGGCGAGGAGGCGCTGCGCAAGAACCTCGCAAACTTCAAGGGCGAGTTCCTAGCGCAGAATGTCTACCTCACCGAGGAAGCCAAATTCAACGATGCCAAGGCGTTCGACCCGGCGTCAGGGCGCGTGTTCAAGCCGTCCGTGATCAAGGAGATCGGCGGTCACCGCGTCGCCGTGATCGGCCAGGCCTTTCCCTATGTGCCGATCGCGCACCCCAAACGCTTCACGCCGGACTGGACCTTTGGCATCCGCGACGACGAGTTGCAGAAGCTCGTCACGATGCATCGCGACATCGACAAGGTCGATGGCGTCGTGCTGCTGTCGCATAACGGCATGGACGTCGACCTGAAGCTCGCCAGCCGCGTCAGCGGCATCGACGTCATCCTCGGCGGCCACACCCACGACGCCGTGCCGCAGCCGGTGCTGGTGAAGAATCTCGGCGGCGCCACGCTGGTCACCAATGCCGGATCGAACGGCAAGTTTCTCGCCGTGCTCGACCTCGATCTCGCCAAGGGCCGAGTCAAGGATGTCCGCTACAGGCTGTTGCCGGTCTATTCGGAGTTGCTCAAGCCCGATACAGCGATGCAGGCGCTGGTCGACCGGCTGCACGCGACGCATCCCAAGGGCTGGACCGACAAGGTCGCGACCGCTGATCGCCTGCTCTTCCGCCGCGGCAATTTCTCTGGAACGATGGACCAGCTCATCTGCGACGCCTTGCGCAACCAGCTCAACGCCGAGATTGCGTTGTCACCAGGTTTTCGCTGGGGCCTCACCGCGCTCGCGGGCCAGCCGCTCGCCATGGAGGACCTGCTGGCGGAGACCGCGATCACCTATCCCGAGACCTATGTGCAGGCGATGACCGGCAGCCAGATCAAGGACGTGCTGGAAGATGTCTGCGATAATCTCTTCAACGCCGATCCCTATTACCAGCAGGGCGGCGACATGGTCCGCGTCCGCGGCCTGACCTACACCTGCACACCGGCGGAGACCATCGGCAAACGCATCTCCGAGCTGAAACTCGACAACGGCCACGCGCTCGACGCCGGCAAGAGCTACAAGGTGGCGGGGTGGGCCTCGGTCAATCCGCAATCCGGCAAGCCGGTATGGGATGTGTTCGCCGACTATTTGCGCTCCGGCGAGACCCTGCTGCCATCAGGCAAAGGCGTGACCTTGAAGGGCGTCGAGGGCAATCCGGGGATCGCGGAATGAGGCAGCTTTCGAAAATTTTGGCGATCGCTGCCGTCGCGGCTTTGCTTGCGTCGACACTCCCGGTCGTGCGCGCGCAACAGGTGCCGCTGCAGGACAAGCCCTTTGCCGAGCACAAGATCGTATTGCAGCTCTCCGACAACGACCCACGCAAGCAGGCGCTGGTGATGAGCGTCGCCAACAACCTGTTGAAATTCTACGATCCCGACAAGGTCGCGGTCGAAGTGGTCGCCTTCGGCCCCGGAATCGATCTGCTGCGCAGCGAAAGCAGTAGCCGCAAGCAGGTCGAGAGCCTGATCGCGCAAGGCGTCCGCTTCGACGCGTGCCTGAATACCGTTGACACCATCGAGCGCGAGACCGGAAAGCGGCCGGACATCATGCCCGGTGCGACACCGGTGCAGGTCGGCGTCGGACAGATACTGTTTCTCACCGAAAACGGCTATACGTTGGTCAGGCCGTAAACGCCCCGTCATTGCCAACTACCCGTCATTGCCAACCAATAGTCTGGATTGCTTCGCTTCGCTCGCAATGACGAAGCATCAAGGAGTTGCCCCATGTTTCGCCGCCTTGCGACCGCCATCCTATTGTCGATCGCCTTCACCGCCTCCGCGCTCGCCGCCGACGGCAAGACTCACCGCATCGCGATCCAGGTCGACCAGAACGACCCGCAGGTGATGAACATGGTGCTGAACAACGCCACCCATGTCATCGAATATTACCGCGACAAGAACGAGGACGTCGACGTCGAGATCGTCGCCTACGGCCCGGGCCTGCACATGCTGCGCAGCGACTCCTCGCCGGTGCAGGACCGTATCAAACGACTCAAAGACATGGTGTTTCCCGGCAAGATCCAGTTCTCGGCCTGCAACAACACCAAGCAGGGCATGGAGAAGGCCGAGGGCCATTCGATCTCGATCGTGCCGGAGGCGACCGTCGTGCCCTCCGGCGTGGTACGGCTGATGGAATTGCAGGAAGCCGGATGGAGCTACGTCCGCCCCTGATCGAGCTGTCCAGGAGGGCAGGCTCATCGCTGTGCAAAAGGTCGCACCGATACCTTCAGGTCAAAAAAATTTTACATCCGGCCTCTGGAACAGGATAAATTTACTACGAAATCTTACTTTATGAGAAATCTGGCCTGATCGGATGGTATCAACGCTGCGCGGCCACCAGCGTCTTGCGTCAGATCAGTGCCTCATTTGAGAATCGCAGCGGTAATCGACCATGATCTTTCGTCAGCTCTTCGACAGCGTTTCCGGCACCTACTCCTATCTGCTGGCGAGCCGTCCAGGCGGCGAGGCGCTGATCCTCGATCCCGTGCTGGAGAAGGCGGACCGCTATTGCAAGCTGCTGCAGGAGCTGGACCTCAAGCTGGTGAAAGCCGTCGACACCCATCTGCATGCCGATCATGTCACGGGCCTCGCGGAGCTCCGCGACCGCACCCACTGCATCACCATCATGGGCGAGCAGAGCAAGGCCGATGTGGTGTCGATGCGGGTTTCCGACGGCGACAAGGTCACCATCGAGGGCCTGTGCCTCGACGTGATGTATACGCCGGGCCACACCGACGATTCCTATTCCTATTTGATGGGCGACCGCGTCTTCACCGGTGACACGCTGCTGATCCGCGGCACCGGCCGCACCGACTTCCAGAACGGCAGCGCGCGGGCGCAATTTGATTCGATCTTCAACCGGCTCCTGAAACTGCCGGAAGAGACGCTGGTGTTTCCCGCCCATGACTACAAGGGCGACACCGTCTCCACCATCGGCGAGGAGAAGCGATACAATCCGCGGCTGCAGGTGAAATCGATCGACGAATATATCGAGCTGATGGGTAACCTCAATCTGCCCAATCCGAAGCTGATGGACGTCGTGATCCCCGCCAACATGCATGTCGGGCTGCACCAGGACGAGCTTGCCAGGGAAGGGCGTTCGCTCGACGCGCGCGAGGCGATTGCGAGCCTCGGCCGGCCCGACGTCCTCCTGGTCGATTTGCGCGAGAATAGTGAGCGCTCAAAGCACGGCACGCTGTCGGGCGCGCTGCATGCGCCCTATCCCTCGATCGGCGAGAGCCTCCAGCCCGGCGGCATGCTGCGCGAGGTCGCGGCCGCGACCGGCCGGCGCATCGTGTTCTTCTGCGCCTTCGGCGAACGCTCGGCGATGGCCGTCGCTGCCGCCAAGGAAGCCGGGCTTGCCAACACCGCGCATATCACGGGAGGTATCGACGCCTGGAAGAAGGCCGGCGGCCCGGTGCTGCACGGCTGATCTTTCTTTGGATTCTTTGTTTGCGCATGATCTTTTCGGAAAACCGGTGTCCACTTTTCCGGATTATGCGCTCCGTTACGTAGTCAGGGGAATGCGATGAGCAGCATGGGCAGGAAGAGCGGGCCTCCGACGCAGGGGCAAGAGAAGACCCCGCAGAAGTCTCAAGATAAATCGAAGAAGCCGCCGCCGCGCGCGGAAGACGATGATGAGGACGGCGATATCGCCACCCCCAAGCGCGACCGTTACGGCAATGATGACGAGCCGCTATAGACGGCTCGAGCGATCCGCCTCGACGAGCCTCACGAGCTCGGCTCGCATCCGATCGACAACGCCCTCGTAATCGCCCGCACTCGTCTGCCGGAACAGACGCGCGCTCGGATACCAGGGACTGTCGTCGCGATCGAGCAACCAGCGCCAATCGGGAACGGCTGACAGCAGTACCCATGTGGGACAACCCTGAGCGGCGGCAAGATGGGCGACGCTGGTGCAGACCGTAATGACCAGATCGAGGCAGGCAATCAATGCCGCGGTCTCGGCGAAATCGGTGAAATGCTCACTCAGGTCGATAATGTCTGTTCGTTCACGCAGGACCGCCTGGTCTTGAGGTCTAGGGTCCTTCTGCAGGCTGACAAAGGTCGCACCGGGGACGATGATCCGCGAAAGGGTCCGGAGCGAGATCGATCGGCTATGATCTTTGCCCTGCGCCGCATTGCCCGACCACACCAGGCCGATCCGTAACTTGTCGCGGACGCCGAGCCGATCTTCCCACGCCCGCACACGCGCGTCCGCGGGACGCGGCAGATAGGACGGCGAAGCCGGAATGCTTTCGAGCGTGGTCCCAAAGGCCCAGGGCAGCCTCATGATGGGACAATGGAGGTCGAACGCCGGCAATCCTCCCTTCATGTTGGGCAAACATTGCGAGAGGCCGGGCAATCCTGAAAGCAGCGGATAGAGCGGCTCCTGGGGCAGGAGAATGACGCGCGCACCGAGCGCCGCCAGCATCGGCACATAGCGAACGAACTGGATGGTATCGCCCAGCCCTTCATCCGCGCAGACCAGGATGGTCTTGTCAGCGATATCCCGCTCGCCGCGCCACATGGGTTTGTCAAACCTGGGATATTTTGCCGTGCCTGGGAGCGTCGGCATCTGCCAGCGCGCTTCACGGCTTTGCCAGCCGACTTTGAAATCACCGCGCAGCAGCTGGATGAAGGACGCATTCCAATCCGCCTTCGCGTTATAGGGATCGATCTGCTTGATACGGCGATAGACCTCCATCGCTTCATCGAACCGCTGGAGCTCGGTCAGCTCGCTCGCCTTGTTGTGAAGCGCGTCGACATAATCCGGCTTCAGACTGACGGCCCGATTGAATTGCTCCAGCGCCTCCTCGTGGCGGGCGAGCTTCTGCAGGACGAGCCCGATAATGTAGGAGATATCGGCATTCTCAGGAGCCAACACCTGCGCCCGCCGACCCTCGGACAATGCCTCTTCGAGCCGATTGAGATTGTACAGCGCCCAGGCCCGCGCCTGTATGGCTGGAGCGTGATCCGGCTGCCGTTCGTCAAACCGATTGAGCGTGACAAGCGCGTCTTCGAACCGTTCCAGGCTGAACAGAACGATCGCGTAGCTATAGACCGCGGGCCAGTAGAACGGGCTCAGCCTGAGCGCCTCCTCAAGGCTCGAGATCGCCTCCGTTGGCCGTTGCAGGAAAGCGAGAATGTTGGCGAGCCGCGTCCAACATTCGGCGTCGTCCGGCTTCTGCCTCGCGGCCGTGGCGAAGGCCTTCAGCGCCTCCTGATGCAGTCCCTGCTGTTCCAGCGCGGTGCCGAGGCTGAGCAGATAGTCCGCCATGGGATCTCTTTGATTGGCACGGCCGACCCATTCGATGGCCGCGTCATATTGCCTAGCCTGCAGCGATAGCAGGCCCATGAGCTGAAGCGTATCCAGATGCCCGGCATCGAGCTCGAGAATGCGCCGGCAGCAAAGCTGCGCATCCAGGTGGCGTCCGGCCCGCATGTGCTGGATGGCCGTCTCGTGGAGCACGGCGATGGGGCTCGCACCGGCCTCATTCGAAACGCCCTTATTTGCTCGCGGCAGCTCGGCGCTCATGACCAATCATCGGCAAATTCCAGCGATCACCTTCCAAAGCGGGGCGATCACTGCCGCAACCCCTAGATGATTCTCCATCATCCAGAAAGCCGTTTGCGGCCGCGGTTCCGAAAGACGACTGTGTCAACTACGCTGGCGCCAACCGCTTGACCTTGATGTCCTGCTTTCGCACCCGGGCGAGATCGTAGTGCATTTGCATCCTGAGCCAGGTATCGGCCGTGCTCCCAATCGCTTTCTCAAGCTTCACGGCCATTTCCGGCGTGATCCCGCTGCGGCCGGCGATCACATTATGAAGCTGCTGCCGCGTAATGCCGAGGCCGCGCGCAGCCTCCGTCACCGAAATATTCAACTCCTCCAGCGTATCGCCGATCAACTCGCCGGGGTGGGGAGGATTTTTCATCTCCATATTTTCGCTTCTCCCTCAGTGATAATCTACAAGATCGGCATCAGACGCCTTGCCATCTTCGAACCTGAAGATGATCCGCCAGTTCGCGCGGACGGTTACGGCCCAGAACCCTTTCAGATCGCCCTTCAATGCATGGAGACCGAAGGTCGGCAATCGCATCGCCTCGATGGCTTCGGCGGCATGCAATACCGCCAAAATCTGTCTGAGCTTTCGTACATGTTCCGCGCTGAGGCCTCGGGCGTTGTCGTCCTCGAAGAGTTGCCGCAAGCCCTTGTGCCTGAAACTCTCGATCATCCTGCCCGGTCGCCATGTAGAGACGTATGTAAAGCTTCATTTTACATCTGTCAAATGGCGCTTTACACGACGCTACCGGCGATGAAACGGCCGGCCCTAATGCGCCATCAATACCGGGAGCTGGGCGCGCTGCATGATGTGGCTGGTGGCGCCGCCGAAAATCATCTGCTGCAGCCGGCTCCTGGTGAAGGCTCCCTTGATCAGGAGGTCGGCGCCTTCCGTCTCGGCCGCCGAGAGGACGGCTTCACCCGTGCTGCGGCCTCGCAGTTCAACGCTCACCGGCTCGGCGGCGATGCCGTTATAGCGCAATTGCTTGCGTATCTGGTCGGCTGGCGGACCCGGCACATCCTGGCCGCCGAGGACCGTCAGCACCGTCACCCGTCCGGCCAGCCGCAGCAACGGCATCGCGAACGCGTTGGCGCGGGCCTGCTCGGTGCTGCCGTTCCAATGGATCATGATGTTGGTCGCGATCTGTTTCGGGGCAACCGGCGGCGACAGCAGCACCGGCCGGCCGCTTTCGAACAGGGCTGATTCGATCGCCCGTTGATATGGCCCGGCCGTGTCGGCGTCCGGGCGGCCCATGACGATCACATCGAAAGCGCGGCCATGGCTGCCGACGATGGATTCGCCGGGCGCCACCTCGTCAAACCAGCCGCACCACGGCCGGTCCTCGGCCGTTTTCGCCGACGGGATGCCGTGTCCCTGCATGAAGCCCTCGAACAGCTTGCGCGCGCCGGCGGCTTCCTCGTCGCGCCGGGCGCGATAGACCTCCATGGAAAAGCCGCTGGCGAGCTCAGCCACCACAAACTCGGGAACGCCGAACCACAATGGCACTCCCTCGATATAGGCGCCCGTGCGCCGTGCGAACAGCTCCGCCGTCTCGAGCACGGACTGCATTGCCGGAATGTTTTGGGTTGGCACCAGGATTGTCTTCATCGCGGGCTCGCCTGTTCGTCTACGAGTGAACGATAGCCAACGCGGCCAAACGGAATTGAAACAAACTAAACCTTCCCAGGGAATCCGCCAAGCGGGTCGATCGTCGATGTTGCTACTCGAAGTCTGGCCCCTCGATCGTTCTGACGCCGTCGAGGTTGAGCAGGTGCGCGCCGAAACCGCTGCGTGCGAGCGAGGCGGCAGATTTCGGCCGTGCCAGCAGCAGCGCTGCCGTAATCGCCAATGGCACGGCGCTGAGGCGATCGGAAGCAACCGGCGTCAGTTCCTCAAGGCTGCCGGCATAGGGCTCGCGCCGCCTCAACAGGCGCCAGGCCTCGCCGGCCAGTTCGCGCCTTGTGCCGCCGCGCGATGCGACGCCGAGCAGCGCCTGCATGGCAAGATGCGTCCGTACACCGGCGCGGCTCTCCGGCAATGCGGCGGGCCGCTCGCCGCGCGAGATGCGCAGCAGCAGGTCGACGAGATCAGTGCCGGCGAGATAGGCGCTCATCGGCTCGACCAGGCGCGGATTGCAGTCGATCAGGCGCGGCGTCGCATCATGATCCGGTATCAGATAATCGATCGAGAGCGCGCCGTGCCACGCCAGCCGCTCGCCGATCTTTTTAAGCATCGCGCGAATGCCGGGCCGGCTTACGCTTTCCTTGATCGCCTCGCCGCCGCCGACGCCGGCCGCGACCTGCCGGTAGGCGTGGAAGCCGAGCAACCGGCCACCGCAGAAAACGGACTGTGCCTTCTCGACGGTGCCGGCAATCCATTCCTGCACCAGCACCTCACCCGCAAACGCCTCGCTTGCAACAAGCTCCGAGACGGCCCCATCGAGATCGCGCCCGTCGCGCACGAACCAGACGGCGCGGCTCGCCGTGCCGATGGAAGTCTTGATCACACAGGGAAAGCGGACCGCGGCGCGCAGCGCGCTTTCCGAGGTCACGATCGCAGTCAGCGGCTGCGGCAATCGGAGTTCGTCGAGCAGCCGGCTGAACGTCGCCTTGCCATGCGCGACGCGGTAATTTTCAAAAGCCGGCAGCGCGAGGGCAGCGCGTCCCTCGAGCCGCTTCACAGCGCGCGCGAACAAAAATCCCTGCTCGTGGGTCGGCAGCAGAACGTCGAACCGGCCTGTGTCCAACAACGCCTCGACAAAAGCGAGATAGCCGCTCGCGTCATCGCGCAACGGCGGACAGCGGTGAAATTTCCGGACAAAGCGCGAGAAGCGCGCCAGACACCACGGCGAAGGATCGCAGATCTCGACGTGATGGCCGGCAAGTCCCAGAATCGTGATCGCCTCGCGGGCCGAGGTGCTGGAGCCTTCCGAGACAAGCACGCGAAGCGGCATCGGAACCTGCGTTTTGCCGGCATAAATTAATGATTTATCGCCGACTTTGGCGGTCTTCGCGAGGGCTGCCATGCAACCGCATTCATGGACAAATAACCCCTCCTCGACAATATTGCGCCGCGTCTTAAATGGAATTTGCAAGTCCCGATGGCCGACGTTCTCGCCGCACCGCAACAAGCCCGATCTCCCAGCAAGGCCGATAGTGAATTCCGCACGCTCGGGCTGATCTCGGTTGCGCATTGGGTCAGCCATTTCCATCTGCTCGTGCTGCCGATGCTGTTTCCGTTTCTTAGAGCGCAACTCGGCGTCGGCTATATCGAGCTCGGCTTTGCGCTGACCACCTTCGCCGTGGTCTCCGGCCTGACCCAGACGCCGCTCGGCTACGTCGTCGATCACGTCGGCGCCCGCGTCGTGCTGCTGCTCGGCCTCACCCTTGGCGGATTGTCGCTCATCCTGCTCGGGCTGCATTTGACTTATCCCTGGCTGATGGGTTGCGCCGTGCTGCTCGGCATCGCCAACAGTGTCTATCATCCGGCTGATTACGCGATCCTGTCGGTGCATATGAACGACGCGCGGATGGGCCGCGCCTTTTCCATCCACACCTTTGCCGGTTTCCTTGGCGGTGCGGTCGCGCCTGCGGTCACGGCCGGATTGGTCGCTCTCGTCGGCGGCTTCGGCGCGCTGATGGTTGCCGGCGCAATCGGTGTCTTGGTCGCGCTGCTGCTTCTGATCGCGGGCATTCCGGATGCCGGCGCGAACCATGGGCCGACTTCCTTTGCGAGAGTGTCGACCAAGAGCCTGCTCACACCGGCACTGATCGTGCTGACGGCGTTCTTCACCCTGCTCGGCCTCTCCAGCTCCGGCATCGCCAATTTCGGCGTGGTCGCGCTGATGAGCAGCTACGGCACCTCGTTCTCAACCGCGAACATCGCACTGACCGCCTATCTCGGCTCAAGCGCGGTCGGCGTGCTTGCGGGCGGTTTCCTCGCCGATCGCACCAGGCGCCACGGCCAGGTCGCGGCGGTCTGCTTTGCGATCAACACCGCCCTCGTGCTGATGATCGCGCTGGTCACGCTGCCGGCGGTTGCGCTGACGATAATGATGGCGACGGCTGGGTTCCTGTCCGGCATGATCGCGCCCTCGCGCGACATGCTGGTCCGCGAAGCCGCACCTCCCGGCGCCGCCGGCCGTGCCTTCGGCATCGTCTCCACCGGCTTCAATTTCTCCGGGATCGCGAGCCCGCTGCTGTTCGGCTGGATCATGGACCAGAACATGCCGCGCTGGGTCTTCGTCGCATCGGCCGGCTTCATGGCGCTGACGGTCGTGCTGGCATTTTTCACCGAGCGGAAATCACATCTCACGAGCGGCAAGCCGGATGCAGCCCTGAGCCCCGTTGCCGGCGGTTGACCGTCCCCAAACCCGGGCCGATGATTAAGGCTCTTCAATTGAGCATGATCTTTTCGGAAAACCGGTTTCCACTTTTCCGGATCATGCTCCAATCACAACCCGGGATGAAACCTCATGACTGCCAATCCAGATATCGTGATCCGTGGCGGCACCGTCGCTGACGGGCGCGGCGGCGATCTCTACGAGGCCGATGTCGCGATCAAGGACGGCCGCATCAGCGAAGTCGGCAAGGTTTCGGCTAAGGGCAAGGAAGAGATCGACGCCAAGGGCAAACTGGTTGCGCCAGGCTTTGTCGACGTCCACACCCATTATGACGGCCAGGTCACCTGGGCGGAGGATATCACACCCTCCTCGCAGAACGGCGTCACCACCGCGATCATGGGCAATTGCGGCGTCGGCTTTGCGCCGTGCAAGCTCGCCGACCACGTCCGGCTGATCCAGCTGATGGAAGGCGTCGAGGACATTCCCGAGCCGGTGCTGAGCGCCGGCATTCCCTGGGCGTGGGAAAGCTTTCCCGATTACATGGAGTGGTTGTCGAAGCGGAACTTCGACATCGACGTCGGCGCGCAACTGCCGCATGCGGCGCTCCGCGTCTATGTGATGGGCGATCGCGGCGCACGCCGCGATCCCTCGACATCAGAAGACAACAAGGCGATGGCGGCACTGGCGCGCGAGGCCGTGCGCTCCGGCGCGCTGGGCTTCTCGACCTCGCGCACGCTCAACCACCGCACCTCGACCGGCGATTACACGCCGACCTTGAAGGCCGGCGAGGACGAGCTGACCGCAATCGCGGGTGCGATGCAGGCCGAGGGCCGCAGCGTGCTGCAATTCGTGCTCGATCTCTCGACCATCCACGAAGACCTGCCGATGATGCTGCGGGTGGCCGAGAACACCAAATGCCCGGTCTCGTTCTCGATCACCCAGAACGACAAGGCGCCGCAGCGCTGGCGCCAGACCCTGGCCGAGATCAACGAGGCGGCTGCGCGCGGCCTGTCAGTCACAGCGCAGATCGCGGCGCGGCCCGTGGGTCTGATGCTGGGGCTGGAATTGTCGCGCAATCCGTTCCAGACCCATCCGAGCTACCGCGCCATCGCGAATTTGCCGCTCGCCGAGCGGGTCGCGCGGCTGCGCCAGCCCGAGGTGCGCGCGGCGATCCTGAGCGAGAACGCCACCGCGACCGACGATCCGCTGTTCTTCCGGCCGAACTACGACAAGATGTACCTGCTCGGCGATCCGCCTGATTATGAGCAGCCGCCGGAGAATACGCTCGGCGCCCGCGCCCGCCGCGAAGGCAGGCAGCCGGAAGAGCTCGCTTACGATGCGATGCTCACCGATGACGGCCGCGGCATGCTCTATGTGCCGTTCCTGAATTATACCGACGGCAATCTCGATGCGACGCGCGAGATGTTGCAGGATCCGCGCTCGGTGCCGGGCCTGTCCGACGGCGGCGCCCATTGCGGCATCATCTGCGACGCCAGCTTCCCGACCTATCTCTTGACGCACTGGACGCGCGACCGCAGCCGCGGCGAAAAGCTGTCGATCCCGTTCGTGGTCGCCGTGCAGTCGCGCAAGACCGCGCTCTCGGTCGGCCTCTTCGATCGCGGATTGATCGCGGCGGGGTACAAGGCCGATGTCAACGTGATCGACTATGACAAGCTGCACCTGCATCCGCCGAAAGTGCACTACGATCTGCCGGTCGGCGGCCGGCGCCTGCTGCAGCAGGTCGACGGCTATGACGCGACCATCGTCTCCGGCGCCATCACCCGCCGCGGGGGTCACGCGACCGGCGCGCGCCCGGGCAAACTGGTGCGGGGCGCGCAGGGCAGCGTGAAGTTCGGGGCGGCAGCGAGTTAGGTTTGTAGGGTGGGCAAAGCGTAGCGTGCCCACCATTCCGATCTCGGCCGTGATGGTGGGCACGGCGCTAATGCGCCTTTGCCCACCCTACGCAGTTGCGATCACACCCCATTCATCATGTCATACGCGAGCAGCTCGGCACCGGTCTCCGCCGCATCGACGATCCGCTTGCCGATGAGGTCGCGCAGCGTCTCGGTGGTACCGCCGCCGAGCGTGCCGTAGCGCGCGCCACGGTAGAGGCGCGAGACTGCGTATTCATCGGTGAAACCGAAGCCACCGTGGAGCTGGATCGCCTCGCCGGTGACGCGATTGGCCATCTCGTTGCAGGTGATCTTGGCGACCGCCGCCATGAACGGATCGGGGAACGGATTGGCCGTCATGCAGGCGCGATAGAGAATGCTGCGCGCGGTCTCAATCTCGCGGTACATCTCGGCAAGCTTCCAGCGCGCGCCCTGATAGTTGGCAACCGGCTTGCCGAACACCGTGCGCTCCCGGACATAATTGCGGGCTTCGTCGAAGGCGCCCTCGGCGAGGCCGAGCGAGATGCTCGGATTGAGGCAGCGCTGGGTGTTGAACGCGGTGAGCAGCTTTCGGAAGCCGTCCTCGCGGATGACGAGATTTTCCAGCGGCAATTCGCAATTGTTGAACTGGATCTCGTGCAGGTTCTCGCCGCCCATGGTGTGATAGGTCCCGGTCACCTCGAAGCCGGGCGTATTGGGCTCCAGCAGCACGCAGCCGATGCCTTCGCGGCCGGGCCTGCCGTCGATCCGGGTGAAGATCACGAACATGCCGGCCTCTCGCGCCCGGCTGATCAGCGTCTTGGTGCCGTTGAGAACGACGCGGTCGCCTTTTACCACCGCGTTGGTCCGGTAATTCGCGACATCCGTGCCCGCGTGCGGCTCGGTCATGCAGACGGCCAGGATGCAATCGCCCGAGACGACTTTCGGCAGGATGCGTTCGCGAACGGCTGATGGCGCGTAGGTCGCGATCACGCGGGTCTGGACGCCGGCTTCACCAAGGGTGGCCATGGCCGTGACGTAACAGGTCTTGGCGATCTCCTCGAGCAAGAGCGCCGTATCAAACACCGGCAGGCCAAGGCCGCCATATTCCTCGGGAACCGACATGCCGAGCACGCCGATTTCGGCAAGTTTCTTCATGTTCTCCCAGGGGAAGGTGCCATCCATATATTTCAGCGCGTTGGCCTTGAATTCTCCCTGCGCCAGCTCGCGCACCGTGGCCACCATGCGCTGCTGCTCTGCGGTAAGTTGAAAATCCATTGCCTGTCCTTGACGCCGGGAAGATCATGACCGTCAACATGACGGCCAACGATAACAAGTGACCATAACATCGCGCCGGGAGAAACCCCCATGATCCGGATTGCAGCCTTGCTTGCCGCAGCGCTCGTACTGACAAGTTCGCACGTGCGAGCGCAAACCTATCCGGCGCGGCAGATCACGCTGATCGTGCCGTTCGCGGTCGGGGGCTCGAACGACATCATCGCCCGCGCGCTCGGCAAGAAGCTGAGCGAGAGCTGGCGCCAGCCGGTCGTGATCGACAACCGCGGCGGCGCCGGCGGGGTGATCGGCAGCGCCGACGTCGCCAAGGCGCCGCCGGATGGCTACACCCTGCTCCTGGTGTCGTCGACGTTTACGATCAACCCGGCGATCAAGAAGAACATGCCATTCGACACCAACAAGGATTTCACGCCAGTCGCCTTTATCGCGCGCTCACCGCTTCTGGTCACCGCGTCGAATGGTCTCCCGGTAAAATCCGCCAGCGAATTGCTGGCGCTGGCGAGAAGCAAACCCGGCCAGATCACCTATGCATCGTCCGGTCCCGGCAGCATCAACCAGATTTCCGCCGAGCTGATCGCGTGGTCGGCCGGCGCCAAATTCATGCACGTGCCCTACCGGGGCGGCGCGCCCGCGCTCAATGATCTCGTCGGCGGGCATGTCGACATCTATGTTTCAAGCCTGCCGCAGGTGCTGCAGCTCGCCAAAACCGGCAAGGCCAGGGCGTTGGCGGTGACCAGCGCAACAAGAACGGCACTGCTGCCCGATGTCCCCACGCTCGCGGAGGCGGGGATACCAGGCTTCGACCTGTCGTCCTGGTGGGGCATTGTGGGCCCGGCCGGAATGCCCGCCGACGTCGTCAATGCGCTCAACGCGGCGATCGGCAAGCAACTGGATTCGCCCGAGCTCAAGACGATCCTGTCCAGCGAGGGCGCCGAAGCCGCCACCATGACCCCGCAGCAATTCGGCGACCTGATGCGCTCGGAAACCGAGCGCTGGATCAAGGTCGCGCACGAGGCGAAGATTTCGATCGATTAAGTCCTTCTCCCTCTCCCCGCCCTTCGCGGGGAGAGGGTTGGGGTGAGGGGCTGCCTCCGCAAAAATGGTGAGAGACTAACCCGCGGAGGCTCCCCCTCACCCGGATTTCAAGCTCCGCTTGAAATCCGACCTCTCCCCGCAAGCGGGGCGAGGTGAATCACGCAAATTTCGGCTGTTGCGCGGCCTCGCTGCCCATCAGCCGCGCGCGCTCGGTGTTGGGCCAGAGCAAGAGCAAGCCGGCGACACCAGAGGCGATCATGACGCAGGCGTTGATGGTGAAGCCTTTCATGTAACCGTCGAGCATATTCGCCGAGCCCTGGATGATGTTGCCCATGACATAGGGCGCGATGATGCCGGCGAGCGTGTAGATCGCGCCATAGATCGCGAGGATCGCGCCGCGCTGCGACACAGGCGTGAATTCGCTGAGCATCGGCCCGCACACCACATAGATCGAGCCGCACAGGCCGGGGCCGATCACGATCAACGCGACCTGTAGCCACAGGCCACTGGCGTGGGGCATCGCGGCCAGAACCAATCCGCCGACGATCAATGGCGCCGCGCCGAGCACGCCGCGGGCGACGCGGGTCGAGACGCCGCGCGCCACCAGGATCTGCGATATCCATCCGGTGAGGAGCACGATGGTGGCGCCGAAGATCCAGGGCAGGATGGAAATATAGCCCGCCTGCTGCTGCGAGAAGCCGAGCCCCTGCACGATGAAGGAGGTGAACCAGGTGAGCCCGAGCGACAGCGCCCAATAGGCGCCGAAGGTCGCGGCCACGCAGCCGATGAAGGTGCGCGAGGTGAGCAGGCTGAGATAGGGAATCCTGGCCTCTCCGCCCGCGACCGCGCCCTCGTCCACCAGCGGTCCCTCTTTGCCGAGGAAATACCAGGCCACGACCCACATCAGGCCGGCCACACCAAGCGCCCCGAAGGCGTAATGCCAGTTGTAATTGACGATCAGCCAGTTCAGCGCCGGCACCGCGAGAATCACGCCGAACGCCGAGCCCTGCGACAGGATCGCGGTCGGCAGCGTGCGCTTCTCGTCGGGAAACCATTTGTAGATCGCGTGCGCGGCAACCGAAGCCGCAGGCCCCTCGCCCGCGCCCAGGATGATACGGCAGATCATGAGCAGGGTGAGGCCGACCGTGCCCACCATCGGAAACTGCGACAGCGCCCAGATCGAAGCCAGCACCAGCAGCACCCAGCGCGTCTCCACGCGATTGACGATGAAGCCGACGACGACCGCCGTGATCGAAAACAGGAGGAAGAAGGACGAGCCGAGCAGGCCGAACTGTGCCGGCTCGAGCTGCAGCTCCTTCATGATGGGCACGGCGGCAAGGCCGACCACGATCTTGTCGGCGAAGTTCACCAGCATGAACAGAAACAGCAGGAACGTGATGGTCCAGGCGCCCTTCGGCGTTTCGCTGGACGTCGCTTGCGCGGCCATGTTTCTTCCCCGTGATGTGTCCTCTGGCCGGTTGCGGCCGGGCGTGAACCGGAATGCTACGCGTGACTGACCCGCAAGCGCAACCCGGCGATTTTGCCGCATCGCGTGCGCTGCAGCGAGGCGACCGCCTGACATTGTTGTGAACGCACCAAGCAGGCGATCACGATCGCGTCGTCACATCACTGAGACGGTGATCTGCGACCACGGCCTTGATATCCTGCCCAAAACATCAGGGAGAAATCATGACCCGCCCCGCTCGCAACGCCGCAGCCGCTGGCCTCTTCGCTCTCTCGCTTCTCATTCCGGGACTGGCGCTCGCCGACGAAGGCAAGACGCCGGACTATGCGGCCATCGTCGCCGCCCCCGACCGCAGCGATGCCGACCGGCAGACCGACCAGCGCCGCGAGCCGGCCAAGATGCTGGCCTTCACCGGCGTGAAGGAAGGCATGAAGGTGCTCGATATGGAAGCCAATGCCGGCTATGCGACCGAGCTTATGGCCCGCGCGGTCGGGCCATCAGGCACGGTCTATGCGCAGGATCCGGCCGTGATCATCGAGAAGTTCGTGAAAGACAAGTTCGACAACCGCGCCCAGAACCCGGTGATGAAGAACGTCGTGCATGTGGTCCGCGACTTCGACGACCCGATCCCGCCCGATGTGTCGAACCTCGACATGATCACCTTCTTCTACGCCTATCACGACGTGACCTACATGCCGGTCGACCGCGCCAAGATGAATGCGAAGATATTCGCGGCGCTCAAGCCCGGCGGCTATCTGATCATTGCCGATCATTCCGCCAAGAAGGGCGACGGCATCAACGTGGCCCACACGTTGCACCGGATCGAGGAAGCGACCTTGCGCCAGGAGATCGAGGCGGCCGGCTTCAAGCTCGTGGCCGAGGGCGACTTCCTGCATCACCCCGAAGACCCCCGCGATGACAAGGTGTTCAAGCCGGCCATTCCGGTCGACGAGTTCGTTCTGAAATACCAGAAGCCGATCTGAGCATGATCCGGAAAAGTGGAAGCCGGTTTTCCCTAGCGACAAACGCGAAGCGTTTGCGCGGAGATCATGCTCAATCAAAAAGACTAGATGCGATCCTTTTTGGTCGCATCATGATCTAGGCCCTTGCAACGCCCGGCATGGCGGATAACAAGGGACCGTGCTGAGCGTTCGCAACCTGACAAAGACCTACCGCACGGCCGGCGAGGAGATCGCCGTGCTGCGCGGGGTTGATTTCGAACTCGCCGCCGGCGAGCGCGTGGCGCTGACCGGCGAATCCGGCTCCGGCAAGAGCACGCTGCTGCATCTGATCGCTGGCCTCGATGCCGCCGATGGCGGCGAGATCAGGCTCAATGGCGCGGATGTTTCGAGCCTTTCCGATGCCGGCCGCGCGGCGCTGCGGCGCGACCGGCTCGGGCTGGTGTTCCAGCAGTTCAATCTGATCCCAAGCTTATCGGTCGAGGACAACCTCGCCTTCCAGTCACGCATTGCTGGAAAGCATGATGCGGCCTGGCAGGAAGAGCTGATCGAGCGACTCGGTCTCGCCACCCTGCTCAAGCGTTATCCCGAGCAGCTTTCCGGCGGACAGCAGCAGCGCGTGGCGATCGGGCGTGCACTTGCGACCAAGCCGATGCTGCTGCTCGCGGACGAGCCGACCGGCAATCTTGACGAGGACACCGCCGACGGCGTGCTGGCGCTGGCGCGCGATCTCGTCGCGCGCACCGGCTGCGGCTTCCTGATGGTGACCCATAGTGCCCGGCTTGCCGCCACACTGGACCGGCAGGTCACCTTGCATGCGGGACGGGTCACATGAGCCGCGCGGTCTGGATCCTGGCCGTGCTGTTGAGCCACTGGCGGCGGCATCCGATGCAGCTCGCGACGCTATTGATCGGCCTGATCTCCGCGACCGCGCTGTGGAGCGGCGTGCAAGCCCTGAACCAGCAGGCACGCGAGTCCTACGACCGCGCGGCTGCGATCTTCGGCGGCGTGCGCACGCCGACATTGGTGCCGCGCAGCGGCGCGACCGTTCCGCAGGCACTATTCGCGAAACTGCGCCGTGCGGGCTGGCCGGTGTCGCCGGTGCTGGAAGGCCGCGTGCAGATCGACGGTCACTCCTATCGTCTGCTCGGCATCGAGCCTGTGACCTTGCCGGCCGAAGTCGGCAATGCACCGACCATCGGACGCGCCAGCCTGCAGGCGTTCATGACGCCACCCGGGCAGACGCTCATTGCGCCGGAGACGTTGAATGACTTGCAACTCGCCGAGGGCGCTACGCCATCGACCAGCAATGGTACAACCTTGCCGCCGCTCGCTGCGCAAGCGCAGCTCGTGCCTGATGTGCTGGTGGTCGATATCGGGATTGCGCAAAAACTCCTGAACAAGCCGGATCAGGTGTCCCGGCTTTTGGTCGGCAAGGACAAGGGCCCGCGTGCGGCGCTGGAAAGCGTCACCGGCGACACGCTACGTCTGGTCG
Organism: Bradyrhizobium sp.; assembly: GCA_035487555.1. Taxonomy (GTDB): domain Bacteria; phylum Pseudomonadota; class Alphaproteobacteria; order Rhizobiales; family Xanthobacteraceae; genus Bradyrhizobium. The sequence goes on along the minus strand of DATHMA010000220.1, from coordinate 8,789 downwards.
AACCCGATGCCGAGAGCGATCTCGAGCGGCTTACCGACAGCTTTCATCTCAACCTGACCGCATTCGGATTGCTGTCCTTCTTTGTCGGGCTGTTCATCGTCAATTCGGCGATCGGGCTCGCCTATGAGCAGCGCCTGCCGATGTTGCGCACGCTGCGCGCCTGCGGCGTCTCGGCGGTACTGATGAACACCGTGCTGGTGTTCGAGCTGGTGTCGCTGGCGCTGGTCGCAGGGATCATCGGCCTCGTCTGCGGCTATTTCATCGCGGGCGAGCTTCTGCCCAATGTCGCCGCAACCTTGCGCGGCCTCTATGGCGCACCGATCCCGGGCGAACTGAGCCTGAAGCCGGAATGGTGGATCGCGGGCGTCATCATCAGCATTGCCGGCGCGCTGATCGCGGCCGCGACCAGCCTTGCCAAAGCGATCCGGCTGCCGGTGCTGTCAGCCGCGCAGCCGCAAGCCTGGCAGCAGGCACAGCGCCGCTGGCTGCTTTTGCAGAGCGCCGCCGCGCTTGCGGTGTTCGCCGTCGCCGCCTGGCTGCTCTGGGCCGGCAATTCGCTAATCGCGGGGTTTGGCGTGCTCGCCGCGCTCATGTTCGGGGCGGCGTTGATCCTGCCGGCTTTCCTCGAAATCTTTCTCGTCCTTGGCGAACGCGGCGCGCGCTCGGCGCTCACCAACTGGTTCTGGGCCGACAGCCGCCAGCAGCTTTCGGGATTGTCGTTGGCGCTGATGGCGCTGCTGCTCGCGCTCGCCGTCAATGTCGGCGTCGCCACCATGGTGGAAACCTTCAGCCGCACCTTCCTGACCTGGCTTGACGGACGGCTCGCGGCCGACGTCTATCTCAGCGCCTCCGACAATGCGCAGACCGAGGCCATCAGGACCTGGTTGCGTGACCGTCCCGAAGTAAAGGCCGTGCTCGCCGGCGGCCGCGTCGAGACGCAGATCGGCGGCGCTCCGCTCGAAGTGCTAGGCCTGCCCGACGATGCCACCTATCGGGATCATTGGCCGCTGCTGCAATCGGATGCCGATGCATGGACAAAGCTTCCGCGCGGCGAAACCTGTTTCATCAGTGAGCAATTGTCGCGGCGCATGAACCTTTCGCCCGGCGATCGCATCGCGTTCCCAACGCCGGATGGCGATTGGCAGCTCACGGTCGCGGGCATCTATGCCGATTACGGCAACCCGAAGGGCCAGATCGCGGTCAATGCAGCAGCGCTGTTTCAGCATTTCCCCGGCACGCCGCAAACGCGGCTGGCGCTGCGGGTCGAACCTGCCAGGATCCCCGCATTGATCACCGCACTGTCGGAAAAGTTCGGCCTCGACGGCCGCAATCTGCTCGACCAGGCTTCGCTGAAAGCGGAGTCGACGCGCATCTTCAACCGCACCTTTGCCGTCACCTCCGCGCTGAATGCCTTCACGCTCGGCGTTGCCGGCGTAGCACTCTTGACCAGCCTGCTCACGCTCGCCAATTCGCGGCTGCCGCAACTTGCCCCGCTGTGGGCGATCGGCGTGACGCGGCGCAAGCTTGCGGTAATTGAGCTCACCAAGACGATGTCGGTCGCGCTGATCACCGCGCTGCTCGCGCTGCCGCTGGGGCTACTGGTCGCCTGGTGCCTGATCGCGATCGTCAACGTGAAGGCGTTCGGCTGGCGGCTGCCGTTCCATGTGTTCCCGCTGCAGCTGATAAAACTGCTCGGCGTTGCGATGGTGGCGTCGCTGCTCGCGTCGCTGTTGCCGGTGGCGCGGCTGGCCCGCATGCAGCCGGCGAGCCTGATCAGGGTTTTTGCCAATGAGCGCTGATCGCCATATCTCGCGGCGCGCATTTGCTGGCAGTCTCGTGCTGCTCGGCCTCGGCGGGCGGGCGCTGGGCCAGGGCTACGCGGGGCTCGGCACTACGGCCGATGGCTATGCGAAAGTGACACCCGGCCGCGCATTTTCCTTTCCCGGAGATCACGGCCCGCATCCGGATTTCCGCATCGAGTGGTGGTATGTGACCGCCAATCTGAAAGACGCCGGCGGCACGGCCTATGGCGCGCAGTGGACGCTGTTCCGGCAGGCGCTGGCGCCCGGCGCGCAGCAGGAGGGCTGGGCCAACCAGCAGATCTGGATGGCGCATGCGGCCGTGACCCGCGCGGATACCCATCGTACCGCGGAGACCTTTGCGCGCGGCGGCGTCGGTCAGGCCGGCGTCACCGCAGCGCCATTCCAGGCCTGGATCGATGCGTGGACGATGCGCGGCCTTGATGGCTTCGACGCGAAGACCATCTCGCCGCTCGAACTCTCCGCAACGGGCAAGGATTTTTCCTACGCCTTTCATCTTAAGGCCGATCGTCCACTCGTGCTGCAGGGCAATGCCGGCTACAGCAAGAAATCCGAACGCGAGCAGGCCTCCTATTATTACAGCCAGCCCTTCTTCGAGGTCAGCGGTCGCCTCACCATCGACGGCAAGCCGATCGATGTTACCGGGCAAGCCTGGATGGACCGGGAATGGAGCAGCCAGCCGCTCGCCGCAGATCAAACCGGCTGGGACTGGCTCGCGCTGCATTTCGCCGGCGGCGAGAAGCTGATGCTGTACCGGATGCGGGAGAAAAGCGGCCGCGATTATGCGTCCGGCACCTGGATCCTGCCCGACGCCACGACGCGGCAGCTGGCGCCCGCGGACGTCAAGATGACGCCGCATGCGCCGATCGACGTCGAAGGTCACCAGCTGCCGGTCACCTGGCAAATCGCCATTCCATCGCTGTCGATTGCGATCGAAACCGCCCCACTCAACCCGCGGGCCTGGATGGGCACGAGCTTTGCTTATTGGGAAGGCCCGATCAGCTTTGCCGGCAGTCATAGCGGCGTGGGCTATCTGGAGCTGACTGGATATTGATTCAACCGGCCGTCCGGCCTACGAGTCACCGCAGACACTCTCGGAGAAACCATGCGACGGCGCGAATTCATTGCCCTGCTCGGCAGCGCGGCCATCGGCGCGCCGCGGCTCGCACGCGCGCAGGAATCGGCGAAACCGATGCACCTTGCGCTGGTAGGCCCGCAAGGTATCGTGCCGGAATCAAACCCCTTCGGGAAAATGCTGCTCGGCGCGCTCGCCCAGCTCGGTTATGTCCGCGGCCAGAACCTGGTTTTTGAGACATCCGCGGAAGACGCCCCGCGCAACCTGTCGCCGGAACAATTCGTCGCGCAGGCCAAGGCGCGGAATGTGGACGTGATCGTGGTCTGGGGTTTTCCGATCGTGGTCGCAGCGAAGGCCTCCGGCATTCCGACGGTCGTCGCCTTCGGCGTCGGCGATCCCGTCGCCACGGGTCTCGTCAAGAGCCTGACCCAGCCGGGCGGCAACCTCACCGGCATCTCCGATGTCGCTACCGAGCTCAGCACCAAGCGGCTTGGGTTGCTGAAGGAGTTGCTGCCGCGGCTCAAGCGAGTGGCGATGCTCTGGAACAAGGACGATCTCGGCATGACCCTTCGCTACGAGGCGTCAGCGCAATCAGCTCGCGAGATCGGCGCCGATGTCGAAGCGGTCGGCGTACGCGAGCCCGACGATTTCAACGATGCTTTCACGGTCATGGACCGTGAAAAGCCTGACGCCATCCTGATGGTGTCGGACTCGCTGACCATGCTGAACCGCGAGCGCGTGTTCGATTATGCAGCGAAACACCGCCTGCCCGCGATCTACGAATTCGATTCGATCGTGCGCGAGGGCGGCCTGATGTCCTATGGCGCCGACCTGAAGGAATCGTTCGAACGCACGGCAGCGATGGCCGATCGCATCTTCAAGGGCGCCAAGCCGGGCGATCTGCCGTTCGAGCGACCGACGCGCTATCTTTTCGTGATCAACCTCAAGACCGCGAAATCGATCGACCTGGAATTTCCGCCGACCTTGCTTGCGCTCGCGGACGAGGTGATCGAGTAGGAAATCCAGGGGGGACGCTTTCGATGTATCACTACACGGCGCTGGTTACGCTGCTTTCGCTGCTGTTTTATTTCTACACGACCACACGCGTTTCAAAAGCCCGCGCCGAATTCGGCGTCAAGGTGCCGGCAATATCGGGCAATCCCGATTTCGAGCGCGTCTTCCGCGTGCAGATGAACACGCTGGAATGGTTGCCGATCTTTTTGCCGTCGCTCTGGCTGTTTGCGATCTATGTCAGCGACTGGATTGCCGCCTTGATAGGCCTGGTCTGGATCGCCGGCCGCATCGTCTACCTGGTCGGCTACGCGCAGGCCGCAGCAAAGCGCGGTCCGGGATTCGGCATCCAGGCGCTGGCCGCAGGCGTGCTGCTGCTCGGCGCGCTGGGGGCGATCGTGTGGCGGATGGTGCACGGCTAGATCAAAACAATCGTCATTGCGAGCGGAGCGAAGCAATCCATACCTCAGCGTAGGGAAAAATGGATTGCTTCGTCGCTTTCGCTCCTCGCAATGACGATGACGTCAAAGCCCCGCGTCACTTCGTCAGCGGGCAGCCGCTGTCCTTTGCCGAAAAGAACGCCTGGTCGCCGGGGACGACGGCGAGCTGCTTGTAATAATCCCACGGCTTCTTCGAGTCCGAGGGCTTCTTGACCTCGAATAGATACATGTCATGCACCATGCGGCCGTTCTCCAGCACCTTGCCTTGCGCAAAGGCGTCGTCGACCGGTAGCTCCTTCAGCTTCTTCACGACCGCTTCGGTATCCTTGGTACCGGCGGCTTTCACCGCCTTCAGATAGCTCAGCGTCGCCGAATAGGTGCCGGCGTGGATCATGCTCGGCATCCGCCCGGTGCGCTTGAAGAAGCGCTCGGAGAAGGCGCGCGCCTTGTCGTCATGATCCCAGTAAAATCCTTCGGTCAGGACCAGGCCTTGCGCCGCTTCAAGCCCGAGGCCGTGCACTTCGGACAAGGTCATCAGCAGGCCCGCGAGCTTTTGCCCGCTCTTGACGATGCCAAACTCGGCGGCCTGCTTGATCGAGTTGGTGGTGTCGAGACCGGCATTGGCGAGGCCGACGATCTTCGCCTTGGAGCTCTGCGCCTGCAGCAGGAAGGAGGAGAAGTCCGACGAATTCAGCGGCACGCGAACCGAGCCCAGCACCTTGCCGCCATTGGCAGCCACGACGTCGCTGGTATCTTTTTCCAGCGCGTAGCCGAAGGCATAATCCGCGGTGAGGAAGAACCAGCTATCGCCACCGGACTTGGTCAGCGCACCGCCGGTGCCGACCGCAAGCGCCCTTGTGTCATAGGCCCAGTGGAAACTATAGGGCGTGCAGGCGTCGCCGGTGATGCGCGAAGTCGCGGCGCCTACCACGATGTCGATCTTCTTCTTGTCCCTGGAAAGCTCCTGCACCGCCAGCGCCACCGACGAGGTGGTCAGCTCGGTGATCATGTCGACGCCCTCGGTATCGTACCAGCGCCGCGCAATGGCGATGGCGAGATCGGGCTTGTTCTGGTGATCGGCGGTGACCATCTCGATCTTCTTGCCGAGCACCTCGCCGCCGAAATCCTCGATCGCCATCTTGGCGGCTTCGAGCGAATATTTGCCGCCATAGTCGGCATAGACGCCGGACTGGTCGTTCAAGATGCCGATCTTGACGCCCTGCGCCGAAGCCGGCACTGCGGCGAGCAGGCCGCTCATCGCAACGGCAGCCATCCAGATTGATTTCATTCGTCGCCTCCCAGCCAGTTCTCTCGTCGTATTCGGGTATATTTCATAACCCTGCGGCTGCCCATGTCTTCCAGGTCAGCCAATAGTATGGGACATCGCCTATACCGCTCTCCGTCATTCCGGGGCGCCACGAAGTGTCGAGCCCGGAATCCATAACCACGGTCCGGGGCTATGGATTCCGGGCTCATCGCTTCGCGATGCCCCGGAATGACGGAGGATAGTTCTCACGCCGTCACCGCCTCCGTCTTCTTCTTGGCGCTTGACCGATCCGCGAGGTTGCGGACCACCATGTAGAAGATCGGCGTGAACAGCAGGCCGAACAGGGTGACGCCGAGCATGCCGAAGAACACGGCGACGCCGACCGCCTGGCGCATCTCCGAGCCCGAGCCGGTCGAGACCACCAGCGGCAGCACGCCGAGGATGAAGGCGAAGGACGTCATCAGGATCGGCCGCAAGCGTAAGCGACAGGCCTCGATCACCGCTTCGAGCCGCTCCTTGCCTTCGAGCTCGATGTCGCGCGCGAACTCGACGATCAGGATGGCGTTCTTGGCGGCAAGGCCGACCAGCACAATGAAGCCGATCTGGGTGAGGATGTTGACGTCCTGACCCATGATGCGCACGCCGATCGTGGCGGCAAGCAGGCACATCGGCACGATCAGGATGACGGCGAACGGCAAGCTCCAGCTGCCGTATTGCGCGGCCAGCACCAGATAGACGAACAGCACGCAGATCGGGAACACGAAGAGGCCGGTATTGGCGCCATTGACCTGCTGATAGGACAGGTCGGTCCAGTCATAGGAAAAGCCGCTCGGCAGCGTCTCGTCGGCGAGCCGCTTCATGACGGCGATCGCGGTCGCCGAGCTCGTCCCCGGCAACCCCTCGCCCTGCAATTCCGCCGCCGGATAAAGGTTGTAGCGCGCCACGCGGTCGGGGCCCGAGACATCCTTGAAATCCACGACGCTGCCGAGCATCACCATGTCGCCATTGGCGTTGCGGGTGCGCAGCCGCGCAAGATCAGGACGCTCCTTCCGGAACGGCAGGTCGGCCTGGGCGGTGACGTGATAGGTGCGGCCGAACAGATTGAAGTCATTGACATAGGTCGAGCCGAAATAGGTCTCGATCGTATCGGTGATGGCCTGGATCGGCACGCCGAGCTTCTGCGCCTTGACCTGATCGATGTCGACGAAGACCTGCGGCGTGTTGGCCGAGAACGGCGAGAACACAGTGGGGGCGAGGAGCAGCGGCGACTTGCGCGCCGCTGCGACGAGTTCGTCGGTGGCCGCCGCAAGCAGTTCAGGGCCCCGGCCCTGACGGTCCTGGATGCGCATGGTAAAGCCACCGCCGGTGCCGATGCCGGGTATAGGCGGCGGCGGGATCACGATGATGAACGCGCCTTCGATCGCGGACAGCCGCTTGCGCAGATCCGCCGTGATCACCTGTGCGTTCAGCCCCTTCTTGAGGCGCACTTCCGGCTCTTCGAACACTGGAAACAGCGCCGCCGAATTGCTCGCCTGTGTGCGCGTCGCCCCCGACAGGCCTGCAAAGACGGCAATATGCGAAATTCCAGGCGTATCGAGCGCAATGCTCTCGATCCTGCGAACGATCTCGGTGGTGCGCGCGAGCGAGGCCGCGCCCGGCAGCTGGGCGGATATGATCACGTAGCCACGATCCTGCGCCGGAATATAGCCTTGCGGCGTGGTGGCAAGCAGCCAGCCGGCGCTGCCGATCAGCACCACGTAGAGCAGCAGCATCGCAACCCGATGCCGGATCACGAAGCCGGCGACGCCCGCATAGCTGTTGGACAGCCAGTCAAAGCCTCGGTTGAACAGGCCGGTGAACCATTCCCAGCCGCGCGCGATCAGGTTCCAGGCGGCCGGCGGCCGTTTCTCCTCGTGCGGAACGAGAATCTGCGAAGCCAGCGCCGGCGACAAGGTCAGTGAGCAGAAGCAGGAGATCGCGGTCGCAACTGCAATGGTCACCGCAAATTGCTGGAAGAACTGTCCGGTGATGCCACCGAGAAATGCGGTCGGCACGAATACCGCGCACAAAACAAGCGCGATCGAGACCAGCGCGCCACCGACTTCCTCCATCGTCTTCAGCGCCGCGTCGCGCCGGCTCATGCCATGCTCGAGGTGCCGCTCGACATTCTCGACCACGACAATGGCATCGTCGACCACGATGCCGACCGCGAGTACGAGGCCGAACAGCGTGAGGTTGTTGATGCCATAGCCGAGGGCTGCCATCGCAGCAAACGTGCCGACCAGCGACACCGGGATCGCCACGATCGGAATGATCGCCGGTCGCCAGCCCTGCAGGAACACCAGCACCACGATGACAACCAGGGCCATCGCTTCATAGATGGTCTTGATCAGCTCGCTGATGGACTGCTGGATGAACTCGGTCGGGTTGTAGCCAATGTCGTAGTCGAGTCCCTTCGGGAAGCTCGCCTTCAACTTGACCATGGTGTCCTTGATGCCCTTTGCGGTCGCAAGCGCATTCGATCCGGGACGCTGGGTCACCAGCATCGCGACCGCTGTCTTCCGCAGCTCGAAGCTGTTCGTGGAATAATCGAGCGCGCCGAGTTCGATCCGCGCGATGTCGTGCAGCCGCACGATGCGGCCGTCCTGGCCCGACTTGACGACGATGTTTTCGAACTGGGCTGGCTCCTTCAGCCGCCCGGTGAAGGTCAGGTTCGGCTGGAAGGCGCGGTCGGTAATCGGCGGGCTGGCGAGCTGGCCGCCGGTGATCTGCAGATTCTGGGCGCGGATCGCGGCGACGACATCGCTTGCGGTCATGCCGAGATTCGAGATCTTGTCGGGATCGAGCCACAGACGCATCGAATAATCGCGTGCGCCGAAGATCGTGATGTCGCCGATGCCGTCGAGCCGCAACAGCTGGTCGCGGACCTGCAGCAACGCGTAGTTGGAGATATAGAGCTGGTCGAGACTGTCGTCCGGCGACAGCATGAACACGACCATCAGGATGTCGGGCGAGTTCTTCTTGGTGACGACGCCGTTGCGCTGCACCTCGTCCGGCAATTGCGGCTGCGCGATCGCGACGCGGTTCTGCACCAGCACCTGCGCCTTGTCGAGATCGGTGCCGAGCTTGAAGGTGATGGTGATGGTGAGCTGGCCGTTCGAGGTGGCCTGGCTGTA
>DATHMA010000219.1:0-10993 GCA_035487555.1 Bradyrhizobium sp. | reverse complement strand
GCGCCAACGCGACGGCGTCGTGGTTCACGCTTGGAACATCGAGGAAGATTTCGCCGCCTCCGATATCGGCGATCAGTGCCGACAGCACGGCTTCGGCCGAGGCGCGGTCATCGGCCACGAGCGGGCCGACCTTCCATCCCCGCTGGCACGGACGGATCACGCCCCAGGCGGCAAGCCCGCCATCGCGCATCAGCGCGCGGCCGATGTGCCCCGGCGCGGCGGTCCAGGCGCGCAGGAAGGCGGGGCGCGGTGCCGGAAATACGGTCGCATCGTCGGCTTCGATCAGGGCCATCGGCACATCATGAAGCGCGCCGACACCAGCGGTCGGTGTGCCGGCCGTCACGATGCCTCCGTAACGGATATTGGGGTAAGCGAGCTCGAAGCCGGACTTTCGGTAATTTGCCTGCTGCGCGACGACGCCGTCGAGCCCGATCACGCGGGTCCCGGCATGCGCGATCGCTGCTTTCCATATCTGCAAGCCGAGGCCGCAGCCGCGCAAATCCGGACGCATGATGTAGAAGCCGAGAAATGCGAAGCTAGCGTCATAATTGACGCAGGAGATGGTCGCCGCCGCCTCACCATCGAGCTCGCCGATGAGGAAGCCGTCCGGGTCGACGGTGCCAAAGCAGGCGGCATCGGCGAGGCCGGGGTTCCAGCCCTCAGCCGCCGCCCAGTCGATCGCAGCCAAGATGTCGTCGGCCCGCATCGGGCGAATGCGCAGGTTTTGCTGAACCATGGCCGGACAGTGCCAAAATAAAAAGGCCGGCTCAATGAGCCGGCCTTTGATCGGTTTGAAGTTCCCGAAGCTTAGTACTTCGCGACGATCGGGCCGCCGAAGCGATAGTTCACGCGAACCGTGCCGAGATCGACATCCGAACGGACGCGCAGGGGGAAGGCGCCGCCGACGCCCGTGGTCGTGACATTGTTGTCGTCCAGGAAGATGTGGTCGTATTCGAAGCCAACCGACCAGTTCGGCGCGAAGCCGATTTCGAGGCCGGCGCCGACCGTGCCGCCCCAGCGGGTTTGAGTGGCCGACGAAGCCAGCGGTCCGCCCGGGAAAACGAAGATGTCATACTTGTCGTCGACGACCGCGGCGCCGCCCTTCACGTAGGCCAGCACATTGTTCCAGGCATAGCCGATCTGGCCGGTGAACAGACCAAAGGCGTCGATGCGGGTGCGATCCTGGGCGCCGCCAAGCGGATTGCCACCGACAAACGCGGTGTTGCTGCCGGAGAAGTCAGCCCAGTTGCCCTGGGCTTCGAGGCCGAACACCCAGTTGGTCGACTGCCAGCGATAGCCGATCTGGCCACCGACGGTGCCGCCGGTCGAGTCATGGCAACCTTCCGGAATGTTACCGAGGACCGCCGGGGGGGTCACCAGATCCCAGCAATTATGAGACGTGCCGCCGCCGCCGTTGATACCGACGTAGAAGCCGCTCCAGTTATAGATCGGGGCCACCAGCGGGGGGGCCTTGGTGTAGGTCCGCGCCGGCAGATCGGCCGCGCTGGCCTGAGAGGTAAGTCCGAGCGCGAGCGCGCCGGCCGCAACGAGCAAAAGTTTGTTCATGTCCATCTCCTGATCCCTTTCTCGCGCCTCTCGGAAAGGGTTGGGCAACTCACGGGTGCCCCGGTCCGACTGATCACGGCACAGCTTGTAAGCGAATCGTAAGGCCGCGGCTGTAGCGGCACGGTCACACCTGCGGCCGAAGTTCGGCGGTCAAATTCTTAATGCATGTTAAGAACTTATGGCGCGTGCCGAGCCGATGAGCGCCCGGCAGCGCCGAGGCGACGGGGGTTTGTTACCGGTATGGGTCGATGCCCTGGGGCGGCGCCTTCTTGAACTCCCTGACCCGCCGCAGCGTGATCGGGGTACCGTCCGACTCAAATCTGAGCTGGTATTGCCGGCCGTTCTTATCGGTGGCGCTACAAACGATGCTCAAGACCTGCAGCCGCGCGAAATTGCCGATCTGCCGGCAGGCGCCGTCGGATGGATCGAGCACAGGTACCGGCAGTCCGTCGACCTTCGGCCGGTCCTGCGAGTTCAGCTCCATGCGGTCGACGTTGAGCAGATAGTGGTCGGCCTGTGTCCTGCTGCCGTTTTCGCCCGAGAACGAGATGATGTGGCTGTGGTCGTCGGGATCATCCAGCGCGACGGTAAAGCTCGCCCGGCCCTTCTCGCTGTGGAAATAGGCGACCGCCCGGCAGGGGAAATCGCGGCCGGCGACTTTCAGGGTCGGGCATTTGCCCGACATCAGCGCATAGAGGTCGACGTCCGGCTTGTCGCGGTCGGGATAGTCAGGCGTTTGCGCAACCGCGGGGGCGGCGGCGACGAGAATGGCAATGGCGAGCGTTTGCCAGGTGCGGCGTTGGGTCATCGGGAAGGCAAACGGGACAAGGAGGACTTTCGATTTTTGGCGCGCAAAAGCGACAAAGTCGCGGCACGCAGGCAGTAATGGACGCTCCCTGCGGTTCCTGCAACAGGGCCCGGGGGTAATCAAGCGTCTCATTCCGCGCCGACCGCGACAACTCCCGAGTTATGCCGCCAGCGGCGGTCGCGCGGCGAGGGGCGGCGATGCAGGCGCTGGTCGAGCAGCGCTTGCGCGCGTGTCAGCTCGCCGGTGCGGATCAGGGCGACAAGGAAGGTGTCCTCGATGATCTCGCGCTGCGCATGGCTGCCGCCAATGCGCACGACGTCGCCGAGCACGCCTTCGAGCTGGGCGACGCAGGCCGCATAGTCCTCGCGCGCGAACGCGCTCATCGCCCGATAGATGCCGGGCACCACGGGACCTGCAAGCAGCTTTCCCTCCTTGAGCCGCTGCTCGATGCTCTGCAGCCGCTCGTCGAGCGCGGCCTGATTGCCGGTGGCGGCGGCGAGCAGCGCCATGTGCATCTCGACAAAGGGCAGGCTCAGTTTCGGGAAAGTGCGGCGGGCATAGTCGTCCGCATCGGTCCAGAGCTGTTGCGGAACGGCGTGGCCATAAGCCTTGAGCCGCCACAGCAGCGAGGCGCAGTCGGACATCGCGTTCAGCGGCGGCGCGGCGGTGACTTTGGGCTGCAGCACATCCGCGTAGGTCGCGAGCGCCTTCGATGCATCGCCTTGCTCCAGCGCGCCAAGCGCCTGATGCCAGAGGATGTGGCCGTAGAGGATGCCGGAACGGTCATAGCTGCCGATCCATTGCGTGACCAGCGCATCCGCATCATCGACCGAGCCGTCCTCGAACATCGCATGCAGCAGCGCATGCGCGGCATAGGCGTTGTGGCGGCGCAGGTCGAACGCGCACTCGGTCATCGCGCGGCCGCGGGCGACCTCGCCATTCTCGGTCATCGACCAGCCGTGGTTGGAGAGGAACCACCAATCCTCGCCATAATGCGCCGCGTGCCGCTCGCAGAGATCCTGCCGTGCCTGGTTGTGATCGGCCCGGCCGGAAAACGCGAACAGCCCGAACGCGCCGAGCGGCAGCGACAGCACCACCGCATCACGCGGAAAGTCTTCCAGATGTTTCAGCGCGGCAGAGAGCGCCGGGCCGAGCTGGCCTTCGGCCGCCAGCGCCAGCGTCTCGACATGGCCTTTCTCGCGCGCCGTGCCATTGCGCGTCACGAGTTCGCGGGCCAGCGCCGCCTCCTTCCGCGCGGCATCGCCCTGCTGATAAAAGGAATGGATGCGGGCGCGGGCGATATGCGCGAGCGCGAAATCCGGATCGGTCGCGATCGCCCGTTCGAACGCCTCCGCCGCTCCCGGCCATGCCGACAGCATCAGGTCGATGCCGTCGCGATAGGCCTCTGCCGCATCGGCCGAAGTCGTAGACAGCGTCAGCCCGTAGCGATCCTGGTGAACCACATTTGCCTCACCGCTAGTTCCACCGTTGCCACGGTAACCGTAAACCAGGTCGTATAGAAGTTGTTTTGCCGCCCCTCTTGCAATTGCCAGGAAATGCTATAAGTAGAGCCCATTCGATTTGAACGCGTTACCTTGTTGATTGCGGCCTAAGCCTCCTTCCCCGAGACATCGCTAGATTGAATGGGAGCCTGCACGGAGGTCGTGTGGGCATGAGGCGCATTTGCGCCTGGAAGAGAGAGCTAAATGACTACAGGTGTTGTGAAGTGGTTTAACGGCCAAAAGGGTTTTGGCTTCATTCAGCCGCAGGATGGTGGACAGGACGTGTTCGTTCACATCAGCGCGGTGGAACGGGCTGGCCTGACCGGCCTCGCCGAAGGGCAGAAAGTGACCTTCGAGCTCAAGACCGACAAGATGCGTGGCAAGACCAGCGCGGAAAATCTCGCGCTCGTCTGATCAGCTACCGACGAATATTTCACGGATGTACTGAAGTATTTTTCGAACGAGAACCTCGCCGGAGACGGCGGGGTTCTTTGCGTTGTGAGGGCCAGCGAACTTATCCCGTCCGCGCGCGCCTTCCCTCGATCGGGTATGCCGGATCGTTGAAGCCGGGCGTCGAGGGATGGCCGGTCACGACCAGGCGGTCGATCAGGGCTTCGTCTTCTGCGGTGAACTGGTAGTCGAGCGCGCGGATGTAATCGTCCCACTGCTCCTCGGTGCGGGGGCCGGCGATGACCGAGCTCACAAAAGCCGAGTTCAACACCCAGGACACCGCGAATTGGCCGGCGGTGATGCCTTTCTTCTCGGCATGCGCCTTGATCTCCTGCGCGAGCTTGAGCGACTCCGGCCGCCACTCGGTCTGCATCATGCGCTTGTCGGCGCGCCCGGCGCGTGTCGTCTTGTCGGGTGCGGCATCGACCGCGTATTTGCCGGTCAGCACGCCGCGCGCCAGCGGACTATAGGAGACGATGCCGAGCCCGTAATAGCCGCAGGCCGGAAAATGCTCGACCTCGGGCATGCGGTTCATCGCGTTGTAATAGGGCTGGCTCGCCACCGGGCGGTCGATGCCGAGCCGGTCGCAGATGTTGCAGATTTCGGCGACGCGCCAGGCGCGATAATTCGAGACGCCGAAATAGCGGATCTTGCCGGCGCGCATCAGATCGCCCATCGCGCGCACGGTCTCTTCCAGCGGCGTCGAGTGATCTTCCTTGTGCAGGAAATAGAGGTCGATGTAGTCGGTGCCGAGCCGCTTCAGGCTCTCGTCGGCGGCCTGCAGCACCCAGCGCCGCGACAGCCCGCCGCGATTGGGATCATCTCCCATCGGGTTCGCAAGCTTGGTCGAGAGCACCCAGCTCGGCCGGTTGTTGGAGATCGCGCGCCCGACCACCTGCTCGGAATTGCCGTTGTTATAGGCATCCGCGGTGTCGATCAAATTGATGCCGGCCTCGCGCGCCTTCGCCACGATCCGCGTCGAAGTGGCTTCATCGGCCGGGCCGCCGAACATCATGGTGCCGAGGCAGATCGGCGAAACCTTCAGGCCGCTACGGCCGAGCTTGCGGTAGTTCATCGAGACATTCCTTTACGAGATACGGGAAGCATAGCCTCTAGAACTCGTCATTGCGAGCGCAGCGAAGCAATCCAGCTTTGCTTCCGTTGAGAAAGTCTGGATTGCTTCGTCGCTTCGCTCCTCGCAATGACGACGACGGTCTAACTCTCCGTCTTCAAAATCTTGAACACGCCGTTGGCCATGGCGATGACGCGCTTGTCGACGGTGATCTCGGTGCTCATGAAAATCAGGCTGCGCGTTGCGCGCACCACGCGCGGACGCGACACCAGCAGCTCGCCGATCTTGCCGGATTCGACGAAATGCACGTCGAGCTGGGCGGTCGCCATGGTCGGCTTGCCGGTGACGAAGCGGGCGGTCATGCCGCAAGTGCGGTCGGCGAAGGTCATCAGCACGCCGCCCTGCACCAGGCCGCGGCGGTTGTGGTGCTTGTCCTCGGTCGGCAGTGCATATTCATATTGGCCATCGACAAGGCGTTCCCACAAGGGGCCGACGATCTGGATGAAGCCGGTCGCTTCGACGAGCTTCCAGCCGTCGGATTTCATCCGGACCGCGGCCTTGTCGATCATGTCGTGCATTCCTGTCCCTCGATCTTGCCGACATTCCATCCAGCGCCAAGCTGATGTAGTCAAGCACCATGAGCCGTCCATTCGACGATACCACCCGGCGGAATATCGCAGAGCTGTGCGCGGGCTTTGTGCACGTGCCGGCTTCCGACGCCGCGACCGACCTGAAACGTGCGGCGGTCGTGATTGCGCTGACCCGCGCCGACGAGGCAGGGGAGACGGCGCTGCTGCTGACGCGACGTGCCGCCGGCTTACGCGCCCACCGCGCGCAATGGGCGCTGCCGGGCGGACGATGCGACGCCGGCGAGACGCAGGTCCAGGCCGCCTTGCGCGAATTGCGCGAGGAGCTCGGCCTCGATCTCGCTGATGACGCCGTGCTCGGCCTGCTCGACGATTATCCGACCCGCTCCGGCTATCTGATCACGCCGGTCGTGGTCTGGGCCGATGGCCACGAGACGATCAGGCCGAATCCGCAGGAGGTCGCCTCCGTGCATCGCATTGCGCTCGGCGCAATCGAGCGCGAAGACGCCTTCGATTTCACTGCGATTCCCGAAAGTGACCGGCGTGTGATCCGCTTCCACTGGGAAGAGCGCCTGATCCATGCGCCGACGGCGGCGATGATCTATCAATTTCGTGAAGTGCTGGCAGGGCGGAACACGCGCGTCGTTGATCTGGAGCAACCGGTGTTTGCCTGGAAGTAGGCGCAGTTTGGGTTACAAGGAGCCGCATGCGCCCGACCACGATTCGTATTATCGCGCTTGCGTTGCTATCGCTCGTGATGGCTCAGCCGGGGCGCGCGCAGACGGCTTCGCCCGAGGCGATTGCCGATTATCAGCGCAGGCTTGCGGAATATCAGGCGGTGCACGATGCCTACGAAGCCGACGCTTCCGCCTATTGGAGCGCGATCGCCGAGAAGCGGCGCGGCCGCAATGCCAAGCGGCGCGAGCATCAACAAGTCACGCTCGACGATTATGTGCTGACGCAGCCGCCGGTCTATACCGGCCCGCGGCGTCCGCTCAATCCGGAGGGCGAACCCGAGCCGGAAGCGACGCCGCGCCCGAAGAAGATCATTCCCGTGGTCGGCGATCTCCTGCAGGCGGCCTCCGATAATTTCCAGTGGACGCCGCAGCGGCCGGCTTCCGAAGCCGATTTCAAGCGCGCCTATGCCCGCTTTGCCGCGGCCGCCGGGCTGACGCGCGAGCAGACAGTGCGGGTCTACGCCTTTGAGACCGGCGGCAACGGCAATCACGACATGCAGGCGGGACTAAGCTCATGGCGGCCCGGCGCACACGCGATCTCGACTGCGATTGGCTATAACCAGCTCCTCACCACCAACAGCGTCGAACTGATAGCCGAGCGTGGCCCGTTGTTCGTGAAGGTGCTGAGCGATCGCGCCGCGCAGCTCTCGGGTCCGGCGCGCCAGGCGATGGACGCCAAGATCGCGGTGCTCAGGCAGATGGTGGCGATCGCCCGTTCGGTGCCGGACGAATGGTCCGAGCATGAGAAGATCGGCGACACGCCGCAGGGCTGGGCGCTGCATGCCATGGTGCTCGACATTGACGTCGGCCCGATGCTGCAGACTCACAAGCTCCTGACCTCGGTGCTGTTCGCCCGCACCAAGGGCTATTCGCGTCCGCTCTCCGCAGCCGAGCTCGAAATGATGAACCTGACCGGCGACTCGACCGGCCTCGACATGGTGACCATGCCGCCTGACATGCGCGAGCAAGTGCCGACTGCGAATTTCTTCCAGCGCTCCGGCTATGAGCGCAATCCGGTCGCAAGCCGCAACAACACGGTCGCCAGATTGCTCGCGGTCACCGATGCGCGGATGGATGCCAACAGCCTCCTGCCGGGCGCAAGGGAGTTAGCGGCGGCGTTCTAGCCACGGCCGAGATTTGTAGCGAATTGTAGGGTGACAAAGCGACTGCGTCCGCCCGTAGCTCAACGAGCGAAGGCGGAAGCGTGCCCACCGCCAGCAGTTGAGATATCAGTGGTGGGCACGGCGCGAAGAGCGCCTTTGCCCACCCTACAAGATCTCAATTATCGGCGGCTCATTCCGAGCCGAACAGGAACTTGCCGCCGCCGTCGAGATAGGGGCCGCTGCGCATATAGAGCTGGCCGTTCTGGCCGATGAAGAACAGCGTGCCCTTTGGCACTTTCTTGGCGCCCTTCAATAGTTGGCCAGCATTGCTGGTGCCCATCTTGTACTGGAAGGTCTTGCCTTCCTTGTCATAGCCGTAGCCGGTATCCGGTTTCATTTCCCAGGGCGTCGGCCCGGCCGCTTGCGCATAAGCCAATGTCGCAATGCCGCCGAGCGCAGCCGCCAGCAGCAGCGTTTTGATTGAAATCCTCATCATCCTCATCCTCCCCGTAGGCCCTTGAACAAATCACGAACGTCATTGTCCCGTCAACAACAGGCGCGACACCAACGCATCACGGCCATCGATGACTTTGTGATTTCCCGCCACCTGCTTGGCGACTATGGTCCGGTTTCCAATTAGAACCAATTCTACATAAGCCGCTATGGGGATGATTCGTATGAGCCACGTCACGAAAATCTGCCTTTTTGCCGCGCTGTCGTCGCTGACGCTGGTTTCTGCCGCAAGCGCCGACGATCTGTTCAAGCTGTCCAACAACCAGCGGATTGCCTGCAGCCGGGGACTCGCCGCCGGCAAGCTCAACACGGCAACCTGCAAATCCTACACCTACGTTTTCAACACCAAGACCTCGGAATATTTCCGCTGCCAGGTGTCGCTGGCGCTGACCCGCGACAACAAGGAAGTGATCAACGTGCAGGCCGATGGCGGCTGCACCAAGAAGCCGCGCGTCTTCGATGCCGACTCCAACTACGCCTTCGACGCCACCGAGACCGAGCCGCCGAACACCAACTCCTTCTTCGGCACCGGCGGCTATTCGATCTGGGCCGCCGACACCACCCAGCAGAAGGTGCGCGGCTGCATCACCATCTCCTCCGGTCTCGGTTCCGACATCTCCAAATGCCTGGACATGTCGTTCCAGTGAACGCGCGCTACGCAAGCTGACGCGTCATGCGGAGGCTTCGCCCCGCGCCGCTCTGCCGCTCCTGGCTCTTCCTCGAAGGCGCCAATGAGGCGGTGCTGCGCGCCGCACCCTCGAGCGGCGCCGACGTCCTGATCCAGGAGCTCGAGGACTTTACGCCGCCGCACCTGCGCCAGACGGCTCGGGCGCTCGTGCCAGAGCTTTATCCCACCTGGCGCGAGGCTGGGGTGATCGTGGCGGTCCGCGTCAATCCGCTGGATGGCGATGGCATGGACGATCTTGCTGCCGTGATGCGTGGCCGCCCTGATATCGTGGCGCTGCCGAAGGTGGCCGAACCTTCTCATATTGTGCACCTGGATGAAGCCGTAACGCGCTTCGAGCGCGACTATGGCATTCCGGAAGGGACAACCGCACTGCTGCCCAATATCGAATACGCCCGCGGGCTGGTGCAACTCGGCGCGATCGCAGGCGTAAGCAAGCGCGTGTCGGCCTGTCTTCTCGCGTCGGAAGACCTCGCGGCCGATCTTGGCGCGGAACGCGCGCCCGACGGCGCCGAGCTCAGCTATTGCCGGCAACGCTTTCTGGTGGAATGCGTCGCGGCCGGCGTGGTCGCGGTTGATTGCCCCTATACCTGGAGCGACATCGAAGGTGTCACGCGCGACACCCGTTGGGCGCGTCGCCTCGGCTATGTCGCGCGCAGCCTGGTCGATCCCGCGCATGCCGCCGTCATCAACGGCCTGCTGACACCTGATGCGGCGGAAGTCCGCCGCGCGGAAAAGATCGTGGCTGCGTTCGAAGCGGCGCGCGCCGCAGGCGAGGCGCGCGTCGAGCTTGACGGCTCGCTGGTCGAAATGCCGACCTATTCCAATGCCAAACGCCTGCTTGCGCGCGCCGACGCGCTGCGGCAATTCGAATAGCCAAGAACAAAAGGGAGAACACGATGGATCGGCTCAAGGGCAAGGTTGCGATGGTGGTTGGTGCCGGCTCGATCGGCCCCGGCTGGGGCAACGGCAAGGCGACCGCGGTCACCTTTGCCCGCGAGGGCGCGCAGGTGTTTTGCGTCGATCGCAATCCTGCCGCGGCCGAGGAGACCGTGAGCCTCATCACCAAGGAAGGCGGCAAGGCGACGGCCTTCACCGCCGACGTGTCCAGGGCCGCCGAGGTCGAGGCGATGGTCGCGGCCTGCCTGAAAGCCTGTGGCCGCATCGACGTGCTCGACAACAATGTCGGCATCGCCGAGGTCGGCAGCGTGGTCGAAGTCGCGGAAGACCAATGGGACCGCGTCTTCGCGGTCAATCTCAAGAGCGCCTATCTCGCCATGAAGCACGTCATTCCCTTGATGGTGAAGCAGGGCGGCGGCTCGATCATCAACATCTCCTCGATCGCCTCGATCCGCCATGTCGGCATTTCCTATGTCAGCTACAACGCCAGCAAGGCGGCGATGAACCAGATGACCCGCTCCACGGCGGTGGAGTTCGCGGCGGACTATGTCCGCGTCAACGCCATCCTGCCGGGGCTGATGAAGACGCCGATGGTGGAACATTCCGCGGGCCTCGCGGCGAGCTACGCCAAGGGTGATGTGGAAGCGATGTGGCGCGCCCGCGACGCGCAGGTGCCGATGGGCCATATGGGCGAAGCCTGGGACGTCGCCAACGCGGCGCTGTTTCTGGCCTCCGACGAGTCGCGATATATCACCGGCATTGAGCTCGTAGTCGATGGCGGACTGACCTGCCGGGCGTGAGGGGTGCGGGATAAAGGCAGAGAGCTGCCAACGATGTCGTCCTGGCGAAAGCCAGGACCCATAACCACAGGCTTCGGTTGGTCGAAGGAAGTGGTTACTACCAGCCTGCCTTTTCCATAAATCACGCGGTATGGGTCCCCTGAGTTCACAAACGAAGTGCAACACTTCCTTGCGGAGGTGTTGCCATGGGGCGGAGTTACGAGCAGCTATCCCTTGATGATCGATGCGAGATTGCCCGTCTTTCGGCCAATGGCAGCTCGATCCGGCAAA
>DATHMA010000218.1:0-7961 GCA_035487555.1 Bradyrhizobium sp. | reverse complement strand
CCGGGTGATGGTCCTGGCTTCGGTCAGCGCCCGCGCGATGCCCTCGGATGCGCCGCCAACATTATAGATGCCGACGAGGTCGGGATGCTGCTCGAGCAGCGCCCGCGCCAGCACATAATTGCTGGCGGGATCGTCCTGCCCCTCGCGCAGCCCGATCACTTCCAGCTCCGGAAAGTTTTCTGCCAGAATGTGCCGAAAGCCCATCTCGCGCTCCTCATGTCCGCGATAGCTGAGCGAGCCTGCGAACATCGCCACCTTGTTGCTGGAGGCGTCGGTCGTGCCGATGAAGCGGCCGAGCAGCAGTCCCGCGGTGCGTCCCGCGGAGCGATTGTCCATCCCGACAAAGGCGGCGCGCGGCGAATTGGAGAGGTCGGAAATCAGCGTCAGCACGAACACGCCCTCGGCATGCAGCGCCGCGACTGCCTCGCGCACCAGCGGATGTTCGAGCGCCATGAAGGCGACCCCGTCATAATCGCCGGCAAGGCTCAGGAGCCGGTCGGCAAGCGCCTTCGGATTGAAGCTCGTAACCAGGTCGATATGGCATTCGACATTGTAGGGCTCCATCTCCTCGGCGGATTGCCCGATCGTCTCTGCCATCATCTGCAAGTAGCGGTTGGCGCCCTGCGGCAGCACGAAAGCAAGCCGCATCGGGCGCGGCTGATAGCCGGCGAGCAGGCCGGGCGGCAGCTCATAGCCCAGCCGGTCGGCCGCATTGAGCACGCGATGCACCGTCGGCAGCCGCACCCCGCCGCGACGGTTCAGCACGCGATCGACGGTCGCCGTCGATACGCCGGCGTCCCGCGCGAGGTCGCTGATATTGGCTTTGCGCCGATAGGATATTTCGAGGGCTTGGTCGCTCATCGCTGGTCCGAATCAATCAAATCGCATCATTTTCGTTGATTGACTTAGCAAGGTGCTGATGCCATGTCTGCACCCAAGCTTACATAAGTATCGCAGTAAGAGCGATGTGGGGATGGCGATGCCTGATCCTCTTGAGGGAAGATTACGCGGCAAGGTCGGCATCGTCTTCGGCGCCGGATCGGCGGGCGAAGGCTGGGGCAATGGCAAGGCGGCCGCGGTCGCCTATGCCCGCGCCGGCGCCCGTGTTGCCGCTGTCGACCTGGATCCGGCGGCTGCCGAGGTGACGCGGGACCTGATCCTGGCCGAGGGTGGCACGGCGATCGCGGTTCAGGCCAATGCCGCCGCGCTGGCCTCGGTCGAACAGGCCGTCACCCGCGCCAGGGAGGCCTTCGGCCGCATCGATATCCTGCACAATAATGTCGGCATCACCTCGCAAGGCGGCCCGGTCGAGACATCGGAAGAAACCTGGGACAAGGTGATGGCCACCAACGTCAAGAGCATGTTCTTGACCTGTAAGGTGATTTTGCCGCTGATGGAGGCGCAGGGCGCGGGCGCCATCATCAATATCGGCGCGCTCGGCGGGGTCCGTTGGACCGGCTATGCCTATTGCGCCTATGCTGCAAGCAAGGGTGCAGTAAACAGCTTTACCCAGAGCGTGGCCCTGCAATATGCGGCAAAGGGCATCCGCGCCAATTGCATCCTGCCCGGCGTGATGGATACTCCGCACATCTATCGGCAGATCTCCGGCTTCTATGCCAGCCGGGAGGAGATGGTCGAGGCGCGGCACCGGCTGTCGCCGACGGGGCGGATGGGCGACGGCTGGGACGTTGCCAATGCGGCGGTGTTTCTCGCCAGCGACGAAGCCAGATACATCAATGGAATCGAGCTGCTGGTCGATGGTGGAATGCATGCCCGCTGCGGCTGAATTGATCAGAATCAATCATTTTATTTGATTGTACTTGCGCGTAAGCTGCTGGCTCGGGCGTGTCCTGCGCCCCAACTCGCCAGCAAAAGGCGTCCAGCGACATAGGGTGTGCCTGGGGAGACACGACATGCGTGAACTGACACGACGCCGATTGCTACGGCAGCTTTCACTGGCACCCGCCGCGGGGCTTGTCGCCTCCATGCCGCGGCGTGCGCGCGCCGCAGCCGAGTTTCCGCTGAAATACGCCAACAACCTGCCGCTCAGCCATCCGCTCAATATCCGTGCGGCCGAAGCTGCCGCGCGCGTTGCGAAGGAGAGCCAGGGGCGGGTCGATATCTCCATCTTTCCCAACAACCAGCTCGGCGGCGACACCGACATGCTGGTGCAGGTGCGCAGCGGCGGCGTCGACATCTTCACGCCGGGCACGCTGATCATCGCCTCCATGGCACCGATCAGCGCCGTCACCGCGGTGGGCTTTGCGTTCTCGCATTACGGCCAGGTCTGGAATGCCGTCGACGGCAAGCTCGGCGATCGCATTCGCGCCGACTTCGCCAGGATCGGCTTCCACACCTTCACGAAGATGTGGGACAACGGCTTTCGCCAGACCACGACCAGCAACAAGCCGATCAACTCAGCCGAGGATCTCTTCGGCCTGAAGATTCGCGTGCCCGTGAGCCCGATGGGCATCTCGATGTTCAAGTCACTCGGCGCCTCGCCGACCAGCCTGCAATTCAGCGAAGTCTACCCCGCGCTGCAGACCAAGATCGTCGACGCGCAGGAAAATCCGCTCGCGATCGTGCAGACCGCGAAACTCTACGAAGTGCAGAAATATTGCTCCAAGACCAATCATAGCTGGGACGGCTATCACTTCGTCTTCAACGGCCGTTCCTGGGACGCCCTGCCGGATGATCTCAAGGTCATCATCGAGCGCGCGTTCAACGAAGCGGGAATGCTTCAGCGCGAGGACGTCGCCAAACTCAATGGCACGCTGGAGGCCGACCTCGCGGCCAAGGGCATGGTCCTCAACAAGACGGCGCCCGACAGTTTCCGCGAGCAATTGCAGAAGTCCGGCTTCTACAAGGAATGGAAAACCAAATTCGGCGACGAGACCTGGGCCCTGCTGGAAGAAAGCGCCGGCAAGCCGCTCTAGTCGAATATCGATCCTCTGGATGAGGGGTAAAGGTGATTTCGACCCCACTAAGGTTCTCTACGACGTCATGTGTCCAACAACGAAGAAGCAAGAAATGCCATGAGTAGATTTTTTGGTGAGATTCGTCAGGTTGCTTATTTGGTCCCCGACATCGAAGCGGCCATGGAGCATTGGGCCGCGACGCTCGGTGTCGGCCCCTGGTTCTATAATCCCAAAGTTCCGATCGTGAACTACACCTATCGCGGCCAGCGCTATGAGCCGCATAATTCGGTGGCGCTGGCCAATGCGGGCAGTCTGCAAATCGAGCTGGTGCAGGTGCGTAACGACGTGCCCTCGATGTATCGGGACTTCCTGGACGCCGGATATTCGGGCGTGCAGCATTTTGCCTATTGGACCGAGACGTTCGATGCCGATCTTGCGCGTGCAGAGGCGGCAGGTTTCGAGGTCTGCATGGGCGGCGAAGTCGGCGCGAACGGCCGCTTTGTGTATTTCGAGCAGCGGGCTTCGGGCGACAGCATGTTGCCCGGCACCGTGATCGAATTGTCTGAGGTCGCGGGGCCCAAGGGACGGATGTTCAAGCTGATCCACGAAGCCTCGGTCGGTTGGAACGGTACTGACCCCGTGCGCCCCTTTCCGGATTTGCGGACGCTGTGATGAGCGAGCTGCGGGCCGCCTATCTCATCGAGACGCCGCTTAATCCCGCCAGCGTTGCCGACATCCTGGCCGGCGAGCAGAGCAGCGGCACGTTTGTGCGTGTGGCCGGCGAGACCGATGCGCTGCGCGCGCGCAGCCGCGCGACGGTGCTAGACGTCGAGGAGCTCGAGCCGCTCGAACGGCCGAGCCTGCCCAACGCGCTGTTCGAGCGAGCGCAGCAGGCCGGGCCATGGCGCCGTGCGCGCGTCACCATCGCGTTTCCCGTGGCCAACATCGGACGCAATCTGCCGACGTTGGCGGCAACCCTCGCCGGAAATCTCTATGACCTCGGCGAAACCACCGGCGTGCGGCTGCTGCATGTCGCGCTGCGGCCGGAATTTCGCGCGCGTTTCGAGCACCCGGTGCACGGCGTCGTCGGCACGCGCCAGGTCACTGGCGTGCATGGCCGTCCGCTGATCGGGAGCATCATCAAGCCCAATGTCGGCCTCTCGGCGGCCGAGACCGCGGCGCTGGTCGCGCAGCTCTGCGAGGCCGGCGTCGACTTCATCAAGGATGATGAATGCAGCGGCGATGGTGAGCATGCGCCGATCACCGAGCGCATCCTGGCCGTGATGGCGGAAATCCGCCGCTGGCATGACCGGACCGGCAAGCATGTGATGATGGCCTTCAACATCACCGACGAGCATGACGAGATGTGCCGTCACGCCGATCTGGTCGAGCGCGAGGGTGGCTCATGCGTGATGGTCAGCCTCAACTGGGCCGGTTTTTCGTCGGTGCAATCGCTGCGGCGGCGTACCGGCCTTGCCATCCACGGTCATCGCAACGGCTTTGGCATGTTTTCGCGCAGCCCCGCGCTTGGCATGGATTTCCAGCCTTATCAGGCGCTGTGGCGGCTGGCCGGCGTCGACCACATGCATGTGCATGGCCTCGACGGCAAGTTCTCTCAAGACAACAGCGAGGTGATCAGCGGCGCGCATGATTGCCTGACGCCGCTGGCCGACAAGGCCGACCATCGTGACGTCGTGATACCCGTATTCTCCTCCGGCCAATGGGCGGGCACCCTGCCGGCAACGGCCGAGGCCGTGCCGAGCGGCGATCTCTTGTTCATGTGCGGCGGCGGCATCCTCGCGCATCCTGGCGGCGCCGCAGCCGGCATCAAGAGCCTGCATCAGGCCTGGCAGGCGATCCAGGAAGGCGTGGCGCTCAGTGCGGCCAAGGATGCGCCCGAGCTTCAAGCGGCGTTGGCCTTTTTCGGCAAGACGAAATGACGGAAGCCTCCTCGCTCAAATATATCTGGTACGGCGATGATTTCACCGGCGCTTCCGATACGCTGGCGACCTTCGCCTCCAGCGGTTTGCGTGCGCTGCTCTGTCTCGGCGTGCCCAGGCCGGAGCGGCTGAAAGCGCTGCGGTCGCTGGATGCGCTCGGCATTGCCGGTGCGGCGCGAACCATGTCGCCTGAACA
This sequence comes from Bradyrhizobium sp., assembly GCA_035487555.1. GTDB lineage: Bacteria > Pseudomonadota > Alphaproteobacteria > Rhizobiales > Xanthobacteraceae > Bradyrhizobium. The sequence goes on along the minus strand of DATHMA010000218.1, from coordinate 2,907 downwards.
GATGACCCGTGAACTGGAGCCGGTCGGACGTTACGCGTCGGCCGCGCGCGTGCCGCTGCTGCATTACAAATGCTGCTCGACTTTCGATTCCTCGCCGACCGTCGGAAGCCTCGGTGCGGCGATGCGGATCCTGAAGCGGCATGTGCCTGGCCGCTTCACACCTGTCATCGGCGGCCAGCCCAGCCTCGAGCGCTATTGCGCCTTCGGCAATCTCTTTGCCGGCGCGGGAGCGGGCGGCGAGGTCTTTCGCCTTGACCGTCATCCGACCATGTCGCGGCATCCATCGACGCCGATGAACGAGGCCGACCTGCGACTGCATTTGCACGCGCAAGGGGTCGAGAATATCGGCCTGGTCGACTGGCGGAAGCTGAGTGCGGCTTCCGACGACGAGTTGAACGCACAGATCGACGGCGCCGAGGGCGAGGCCGTCCTGTTTGACGCGCTCGACGAAGCGCATCTCGCGCGGATCGGTGAATTGATGTGGCATCGCGCGGCGAGCGAGCCGCTGCTTGCGATCGGCGCCTCCAGCGTGGCGCAGGCGACGATTGCCCATTGGCGCCGGCTCGGCTGGGCGACGGAGCGTGGCCCCGATACTCCGGTCAAGCCAGCCGTGGGACCGGTCTTCGTGCTGGTCGGCAGCCAGTCGCCGGTTTCGGCGAAACAGACCGCGGCGGCGCTGCGCGATCCCAGCCTGTACGAACCGATCCGTCTTGATCCGCAGTGTGGCGGCGGGCTGGATTTCGAGGGGCAGGCAGCGACTTGTGCCCGCCTGCTCGGCGCCGGACGCTCGGTCCTCGCCTATCTCGGGCCGGTCGTAGGCGGCGGACCATCACGCCTCGAAGTGGCGCAAGCCTGCGGGAAATTGCTGCGGCGTGTGCTGGAGCTGGCACCCGTGGTGCGCCGCGTCGGCATCGCCGGCGGCGACACCTCAAGCATCTCCGTTGAAGCGCTCGGCCTCTGGGCGCTCGGCTTCATCGGCCTGCTCGGCCCCGGCGTGGGCGTGACCCGCGTCCATGCCGATGATCAAAGGCTCGATGGGTTGGAGCTGATGCTGAAGGGCGGCCAGATGGGCCCGGCGGATGTGTTCGCAAGGTTGCTGCGGGGGACGTAATCTCTCCACGCGTCATTCCGGGACATCGCGAAGCGATGGGCCCGGAATCCATAACCACCATCGTGAGTATGGATTCCGGGCTCGCCGCGTTGCGGCGCCCCGGAATGACAGATTACGACAACACCTTCACCCCGCCGAACGAGCTCACTCGCCCGCGCTGCAACAGCACGATTTGCGTCGCGAGCTGGCGCATTTCGGCGGCGTCGTGGCTGACATAGACCATGGGGATGCGCGCTTCGTCGCGCAGGCGCACGAGATAGGGCAGGATTTCCGCGCGGCGGCCTTCGTCAAGGGCGCCGAGCGGCTCGTCGAGCAGCAGCAGCCGGGGCTTCGCCAGCAGCGCGCGGCCGAGCGCAACGCGCTGGCGCTCGCCGCCGGACAATTTGCCGGGACGGCGGTCGAGCAGATGGCCGATGTCGAGCAAATCCGTGACGCGCTTCTTCTGCTCGGCATCGTCAGGCAGGCCGTTCATGCGGCGGCCATAGTCGAGATTCTGCGTGACGTCGAGATGCGGAAACAGCCGCGCGTCCTGGAACACATAGCCGATGCGGCGGCGCCAGGTCGGCACATGAATGCCTTTGGCGGTGTCGTCGACGATCTCGCCGTCGATGGCGATCGTGCCGCGGTCGGGCTTGGTCAGACCCGCAATCATGTTGACCAGCGAGGTTTTGCCGGCGCCGGAAGCGCCGAACAAGCCCGTCACACGGCCTTCGCTCTCGAAGGAGGCTTCGAGCGTGAACTCGCCGAGTTTCTTGACGACATCGACCCGCAGCATCGATCAATTCCCGTGCAGGCGCGCCGTAGCGCGGCGGGCGAAGACTTCGGCGCCGATCAGGGCGGCGACTGCGATTACGACGGAGACGATCACGAGCCGCAGCGCTGCGGTGTCGCCATCGGGTGTCTGGATCAGCGAATAGATGGCGGACGAGATCGTCTGCGTCTCGCCGGGAATGTTCGAGACAAAGGTGATGGTGGCGCCGAACTCGCCGATCGCCTTGGCAAAGCCGAGCACCATGCCGGCAAGCACGCCCGGCAGCGCTAAGGGCAAGGTGACGGTGAAGAACACCCGCCAGGGCGCGGCGCCCAGCGTTTCCGCGGCCTGCTCCAGCCTGCGATCAACCGCCTCGATGGAGAGGCGCATCGGCCGCACCAAAAGCGGAAATGACATCACGCCGCAGGACAGCACGGCGCCGGTCCAGCGGAACGCGAGCACGATGCCAAAATAATCTGCCAGAAACTCGCCGATCGGCCCGCGCCGGCCGAAGGCGAGCAGCAGCAAATAGCCCGTCACGACCGGCGGCAGTACCAGCGGCAGATGGACCGCCGCATCGAGCAGCGACTTGCCCCAGAAATCGCGCCGAGCCAGCAGGTAAGCCAGCGCGATGCCAAGCGGCGTCGCCACCAGCGTTGCCACCGTGGCGACCTTGATCGAGAGCAGGATCGCCGTCCATTCCGTGGGCGTGATGTCGAACACAGCTTTATCCCCTCATCCTGAGGAGCGGCCGCGCCCGAGCAGGCCGAGCGACAGCGAGGCCGTCGCGAACGGCGCAAACAAGGCCGCGTCTCGAAGGATGAGGCCAACAGCCGGGGCTTCATGGTTCGAGACGGCGCTTGCGCGCCTCCTCACCATGAGGTTGTGAAGCGCTTCGGTCACGTCAGGACGTCGGCTTGACCAGATAATTGAAGCCGTATTTCTCCAGCACCGTCTTCGCGGCCGCGGAGTGGAGATAGTCCAGATATTCCTTGGCCTCGGGCTTGGCGGTCGAGGTCGCCGCCACCGGATAGATGATCGGCGG
>DATHMA010000217.1:0-32624 GCA_035487555.1 Bradyrhizobium sp. | reverse complement strand
GCCGGTGTCGGGGCACCGACCGTGTCGGCGTCGAACTGCATGAACTGGCGGAAGCGGCCGGGGCCCGGCTTCTCGTTGCGGAACACCCAGCCGAAACGGTAGGAGCGGTAGGGTTTGGCCAGCGTATCGAAATTTTCCGCGACATAGCGGGCGAGTGGCGCGGTGAGGTCGTAGCGCAGCGAGATCCACTGCTCGTCATCGTCCTGGAACGAGAACACGCCCTCATTGGGGCGGTCCTGGTCGGGCAGGAATTTTCCGAGCGCGTCGGTATATTCGAACGCCGGCGTCTCCACCGGCTCGAAACCGTAGCGCTCGTAGACGGCGCGGATTTTCTCGACCATCGCCCGCGTGGCATTGATCGCAGCAGGGCCACGATCCTCGAGCCCGCGCGGCAGGCGCGCCTTCAGCTTCTGGGGTTTTTTGGGTTTTTCGGCCATTTTGGTTCGCAATATCAGCGGGCGCGTTGGTACCAGCCGGGGCGCGCGGCGGCAACCGGCGTTCTCGCCGGTCTCGCCCCGCGCGGCGTGCAAGAACGCGCTTTAGAGGTCCATTCTTGCTGACTTGAACCACTTCACGTGACGCAACCACATTCTATCGGAGACGAGATGGCGGATGAAGAGTTGGCGCTTCGAATCTGAAAGGCCACGGCTTTTCCGCGCGGAAGTGTCACGCGAACTTGTTCATACCAAGAATGTGATTGAACTCTCAGTTCTTCGTCGTGGAAGCGGGGCGTCAAGCGCTGAAGAATATGAATTAACGCGCGATGCTTCGAAGAGACCAAGAAAGCGAGACCGCGTATTCGCGATCTCGCTTCTGTATAGGGAGCAACGCTTAATTTTTTGTGTCGCGCCGCAACGCGATCACAGCACCTGCTTGATCCAGTCGTGCGGATCGTTCGTCCGCCCATACTGGATATCGACCAGCTTCTTGCGCATCCCCATGGCGACGGGACCAGCGGCGCCGCCGCTGATGAGGAAATCGCCGCTGGTCGAGCACACCTTGCCGATCGGCGAGATGACGGCCGCGGTGCCGCAGGCGAAGGCCTCTTTCAGCTTGCCGCTGGCGGCGTCCTTGCGCCATTGCTCGATGGTGTAGGGCTCCTCGCGCACGCACGTGCCGGAATCCTTCGCCAGCGCAATGATGGAGTCGCGGGTGATGCCGGGCAGGATCGTGCCGAGCGGCGGGGTCAGCAGCGAGCCGTCGTCGAACGCGAAGAAGATGTTCATGCCGCCGAGCTCCTCGATAAAGCGGCGCTCGACCGCATCGAGGAACACCACCTGGTCGCAGCCATGATCGATGGCCTCGGCCTGCGCGCGCAGGCTCGCGGCATAATTGCCGCCGCATTTGACGGCGCCGGTGCCGCCGACCGCGGCGCGGGTATAGTTCTCCGACACCCAGATCGAGACCGGCGCAGGTCCGCCCTTGAAATAGGAACCGACGGGCGAAGCGATGACGGCGAAGATGTATTCCGCCGACGGCTTCACACCGAGGAACACCTCGCTCGCGATCATGAAGGGCCGCAGATAGAGGCTGCCCTCGCCGCCCGGGATCCAGGCGCGGTCGATGCGCACCAGTTGCTCGACCGCATCGATGAAGATGGACTCGGGAAGCTGCGCCATGGCCATGCGGTCGGCCGAGCTCATGAAGCGCCGTGCATTGGCGTCGGGGCGGAACAGGTTCACGCCGCCGTCGTCGCGCTTATAGGCCTTGAGGCCCTCGAAAATCTCCTGTGCGTAGTGCAGGACCGCGAGCGCCGGATCGAGCGGGAAATTCGCCCGCGATTCGACCCGCGCGCCATGCCAGCCCTTGGCCTGGCTGTAGCGGACGATCGCCATGTGATCGGAGAAGACCCGGCCGAAGCCCGGGTCGACCAGCTTTGCCGCACGGTCCTTGTCGGAGGTGGGGTTGGCGGTCGGTTGAATGTCGAATTTCAAACTCATGGCCCTGTTTTCCGTGGCCGAAACCGGCGCCGGCCCCGCATCTGCGGGGCTGCTTGCCCGACTTCGAGCAGAATTGTCCAACGAAACTCCCATGACTCTCTCCCGGATCGGCGCGAAACTCGCGCCCGCGCCTCGGCGCGGTTTTGGTTCGTCCGGACATCGCCCCGGGTCCGCCGTTTGCGGCCGGTTACCACACCTCATGTCCTTGAGGACATGCTTTTGTGGAATGGCGAAGTCCAGTATGTTTGCCGACATGCCGCTCGACAACCGTACGGTAGATCACTCGCGGCTGACGCCGCATGGTTTGGCCCTCTCAGGCCGTTTGAAAACGTCACCGCGGATGAAACGATCTAAAATTTCGTCGCGGCTGATTGTTTTGTAACATTGAACCCAAGATACGTCAATATGGCTGACATAAATTTCTCAAGTCCCCAGACGGCCCCCGATTCGCGGGCATCCGACACGCGCCCCTCGCCTGCCCGCGACGGCACTTTACGCTGGGATATCATCGAGTTGCTGTTCTTCGCCTACCGCGACTTCGTCGGCGATGCCGACCATGAGCTGGAGGCCTTCGGGTTCGGCCGGGCGCATCACCGGGTGATGCATTTCGTCTACCGCTATCCCGGCCTGAAGGTCGCCGACCTGCTCGATGTGCTCCGCATCACCAAGCAGTCGCTCGGGCGGGTGCTGAAGCAGTTGCTGGACGAGGGCTATATCGTGCAGAAGACCGGCAACAACGACCGCCGGCAGCGCCTGCTCTATGCAACGCCCAAGGGCGCGGCGCTGGTCGCCAAGCTCGCGACGCTGCAGACCACGCGAATCGATCGCGCGCTGGAGGAGATCGGCCCGGCCGGCGCCGAGACCGTCCGCCGCTTCCTGCGTGCGATGATCGATCGCGATGATCCCGACAAGGTGCTGGAGACCATCTTCAGCACCGCCAGCGCAAAGGAATGACCTTGGCCCTCGCCGCAACCGCCTCGCGCGCGCCTGTCCAACCCGCGGACGACGCGCCGCATATCCTGCTCGTCGACGACGACCGCCGCATCCGCGACCTGCTCTCGCGCTTCCTCGCCGGCGAAGGCTATCGCGTGACGACCGCGATGAGCGCGAGCGACGCGCGCGCCAAGCTCGCCGGGCTTCACTTCGATCTCTTGATCCTCGACGTCATGATGCCCGGTGAGACCGGCTTTGATCTCGCGCGTTCAATTCGCACCTCCTCCAGTGTGCCGATCGTGATGCTGACGGCCCGGCACGAGCCGCAGAGCCGCATCGAGGGCCTGCAGATCGGCGCCGACGACTACGTGGCAAAACCCTTCGAGCCGCGCGAGCTGGCGCTGCGCATCAACAACATCCTCCGCCGCGCCGCGCCACCACCGCCCGCCGAGACCGTCGAGCAGGTCGCCTTCGGGCCTTACGTCTATCATCTCGGCCGTGGCGAATTGCGCCAGGGTGATGAGGTCATCCACCTCACCGACCGCGAGCGCGAGATGCTGCGCATCCTCGCGGTCGCGCCAGGCGAGACCGTGCCGCGCGGCGCGCTGACCGGCAATGGCAGCGTCAACGAGCGCGCCGTCGACGTGCAGATCAACCGGCTGCGCCGCAAGATCGAGCGCGATCCCGCCAGCCCCTTGTTCCTGCAGGCGGTGCGCGGCATCGGCTATCGCCTGGTCGCCTCGCCATAAGGGTGTTTGCGTTTCAGCCATGAGCACGATCGACGCCGGCCTTATCCTGATCCGCTCCGCAGCCGGCCGCGTCTCGGCGGCGAACGGCAAGCTCGGCAATGCCTTCAAGAGCTGGATGCCGACCGGGCTCTATGCCCGCGCGCTGCTCATCATGATCGTGCCGATGGTGGTGCTGCAGACCGTGGTCGCCGGCGTGTTCATGGAGCGCCACTACAATCTGGTGACGCGCCGCCTCTCCGCCGCCGTGGTGTCCGATATCGCCGGGCTGATCGACGTCTACAAGACCTATCCGCAGGACAAGGACCGCACGCAGATCCGCCGCATCGCCCAGCAGCGGCTCAATCTCGTGGTCGACTTCCTGCCGCTCGGCGACATGCCGCCGCCCGGGCCCAAGCCGTTCTTCAACCTGCTCGACCAGTCGCTCTCGGTGCAGATCGGCCGCCAGATCGGCCGTCCCTTCTGGATCGACACCGTCGGCAATTCCAACCTGGTCGAAATCCGCATCCTGCTCGATGACGCCGTGATGCGCGTGTTCGCGCAGCGCAGCGCCGCCTATGCCTCCAACTCCGAAATCTTCCTGTTCTGGATGGTCGGCACCTCCTCGATCCTCCTGATCGTCGCGGTGCTGTTCCTGCGCAACCAGATCAAGCCGATCCTGCGGCTGGCGGACGCCGCCGAGAGCTTTGGCAAGGGCCGGGAAGCACCGAATTTCCGGCCGCGCGGCGCGCGCGAGGTGCGGCGCGCGGCGGTCGCGTTCCTGGAAATGAAGGCACGCATCGAGCGCGCGATGGAGCAGCGCACGGCGATGCTCGCCGGCGTCTCCCACGATCTGCGCACCATCCTGACGCGCTTCAAGCTGGAGCTGGCGCTGATCGGCGACAGCCCCGAGGTCGACGCCATGCGCAAGGATGTCGACGAGATGTCGCTGATGCTGGAGGATTATCTCGCTTTCGCCCGCGGCGATTCCGGCGAGAACGCGCAGCCGACCGACATGGCCAATGCGCTCGAAGAGCTCCGCAGCGACGCCGAGCGCAACGGACATGCCGCGACCGTCGCCTTCCAGGGCCTGCCGGTGGTCACCGTGAAGCCGGCGGCCTTCAAGCGCTGCCTCGGCAACCTCGTCTCCAATGCGGCGCGACACGCCGACAAGATCGCCATCTCCGGCCATCGCGATCACCGTTATCTCACGGTCACCGTCGATGACGACGGCCCGGGCATTCCCGCGAAAATGCGCGAGGAAGTGTTCAAGCCGTTCTTGCGGCTCGACGATGCGCGCAACCAGGACGAAGGCGGCACGGGCTTGGGCCTCGCGATCGCCCGCGACATTGCCCGTTCGCATGGCGGCGACATCATGCTCGGCGACAGCCCCATGGGCGGCCTCCGCGCGACGGTACGAGTGCCGGTGTAGTTATGTCGTCATTGCCGGGCTTGACCCGGCAATCCATCACTTTGAGAGAAACTTTCTTTGATGGATGCGCGGGTCGAGCCCGCGCATGACGAGTAAGGGCGACGTCGCTAATTCGCCTTGGGTGGCAGGAGTGCCTTCAACTTATCGGCGTCCTTGACGTTGAGCTTGAAGCCGCCGCCGGGCATCACGATGTCGCCGGGCTTCTGGCCGGGCTTGCAGTCGCCGAGCCACTTGGCCTCGATCCTGGTCGTGGTGTCGCGCAGCTGCTCGGGCCCCTTGTCCGATTTCGCTTCCGTCGTGACGACATAGGCGGAATCGAAATCGCCGGTGACCTCCGTATGGGAGGTGATCGTCGCGCCGGAGATGGTACAGACGGAGTCGTTGACATACCCCGTCGCGGTCTTCTGCAGGTTCTGCTTGCTGCAGATCTGCTTGGCGATCGGCGATACCGTGTTGACCATGTCCTTGTCGACGGTCGGATCGGTGCATTGCTGCGTCGTCAGCGCCGGCAGCTGCGAGCCGACCTTGACGATCTTCATCTCCCACAGGCCCGGCTTGCGCAGCGGCAGTTCGTCAGCGACGGCACCCGTGGTTAACAGCGCCAATGCGCAGCAGCCAATGCCGAATGAAAGAAGCCCTCGCAGCATGTTGCGCGCTCCTTCTTTGTTTCAAGAAATTCTAGAGCTCAGTACTTGGTAACGATTGGCTGGTCGTTGGCGCCATAGGGCACCCAACGGCAGGCAAAGGAGATGTAGCCGCCCGGCTGCGGATCGATCGCCAGGAATTTCGCAACCTTGCCATAGCGCGCGCAGTGGTCGACCGCGATCTGGCGCGCATCCGACTGCTGGGCCACGGTGTAGGCAATGATGCCACCGGTGTCGTTGCCTTTCACGGGCCCGATCCAATCGGCCCGGGCGGGCGCGCCCACCACCATTCCGCTCACGGCAACCAGGCCCGCGGCCAGCAACTTTCGCATTTCAAGACTCCATATCGGCTGGCCGCATCTTAAGGGGCGCGGCGGGCGGTGGAAAGCATGGCCGAGCGGCCGAAATCCACTTGCGGTCCGAGTGTTGCCGCCGTGCACTTGACCGCGCGGGGGCAAGGGGGCACGGTCCCCCTCGACGGGTTAGACTGCCCAGTTCTGGGAATGCACATGCGCGATCTCGCTACCTCCTTGAAACGCCTTTTCCTTGCTTTGGGCGCGCTGCTCGCTTTGATCAGCCTCGATCGCCCGGCGCTTGCCGCCAATCCGGCGGAGCTGAATTTCGGCCTGTTCGGGCCAAACTATGACGGCCGGGTCAAGGAATGCGATGGGGCGCTCGGCACCATCACCTCGCAATTCCAGGAAAAGGAAAGCAATTTCTGGAATTCGCCGCTGCAGATCGTGGCCTACGGCAATATCCACGAGATCGCCTTCCGGCCCTGGCAGTCCGACAACATCCCGCGCCGCTTCTGCAGCGGCAGCGTGCAGCTCAACAACGGCTCGGTCCACACCATCCACTACTCCATCATCGAGGATGGCGGCTTTGCCGGCTTCGGCCAGGGCGTCGAATGGTGCGTGGTCGGCCTCGACCGCAACTGGGCCTACAATCCGGCCTGCAAGGCAGCCGGCCCGTAGATTTTACGCATCGGCGAACGGAAAAAGGCGCTCGATTCGGGCGCCGTTATTTTTGTTCTTGAAATGTTCCATCTGTCTGCTAGGCTCCGCGTGCACGTTGCGCACGCCCTTCTCAGAGCGTGCATGAGTTTCAAGGGGTGCGTCGCCATGTTTCGATCCAAGTCGATTTCGCGCTGGCTGGTTGCTTTCGGTCTTTCCCTGACGGCGGCCCTGGCGGCCACCACATCAGCGCCAGCCCAGGACCGGCGGCAGAACACGCCGGGCCAGTTCGATTTCTATGTGCTGTCGCTGTCCTGGTCGCCTTCCTTCTGCGAAGGACGCGAGGACAATGGCGGCGGCGGGCGCTCGCAGCAGATCCAGTGCGGCGGTCGGCCGTTTTCCTTCGTCGTCCACGGGCTGTGGCCGCAATATGAGACCGGCTATCCCGAATATTGCCAGCGCCCCTCGCCCCGGCTTGCGCGCAATATCATGACCTCGATGCTCGACCTGATGCCGGCGCCCGGACTGATCTACAACGAGTGGGACAAGCACGGCACCTGCTCCGGCCTTGGCGAGCGGGCCTATTTCGAGACCATCCGCAAGGCGCGCGCCGCGGTCAAAATCCCGGACGATTACCTGCAATTATCGGACACCAAGACGGTTTCCCCGGCCGAGGTCGAGGATGCCTTCATCAAGGCCAATCCGGGCCTGAAAGCCTCCGGCATCGCCGTCACCTGCAACCGCAAGCGGCTCAGCGAAGTGCGCATCTGCCTGAGCAAGGATGATCTGGGATTCCGCGACTGCCCGGAAATCGACAAGCAGGCCTGCCCGCTCGATCAGGTGACCATGCCGCCGGTCAGGGGTGGCTAGCTCCGTCATTGCGAGCGAAGCGAAGCAATCCAGAAATGCATCCGAGGAGACGGTCTGGATTGTTTCGTCGCTTGCGCTCCTCGCAATGACGAGGGTTACTTTGATCGCCCGATGTCGTAACCACGGGCATGAACTACCGCCACGCCTTCCACGCCGGCAGCTTTGCCGATGTCATCAAGCACATCGTGCTAGTGCGCATCCTCACTTACCTGCAGGAGAAGCCGGCCCCCTTCCGCGTCATCGACACCCATGCCGGCGCCGGCCGCTATGATCTCACCGGGGACGAGGCGCAGCGCGGCGGCGAATGGCTCACCGGGATTGCGCGGATCATACAGACGCGGTTTTCGGACGCGGCGCTGCCGCTCGTAAAACCCTATCTCGACATTGTCCGCTCCTTCAATCCACCGAACGAATTGCAGGCCTATCCGGGCTCGCCCCTGATCGCGCGCGCGATGCTGCGTCCGCAGGATCGCTTGACCGCCTGCGAGCTCGAGCCGACCGCACACAAGCAACTGATCGATACGCTCCGGCGCGACGCGCAGGCTCGCGTGGTTGATCTCGACGGCTGGGTGGCGCTGCCCGCCTTCGTGCCACCGAACGAGCGGCGCGGGCTGGTGCTGATCGATCCGGCCTTTGAAGCCAAAGACGAGTTCGAGCGCTTGGCGGATGGTTTTACCGCTGCCTTCCGCAAATGGCCAACCGGGCAATATCTGCTCTGGTACCCGGCGAAGAGCCGGCGTGCGACCGACACGCTGGCACAGCGCGTGGCTCAGGCAGCGGCCGCGGTCAAACCACAAGGCAAATGCCTGCGGCTCGAATTCTCCGTCGCGCCGCAGACGACTGACGCGGCACTCGCCACTACCGGGCTCCTGATCGTCAACCCGCCGTGGACATTGCAAAGCGAGCTCAAGACCATCCTCCCCGAGTTGGAAAAACCGCTCGGCCAGGGCGGCCCCGGCCGCTTCCGCCTCGAAGTGCCCAAGCCTTAACAACAAGCCCTAGCGCCAAGCCCTAGCCCGATACTTCCCAAGGCGGTTAGTTGCCGTGGAAAACCCATAGTCAATTTGCGGGGAACCGTATTATGCTCAAGCCGGACTGGCTTTACGTTCCGCTTCCGCGAATGGTTGCGGCGGAGTGATCAAGGCCTAAGAAAAAATCCAGGCTGGATCGGTGACGTGACACCCTCCGGCCCAGGTGGCCAAGCTTCAGACAGCGATCGTCGGTCAGCCGTTGTGCGACGTGCGCGCAGCGGTGGAGCATTACGGGGGAGGAGTATCCCGATGGCCATGACTGGTACGGTCAAGTTCTTCAATGGAGAACGTGGCTACGGCTTCATCAAGCCTGACGACGGCGGTCGCGACGTGTTCGTGCACATCACCGCGGTCGAGCGGGCGGGATTGAAGGATTTGACCGAAGGACAACGCATCGCTTTCGAGGTTGAACCGGACAAGAAGGGCAAAGGTCCCAAGGCGGTCAACCTGGTGATTCAATCGTAGCCGTTTTTTCTGACGCGGTTTTTCGTCCCGAGCCGGCGTGCGTGCGGAATCGGGTGAAAGGCTTTTGCTTGAGGGATAAAAAAATCCCGGCCGTGATCCACGGCCGGGAGTTACGATGGTGTGCGTCTTCTTGTTGCTATCAGAAATGATAGTTTATGCCGGCGCGGATGGCGCCGAACCGGTAGCCATTTGACACCCCTGTAATTGCAAACTGACTCTCGGAGAGATCGACATAGAGATATTCGATCTTGGCGCTCCAGTTCGGCGCGAGACTAACTTCCGCGCCGAGACCCGCAGTCCAGCCCGCGGTGGTGTGGGATTCATTCAAGCCGAAGGTCTGGCCCTTGAGCTCGCCGAAGGCGAGGCCGGCCGTGCCGTAGAACAAGACGTTGCTGATGGTATAGCCGGCGCGGCCGCGCAGGGTGCCGAACCACGGATTGGAGAATTTCCAGGGCGCGAAGGTATCATCGGCGCCGGTCGCCTCGAGATCGCCCTCGACGCCGAACACCCAGCAGCCGTTCTGCCAATTGTAGCCGGCCGTGACACCGCCGACGAAGCCGCTCGGCTTGGTCGGGTTGTTGCTGACATCGCCCCACTGATAGCCGAGATTGCCACCGAGATAGGGTCCGGCCCAGCTATAGGCATTGAGCGGCTGGTTCACGGTGTAGGGTCCGCGCGAGCCGTAAGAAAGGTCGGCGGCGCGTGCCGACGCGGTCCCGGCCAAGGTCCCAGTCAAGGCCAGCCCCAAAGCGCCCCAAACGAACCCCTTCATTCCACTCTCCAACGCAACTGCCGACAACCGCTGCGCCGTCCGGGCGGAGCGAGGCGCCCGGCGAGGCATGGTCACGGAACTCCAGCTTTTTTCGCTAAGATTTATCGAGAGTTTTAAGTTAAAGGCTTGTTAAGCCACGTTACCGCGCTCTTAACGTTCTTAACGGAACGTTACCGGGTACCTCCTGTGCGTATCGGCCGCCATCAGGACCCGAGAACTTCAAATCCGCCGCCCCAGCGCTTAAATTCCGCCGATGGATTCCGAAAAGACCGAGCAACCGACGGCCCCCGGCCCGCGGCAAGAGAGCGCTGAAGCCGAGGCAGGAGGGAAGCCTGGCAGCCAGCGCGGCCATCAGGCCGATCTGCCGCCGGAAAACCTCGCCGCCCCCGACATCGACCCCGAAACCGCCTCCAGTGACGAGGACGAGGAAGGTCGGCTGCCGGAACTGACGGAGGAGACGGCCGAGCCGGTCGGCGAAGGCCCGCTCGCGGTCGGGCACGCTGCGATCGAGAATGCGGTCAAGCTCGCGCCGACCTCGCCCGGCGTCTACCGCATGCTGAACGCGGCCAATGACGTGCTCTATGTCGGCAAGGCCAAGAACGTCCGCAAACGGCTCTCGTCCTATGCGCGGGCCAACGCGCCGCTGCCGGCGCGGATTCTGCGCATGATCGCCGCCACGGTGAATGTCGAGATCATCTCGACCACGACCGAGACCGAAGCGCTGCTGCTGGAAGCCAATCTGATCAAGCAGCTCCGGCCGCGCTTCAACGTGCAGCTTCGCGACGACAAGTCGTTTCCGTACATCCTCATCACAGGCGACCATTGGGCGCCGCAGATCCTCAAGCATCGCGGCGCGCAGAGCCGGCCCGGCCGTTACTTTGGCCCGTTCGCCTCCGCAGGCGCCGTCAACCGCACCATCACCGCGCTGCAGCGCGCCTTCCTGATCCGCTCCTGTACCGACGGCTTTTTCGAAAGCCGCACCCGCCCCTGCCTGCTCTACCAGATCCGCCGCTGCGCCGGTCCCTGCACCAGGGAGATCGATTTCGGCGGCTATACCGAGCTCGTGCGCGAGGCGACCGATTTCCTCTCCGGGCGCAGCCAGGCGGTGAAGGAAGAGCTCGCCGGCATGATGGAGACGGCTTCGACCGAGCTGGAATTCGAGACCGCGGCGGTCTATCGCGACCGCCTCGCCGCGCTGTCCGCGATCCAGTCGCAGCAGGGCATCAACCCGCGCACCGTGGAAGAAGCCGATGTGTTCGCCATCCACCAGGAAGGCGGCTATTCCTGCGTCGAAGTGTTCTTCTTCCGCACCGGTCAGAACTGGGGTAACCGCGCTTATTTCCCGCGCGCGGAAAAGTCGTTCACCCCGGAGGAAGTGCTGTCCTCGTTCCTCGCCCAGTTCTACGACGACAAGCCGCCGCCAAAGCTCATCCTGCTCTCGCATGAGATCGAGGAAGCCGAATTGCTGGCGGATGCGCTCACGGTGAAGGCCGGCCACAAGGTCGAAGTATCGGTGCCCAAGCGCGGCGAGAAGAAAGAGATGATCGCGCACGCGCTGACCAATGCGCGCGAGGCGCTAGGGCGCAAGCTCGCGGACACCGCAACCCAGAGCCGGCTCCTGGAGCAGCTCGGGGCCACGCTGCAACTGCCGCAGGCGCCGAAGCGGATCGAGGTCTACGACAACAGCCACATCCAGGGCACCAACGCGGTCGGCGCCATGATCGTCGCCGGGCCCGACGGATTCGTGAAAAACCAGTACCGCAAGTTCAACATCAAGTCCGAAGGACTTACCCCCGGCGACGATTACGGCATGATGCGCGAGGTGCTGGAACGGCGCTTCAAGCGGCTGCTCACGCCGTCAGAGGCCGATAAGGCGAAAGCCGATGACAGCGTGCCGCAATGGCCCGACCTCGTCATCATCGACGGCGGCCGGGGTCAGCTCAACGCGGTGCGGGAGATTTTCCAGACCCTGGGACTTTCGCAGGTATCGCTGATGGCGGTGGCCAAGGGACCGGACCGCGACGCCGGCCGCGAGACCCTGTTCATGCCCGACCGCGAGGCGATCAAGCTGGAGCCGCGCGACCCCGTGCTGTATTTCATCCAGCGGCTCCGCGACGAGGCCCATCGATTCGTGATCGGCTCCCATCGCAAGCGGCGGACCAAGGACATCCGCGAGGCCGGCCTGCAGGAGATTCCCGGCATTGGCCCCTCGCGCAAACGTGCGTTGCTCCATCATTTCGGGACGCTGAAGGAGATCGAGCGGGCCTCGATCGCCGATCTCGGCAGGGTCCCGGGCGTCAGCGCCGAGAGCGCACGGAAAATCTTCGAGTTTTTCCACTCCCAGCCCAGCTAGGACGGGGGTAAGGAGTCACACGGGCGTCGTCTGCGGAGGGTCATCTGGGTCAAGGCGGTTGACCTAGACCTCGCAGCGGTATTGGAAGGACGGATGAACATCGCAACCACCAGAGGGACGGCGAAAGGCTCGCTGTCGATCCCCAATATCCTGACCTGCGCGCGGATCGCCGCCATCCCGGTGGTGATCGGCTGCATCTATGCCCAGTCCATTGCGGACGGTCCCTTGTGGCTGCGCTGGGTGGCGGTGGCCGTGTTCATCGCGGCCGGGATCACCGACTATCTGGACGGCTATTATGCCCGGGTCTGGAACCAGCAATCGGCGTTCGGGCGGATGCTCGACCCGATCGCCGACAAGCTCCTGGTCGCCTCCTGCCTCTTAATGCTCGCCGCCGACGGCATCATCCATGGCTGGTCGCTGTGGGCTGCGATCGTGATCCTGTGCCGCGAAATCCTGGTCTCGGGCCTGCGCGAATATCTCGCCGCACTCCGCGTCAGCGTCCCGGTGACGAAACTCGCAAAATGGAAGACCACGATCCAGCTCGTCGCAATCGGCTTCCTGCTCGCGGGCGAGGCCGGGGACCTCGTGGTGCCGGTCGTCACGCAGATCGGCCTGTTGCTGTTGTGGATCTCGGCGATCCTGACGGTCTACACCGGCTGGGACTATTTCCGGCATGGCATCCACCACGTCCTCGAGGAGGATGGGGCATGAAGGTGAAATATTTCGCCTGGGTGCGCGAGCGGATCGGCAAGGCGGAAGAGACGATCGATCCGCCATCGAGCGTGCGCACCGTCGACGACCTGATCGGCTGGCTCACCGCGCGCGGCGAAACCTACGCCTATGCGTTCGAGAAGCCGAAGGTGATCCGCGCCGCGATCGACCACGCCCATGTCAAGCCGGAAGCGACAATCGCGGGCGCAAGCGAGATCGCCTTCTTCCCGCCGATGACCGGCGGCTAGCCGCGATATGAGCGCGCCCGTCACCATCCGCATCCAGCAAGAGGATTTCGACGCCGCGCGCGAAATTGCCGCGCTGAGCCAGGGCCGCACCGACATCGGCGCCGTCGTGACGTTCTCCGGCATCTGCCGCGGTCCCGAGGGCGGCGACGATATCGCATCGCTGACGCTCGAACATTATCCTGGAATGGCCGAGGCCGAGATCAAGCGCCATGTGGATGAAGCGATAGCGCGTTGGCCATTGCAGGGCGTGACCGTGATCCATCGCTTCGGCCGCATCGAGCCCGGACAGAACATCGTGCTCGTCGTGACCGCGTCAAGACACCGTCAAGCGGCGTTTCATGCCGCTGAATTCCTGATGGACTATTTGAAGACGTCGGCGCCGTTCTGGAAACAGGAAGAAAGCTCCGAGGGCAAAGGCTGGGTCGAAGCCAAGGCCCATGACGATGCCGCGGCGGCGCGCTGGACCAAGTGATGGCCAAAATGATGGTCAAGCGCGTGAAGGCGGCGAAAAGGCCCGCCGTGAAACTTCCGAAAGTCGCCAGCGGCGAGTTGCTGACGCTGCTCGACTTCATGCGCTATGCCGTCAGCCGCTTCAACGAAGCCAAGCTCGCCTTTGCGCATGGCACCCCCGATCCTGTTGCGGAAGCCGCGTTTCTGATCTGTGAGGCGCTGCATCTGCATCCCGACCAGTTCGAGAGCCTTGCCAACGCCCGCGTCACCGCCGCCGAAGGCAAGCACCTCCTCGACTTGATCGGCCGTCGCGTCACCACGCGGAAACCAGCCGCCTATCTCGTCAACAAGATCTATATGCGCGGCCTTCCCTTCTACGTGGACGAGCGCGTGATCGTGCCGCGCTCCTTCATCGGCGAGCTGCTGGATTCGCATTTTGCCGGTGACGACGGCGAAGGCGCCTCGCTGATGGACCCTTTCAACGTCGACAGCGTGCTCGACCTCTGCACCGGCTCCGGCTGCCTTGCCATTCTCGCCGCGCGGCATTTTCCCAACGCGACGGTCGATGCCGTTGATATCTCCAAGGACGCGCTCGCGGTCGCGGCGCGCAACGTGGCCGATCACGGCCTCGAGGACCGCGTCGCGCTGCATCGCGGCGATCTCTTCGCCCCACTCGGGAACAAGCGCTACGACCTCATCATCTCCAACCCGCCTTATGTCGATGCCGAGGGCATGGCCGCGCTGCCGCCGGAATGCCGCGCCGAGCCGAAACTCGCCTTCGACGGCGGTGCCGACGGGCTTGATATTATCAGCCGCATCCTCGACCAGGCAGGCGAACATCTGACGCCGGAGGGCGGTCTTCTCTGCGAAATCGGCCGCGGCCGCGAGAACCTCGAAGCGGCCTATCCGCAAGCTCCCCTGCTTTGGCTCGATACCGAGGATTCGGAGGCCGAAGTGTTCTGGATTGCGGCCGCAGATCTGGTCTGAGCGCTGCGCAACATTCCGTTGCAAAAGGCGGAAAACTCGCAGGTTTTTGACGTTCACGCCGCCCGCCGAAGCTGATAGCGTGATGCCAGCCCCGAGAAATCCCGCAAACACCCGAAGAGGCCCCATGCTGGACAAGAGCCCGAACACCCCCGCCGTCAATGTGCCGAACGACCTAGCGGCGCACTGGATGCCGTTCACCGCCAACCGCGCCTTCAAGAAGGCCCCGCGGCTGCTCGCCGGCGCCAAGGATATGCACTACATCACCGTTGACGGCCGCAAGATCATCGACGCGGCTTCCGGCATGTGGTGCACCAATGCCGGCCATGGCCGCACCCAGATTTCGGACGCGATCGGCAAGATGGCCGCGACCCTGGACTACGCGCCGCCGTTCCAGTTCGGCATTCCCCAGGCCTTCGAGCTTGCAAGCCGCATCGCCGAGCTGGCGCCCGCCGGCCTCGACCATGTGTTCTTCTGCAACTCGGGCTCGGAAGCTGCCGACACCGCGCTCAAGATCGCGATCGCCTATCACCAACTCAATGGCCAGGGTGCCCGCACCCGCCTGATCGGCCGCGTCCGCGGTTATCACGGCGTCGGCTTCGGCGGCACGGCGGTCGGCGGCATCGTCAACAACCGCAAGATTTTCGGCTCGCTGCTTTCCGGCGTCGACCACATCCCTGCGACCTATGACCGCGAGAAGCAGGCCTTCACCAAGGGCGAGCCGGAATATGGCGCGCATTTCGCCGACGAGCTGGAAAACCTCGTCAACCTTCATGGCGCCAACACCATCGCGGCCGTGATCGTCGAGCCGATGGCGGGATCGACCGGCGTAATCCCGGCGCCGAAGGGCTATCTCAAGCGGCTGCGCGAGATCACCCAGAAGCACGGCATTTTGCTGATCTTCGACGAGGTCATCACCGGCTATGGCCGCCTCGGACACGCCTTCGCCGCCGAGCGTTACGGCGTGCTGCCGGACCTCCTCACCTTCGCCAAGGGCGTCACCAATGGCGCGGCTCCCATGGGCGGCGTGATCGTGCGCGACACCATCCATGACGCCTTCATGAGCGGCCCCGAGCACATGGTGGAACTGGCCCATGGCTATACCTATTCGGCGCATCCGCTGGCTTGCGCGGCCGGCCTTGCCACGCTCGACATCTACCGCGACGAAAAGCTGTTCGAGCGCGCCAAGGCGCTGGAGCCGAAATTCGCCGACGCGGTGATGTCGCTGAAGGGCCAGCCCAACGTGCTCGACATCCGCACCGTGGGCCTCACCGCCGGCATCGACCTCGCCCCGCGCGCTGCCGACCTCGTCGGCAAGCGCGGCTATGACGCCATGGTCTCGGCGTTCCACGACAACGACCTGATGCTGCGCATTGCCGGCGACACGCTGGCGCTGACCCCGCCGCTGATCATCAGCGAGGACCAGATCGACGAGGTCATCGAGAAGGTCGGCAAGGTCATCAAGGCAGTGGCTTGATCTTCGCCTCTCCCCGCACGCGGGGAGAGGTCGAAAGCGAAGCTTTCGGGTGAGGGGCTCGTTCCACGAGTCCCGATGCGGAGAGAGCCCCTCACCCCAGCCCTCTCCCCGCAAGTGCGGGGCGAGGGAGTCGACGGGCACCGCGGCCACACCCCGCCCCCAGTTCCGGGCGTGCCCAAGAAACACTAGCCTCTCGAATCAACATTAGTGCTAAGCTCGCGCCGCTCGGGGGAGTGCGCGCGCCAAATGATCCGTATTTCTACGATTTTCGTCGCCATTTGCATGGTGCTGGTCGCGGCATCCCTGGGGCTGATCCTGTACTCCATCGCCGGGATCAGCGGACCGGAATCGGCCATTGTGGCGCTGGCCGCGCTGACCTTCCTGATCCTCTACAACGCCGTCTCGATGCGGCTGCGCGACCGTAGCGATGTCGGCAGCCAGATCGCCGACCTCTCCCGCGGCACCGCCGATCTCGCCCGCCAGGTCGCCGAATTCGGCCGGCGGCTGGCCGCCGTCGAGGGACGGGTGGTATCGGCCAATTCGGCCGGCGCCGACCGCATCCAGTCCGTGGTCAACGAGATCGGCGAGCTCGGCGGCCTCGTCCGCCAGCTTGCCTCCTCGGTTGCCAGCCACGAGGACATGCTGAGCTCGATCCAGGCCGATGCAGAGGCCGCACCTGCGCCCGCCATCGCCACGGAGCCGGCCACGCAGGTCGCCCCACCGACTGTCGCTGAAGAGAAACGCGCGGCTCCCCCGCCCGCCCCTACTCCGGCGGCGGCCGTTGAAACCGCGCCGTCCCGCAACAACACCCAGACCCTGGCGGCGGTACGCAACGCGATTGAAGAGAACCGTTTCGACATCTACCTGCAGCCGCTGGTGACGCTGCCGCAGCGCAAGGTGCGCTACTACGAAGCCGTGACGCGACTGCGCGACGACAAGGATCAGCTCATCACCGCCGAGGATTTCATCGGCGTCGCCGAAGCCGCCGGCATGATCGGCCGCATCGATCACATGGTCATGCTCCGCTGCGTGCAGGTGCTGCGGCGGCTGATGGTGCGCAACAAGGAAGTCGGCGTGTTCTGCAACGTCGCCGCGTCCACGCTGAGCAACACCGCGACGTTCTCGCAGTGCCTGGACTTCCTCGATGCCAACCGGGCGCTCGCGCCCTCCTTCGTGCTGGAATTCAAGCAGGCGACCTTCCGCAATCTCGGACCGACCGAGACCGAGCATCTCGCCTCGCTGGCGCAGCGCGGCTATCGCTTCTCGATCGATCATGTGACGGATCTGCGCTTCGAGCCGCGCGAGCTCGCCGACCGCGGCGTGCGCTTCATCAAGGTGCCGGCTTCGCTGTTGCTCGACCCGAAGCTGAACTCGACTTCCGACATCCATCCCTCCGACCTCTCCGACCTGCTCGGCCGTTTCGGCATCGATCTGATCGCCGAGAAGATCGAGGGCGAACGCGCCGTGGTCGACCTGCTCGATTTCGATGTCCGCTTCGGCCAGGGCTTTCTATTCGCGCCGCCGCGTCCGCTGCGCCCGGAAGGTGCGCCCAATGGCAGCGCCCCGACGTCCAACGGACTCGAAGCGAACGGCGCCGAGAAGGCCGCGACTGCTCCGGCTGCCGCGATCGATCCGCCGCCGCGGATGAGCGGCAACGCTGCGCTGGCGCGCCGCGCCGCCGGCCCCGGTTAAAGCGGGCCTCCCCATCATGACTTTGCGTTTCGTCGAGCGCTTGCGCGACCTCGTTGGCGGCGTAGAGGTAATCCTCTCCGACATCTGGGGCGTAGTGCATAACGGCCTCGAGTCGTTTCCCGAGGCCTGCGAAGCGCTGCACACCTATCGCAAGAGCGGCGGCACCGTTATCCTCATCACCAACGCGCCGCGGCCTGCCGATTCCGTGCAGCGCCAACTGCGAAAGCTCGGCGTCGCCGACGACACCTATGATGCGATCGTCTCGTCAGGTGATTTGACGCGGCACTATGTTGCCGATCATCCCGGACGCAAGGTGTTCTGGCTTGGTCCCGAACGCGACAGCTCGATCTACCGCGGCCTCGATCTCAAGCTCTCGCCGCTGCAACAGGCCGATTACATCGTCTGCACCGGGCTGCTCGACGACGAGACCGAGTCCGCCGAAGATTATCGCCCGATGATGCGCGAGGCGCTGGCACGGAAGCTGACGCTGATCTGCGCCAACCCCGACATCGTGGTCGAGCGCGGCGACCGGCTGATCTATTGCGCCGGTGCCATCGCCGAGCTCTACCGCGAGCTTGGCGGCGAGGTGATCTTCTACGGCAAGCCGCACCGGCCGATCTATGAGCGCGCCATCGCGCTTGCCGCCGAGCATGGCGGACACGAGATCAAGCTCGATCGTGTTCTCGCGATCGGCGATTCCGTGCGCACGGACCTCGCCGGCGCGCATGGCTTCGGCATCGACTGCCTGTTTGTGACCCGAGGCATTCATTCCGAGGAGTTCGAGGGGATCGACCAGCTCGATCCCGCTTCGATCAAGGAGCTGTTCGGCCACCCGCCCCGCGCGCTGACGCGGGAGTTGAAGTGGTGACAACGTGAACCAAGCGCCTTACGCGCTGGCCATGTCCGGGAAGACCGCCTCGATCTTGGTCTTCAGCGTCGCCGCATTGAACGGCTTGACGATGTAATTGTTCACGCCGGCCTTCTTGGCGGCGATCACGTTCTCGGTCTTCGACTCGGCCGTGATCATGATGAAGGGCGTGGTGGCGAGGTTGGGGTCGGCGCGGACTTCGCGCAGCAGGTCGTAGCCGGTCATCGGCTCCATGTTCCAGTCGGAGATCACGAGACCATATTTCTTGCCGCGCATCTTGTTCAGCGCAGCCGAGCCGTCGCTGGCGTCGTCGATGTTCTCGAAGCCGAGCTGTTTCAACAGATTGCGGATGATACGGATCATGGTGGAATAGTCGTCCACCACCAGAACCGACATCGACAGATCAACAGCCATTTCTTGACTCCCACGCGCACGACCACGACGAAAAACAGGTTCAGCCCGAGGCCAAAACCCTTTCGCAGACCACCCGTAGGACTAACATCAGGCCTTAAACAGCCCGTTAAGCGACCTTGCCCGCGCGACTGCGACGCCCTGCCGCGTCCCCCGCTTGACTTGACCGCGCCTGCCGAGCCACGGTCCGGCCCCGATCCGGAACAAGCCGAAGTAAGACGAAAAATGCCGCCTGCTTTTACCGTTATCCGCGATTCCACCCCTGCGGCCGACATCCCGAAGGGAAGCGTGGTCGCCATGGGCAATTTCGACGGCGTGCATCTCGGCCACCGGGCCGTCATCAATGCCGCCCTCGAGATGGGCAAGGCGCATGGCCGCCCTGCGCTGGCGGTGACCTTCGAGCCGCATCCGCGGCGCTTCTTCAGCCCGACCACTCCCCAGTTTCAGCTCTCCGACGAGACCGCCAAGCTCAGGCTGCTCGCCGGCACGGGGCTCGCCGGAGCCGTCATCATGACCTTCGACAAGACGCGCGCCGGCACCACGGCGCAAGATTTCATTCACCATGACCTGATCGAGCGGCTCGGCATTTCCGGCATCGCGGTCGGCTATGATTTCCATTTCGGCAAGGGCCGCGTCGGCTCGCCGAGCCTGCTGGTCAGCGAAGCGCCGCGACTCGGCATCGAGGTCGACGTGCAGCCGCATATCGACATCGACGAGCGGCCGGTTTCATCCAGCGCCATCCGCAGCGCGCTGGGCGAGGGCCAGATCGAGGATGCCACCTTGATGCTGGGCCAGCCCTGGTTCGTCACCGGCGAGGTGATCCATGGCGAAAAACGCGGCCGCGAGCTTGGCTATCCCACCGCCAATATCCGCCTCGACAACAATTGCGGCCTCAGGCACGGCATCTATGCGGTGCGGGTCGGCCGCGGAGCCGAGCGCATCGACGGCGTCGCGAGCTTTGGCCGCCGCCCGACCTTCGACAACGGCGCGCCGCTGCTCGAAATCTTCCTGTTCGATTTCAAGGGCGACCTTTACGGCCAGAAGCTGGATGTCGCCTTCATCGGCTTCATCCGGGAAGAGCTGAAATTTTCGAGCGTGGACGCGCTGGTCAAGCAGATGGATGACGATTCTGCCCGTGCCCGCGCGCAATTGGCCGCCGTGCCTCAGGCATTTCCGAGGCTCGGGGAGATCGCTTAGGGCCGCTTTGGACCTTTGCGATTTGGCCCTCCCCCTGCTATGGAGAGCCCCATGTTTGCGCGGCGCATCATAGGGATTAGCGGCCCGGCTTCCGCCTGAGCCAACGGCTCGGCGCAAGACCGGGATTTTCCTGTTTCACCCGCGATCGATCGCATCTTCCCGCGCCTTCCGAGCAAGTCACATCTCATGTCCGAAAAGCCGCAAAAGTCCGACGCCAAAGACTATTCCAAGACCCTGTTCCTGCCGCAGACCGAGTTTCCGATGCGCGCCGGCCTGCCGCAGCGCGAGCCGGAAATCCTCAAGCACTGGAACGAAATCGGCCTCTACGAAAAGCTGCGCGAAGAAGCGCGCGGCCGCGCCAAGTTCGTGCTCCATGACGGCCCGCCCTACGCCAATGGCAACATCCATATCGGGCATGCGCTGAACAAGATCCTCAAGGACGTCGTCACCAAGAGCCAGCAGATGCTCGGCTACGACTCCAACTACGTGCCGGGCTGGGACTGCCACGGCCTGCCGATCGAATGGAAGATCGAGGAGGAGAATTACCGCTCCAAGGGCAAGCCAAAGCCGGACTTCCGCGACAGCGCCGCGATGGTGGCGTTCCGCAAGGAGTGCCGCGCTTACGCGACGCACTGGCTCGACGTGCAGCGCGAGGAGTTCAAGCGGCTTGGCGTCATCGGCGACTGGGATCACCCCTACGCCACCATGAGCTATCCGGCCGAAGCGCAGATTGCGCGCGAGATCATGAAATTCGCGGCCAACGGCACGCTCTATCGCGGCTCGAAACCCGTGATGTGGAGCGTCGTCGAGAAGACCGCGCTGGCGGAGGCCGAAGTCGAGTACGAGGATTACACGTCGGATACGGTGTGGGTGAAGTTTCCCGTCACCTCGCCGGCGCATGGCGCGCTTGCCAATGCCAGCGTCGTGATCTGGACCACTACGCCCTGGACGCTGCCCGGCAACCGCGCGATCTCGTTCTCGCCGAAGATCGCCTATGGCCTCTACGAGGTGACCGACGCGCCCGCCGACAATTGGGCCAAGACCGGTGACAAGCTGATCCTCGCCGATGCGCTCGCAGACGGCGTGTTCAAGCAGGCGCGTGTCACCGAATACAAAAAGGTGCGCGACATCCCCGCGGATACGCTCGACGCGGTGGAATGCGCTCATCCGCTGAAACGCTTTGCCAGCGACGGCTACCAGTTCGTTGTTCCGCTCCTGCCCGGCGACCACGTCACCGACGACACCGGCACCGGCTTCGTGCACACCGCGCCGAGCCACGGCCGCGAGGACTTCGATGTCTGGACGGCCAATGCACGTGAGCTGGAAGCGCGCGGCATCAACACCACGATCCCCTATACGGTCGATGAGAACGGCGCCTTCACCGACCACGCGCCCGGCTTTACCGGCAAACGCGTGATCAACGACAAGGGTGAAAAGGGCGACGCCAACGAGGCCGTGATCAAGGCCCTGATCGACGCCGGCATGCTGCTCGCGCGCGGCAGGCTGAAGCACCAATATCCGCATTCCTGGCGCTCGAAGAAACCGGTGATCTTCCGCAACACGCCGCAATGGTTCATTGCGATGGATAAGGACATCGTGGACGCCCCGGGCAAGCCCGGGGCTATGGCGGCCGACGGCAAGGCGAAGCCCGGCGATACGCTGCGCGCCCGCGCGCTGCATGCGATCTCGGTGACGCAATGGGTGCCGCCGTCGGGCCAGAACCGCATCAACGGCATGATCGAGGCGCGGCCCGATTGGGTGATCTCGCGCCAGCGGGCCTGGGGCGTGCCAATTGCAGTATTCGTACGAGAAAAGCGCGACGGCTCGGCCGAGATCCTGATGGATGAGGCCGTCAACAAGCGCATCGGCGATGCCTTCGAGAAGGAAGGCGCGGACGCCTGGTACGTGGATGGCGCCCGCGAGCGCTTCCTCGGCTCGCTTGCCAATGAGGACTGGAAGAAGGTCGACGACATCCTCGACGTCTGGTTCGATTCCGGTTCGACCCACGCCTTCGTGCTGGAAGATCCCGTGCATTTCCCGGGCCTCGCCGGCATCAAGCGCAAGGTCGATGGCGGCGCCGACACCGTGATGTATCTCGAAGGAAGTGACCAGCATCGCGGCTGGTTCCACTCTTCGCTGCTTGAAAGCTGCGGCACGCGGGGACGCGCGCCTTACGATGTGGTGCTGACCCACGGCTTCACGCTCGATGAGAACGGCCGCAAGATGTCGAAGTCGCTCGGCAACACGGTCGAGCCGCAAAAGGTGATGGCGCAATCCGGCGCCGATATCCTCCGCCTCTGGGTCTGCGCCACCGACTATGCGGACGACCAGCGCATCGGCCCCGAGATCCTCAAGAACACCATCGAGACCTACCGTAAGCTCCGCAACACCATCCGCTGGATGCTCGGCACGCTGGACCATTTCCAGCCGGCGGAAGCGGTCGCGCACAAGAACATGCCGCAGCTCGAACGACTGATGCTGCATGGGCTTGCCGAACAGGCGAGGATCGTGCGCGAGGCTTACGTCGAGTTCGACTACAAGACCGTGGTCGCGACCCTGTCGGCCTTCATGAACTCGGAACTGTCGGCGTTCTATTTCGACATCCGCAAGGACACGCTCTATTGCGATCCGCCGTCATCGCTGGCGCGCAAGGCCGCGCTCACCACCATCGACATCCTGTGCGACGCGATCCTGAAATGGTTGGCGCCGATCCTGAGCTTCACCTGCGACGAGGCCTGGGCGATGTACAAGCCTGATGACAAGGCTTCCGTGCACCTGACGCTGTTCCCGGACGGCTTTGACAGATTCCGCGACGAGCGGCTCGCGACGAAGTGGGAGACCATCCGCGACGTGCGCCGCGTCGTCACCGGCGCGCTGGAGCTCGAACGCGCCGCCAAGAACATTGGCTCCTCACTCGAGGCCTCGCCGATCATCTATGTCTCCGACCGCAACATGCTGGCGACGCTGTTCGACATCGACCTCGCCGAAGTCTGCATCACCTCGAACTATGAGGTGCAGGAGGACGAGGCGCCTGCCAATGCATTCCGGCTCGACTCCGTCCCCGGCGTCGCGGTCGTGGTCGAAAAGGCGCAGGGCATCAAATGCGCGCGAAGCTGGAAGATCCTCCCCACCGTCGGCGAGGACAAGGATTACCCCGACGTCTCCCCGCGCGATGCCAAGGCCTTGCGCGAATGGAAGGCGCTGGGGGTCTCGGTCTAGCTCCGCAGCCATGACCTCCCCGCTCCGCCCCGGCATCATCGCCGCGATTACCACGCTCTTGATCGACCAGGCCTCCAAGCTCTGGCTGCTTTACGTGTTCGATATCGGCCACCGCGGCACGGTGCGCGTGACGTCGTTCTTCGACCTCGTGCTGGCCTGGAACATCGGCATCAGCTTCGGCCTGCTCCAGAACGACAGCCAGTTCGCTCAGATTGCGCTGATGATGGTCAAGGCGCTGGCCGTGATCGCGCTCGCGGTCTGGATGGCTCGTTCACGAACATTACTTGCAACCATTGCCCTCGGATTAATCATTGGCGGAGCGATCGGCAATGCGATCGACCGTTTCGCCTACGGCGCGGTAGTCGATTTTGCCCTGTTTCACGTCCAGATCGGCGGAAATACCTACAATTGGTACGTGTTTAACCTCGCCGACACGGCCATTGTTGCCGGAGTCATAGCCCTATTGTATGATTCCTTTTTGGGGGTACCCGCCGCAAAAGCGCCCTGATCCCGGCCGATCAGGGCCCTGAGAACCCCTTGTTTAAACAGCTAAGTTTTAAACAGGCCTAGTTTTGAAAACGGGTAATGCGATGCGCAAGACCGGAACCAGCGGTTGGATGATGCGGAGTTCGTCGAAAGCCCTGCGGCTGTCGGCGGTCGTGCTCGGCGTCGGGTTGTTGATGGTGGTCGCCGCGCGAGCCGGCGACGATGACGAGGACGACAGGACCTTCGAGGAAAAGATCATCGAAGGCATCATGAAGGGCGTCGGCGCCACCAACATGACGAACTCCGACATCGACTATCGCGAGCGCTCACCGCTGGTCGTGCCGCCGAAGATCGATCTGCCGCCACCGGCTTCCGCCTCTACCGAGAAGGCTGCGCCGAACTGGCCAAAGGATCCCGACGAAGCCCGGCGCCGGGCGGAAATTGCCAAGCGCAAGAAGGACAAGCAGGATACGCGCGCTGCCGACGTGGCGAGCCGCGACGCCTCTCGTGTGCTGAGCCCGAGCGAGCTCAATGCCGCGGGTCAGAAGCCGCAAACGTCGGCGCAGGACGCAAAGACCTCCGACTCGTTGAAGCCGGGCGATACCGGTGGCAATCCGCTGATGCCCTCCGACCTCGGCTACACCGGAGGCTTCATGGGCATGTTCAAGGGCAACAAGACGGAAGCGACGGAGTTCAAGCAGGAGCCGCCGCGGGAATCGCTGACCCAGCCGCCGCCCGGCTATCAGACGCCGTCGTCGAGCTACCTCTACGGTACGGGCCCGAAGGAATCCCTCAACAAGGAATACAATCCGGCCGCCGGCAAGTACGGCGAGTAATGCCCGCTTAACAGGCGGGATGGAGATTGTTTCATCCTTTCTCTCGGCTTCGTGACGTTCTCGCGTTCGCCGCTCCGTGTAGGATGCGGCGCTTTTGTTCCCGCGCACTTTCGTTCGGGCTTTCATAAAGGTCATGATGTCCAGCAAACCTTTCGCAGCCGCGCTGCTCGCAGCATTCGTTCTGACGACCGCCGCCGCGTCGGCGCAGACCACCTTCACCTCGGAGCCTCCGGCCACCTTCACCTTGCCGAACGGGCTTCAGGTCGTGGTGATCCAGGATCACCGCACGCCGGTCGTGACGCAGATGGTCTGGTACAAGGTCGGCTCTTCCGACGAGACGCCCGGCAAATCGGGACTCGCGCATTTCCTCGAACACCTGATGTTCAAGGGCACGGCGAAGCATCCGGAGGGTGAGTTCTCGAAGACCGTGCTGAAAGTCGGTGGCAACGAGAACGCCTTCACCTCGAACGACTACACCGGCTACTTCCAGCGCATTCCGCGCGAGAAGCTGCCGCTGATGATGGAGTTCGAGGCCGACCGCATGACCGGCCTGATCCTCAAGGACGAGAACGTGCTGCCCGAGCGCGACGTCGTGCTCGAGGAATACAACATGCGCGTTGCGAACAATCCGGAGGCGCGGCTGAACGAGCAGATCATGGCCGCGCTCTATCTCAATAACCCCTATCACCGCCCGGTGATCGGCTGGCATCATGAGATCGAGCAGCTGAACCGCGAGGACGCGCTGGCCTTCTATCACCGCTTCTATGCACCCAATAACGCGATCCTGGTGATCGCCGGCGACACCGACGTCAACGAGGTGCGCCCGCTGGTCGAGAAGAACTTTGGCGCGATCCCGTCGCAGCCCGATATCCCGGCCAAGCGCATCCGCCCGCAGGAGCCGGAGCAGGTCGCCCCGCGCACGGTGACGCTGGCCGACCCCCATGTCGAGCAGCCGGCGATGAAGCGCTACTATCTCGTGCCGTCGGCGACGACTGCGGCGGCCGGCGAGAGCCCGGCGCTCGACGTGCTCTCGCAATTGATGGGCGGCGGCAGCAACTCCTATCTCTACCGCGCGCTCGTGGTCGACAAGCCGCTCGCGGTCGCTGCCAGCGCCGCTTATCAGGGCACCGCGCTCGATCCCTCGCAATTCTCGATCTCGGTGGCGCCGCAGCCCGGCGTCGAGTTTTCGCAGGTCGAGCAGGTGGTCGATAATGTGATCGCGGACATCGTGAAGAATCCGATCCGCGCCGAAGACCTCGAGCGGGTGAAGACGCAATTGATCGCGGAGGCGATCTACGCCCAGGACAACCAGGCGACCATGGCCCGCTGGTATGGCGGGGCCCTCACCACGGGGTTGAGCATCGAGGACATCCGAAGCTGGCCGGACCGCATTCGTGCGGTTACCGCCGAGGAGGTCCGCGCCGTGGCGCAGAAATGGCTGGACAAGAAGCGCTCGGTGACGGGCTATCTGATCAAGGACACCACGCCCAAGCGCGAGGAGAAGCGTTCGTGAACCATCTGACCCACTTCACGCGGCGCTCGGCTCTCGCCCTCACCGCTTCGCTCGCCTTCGCGCTGACCTTGCCGACGCCGTCCATGGCCTCGACAAAAATCCAGCATCTGATCTCGCCCGGCGGCATCGAGGCCTGGTTCGTGCAGGATGCGACCGTGCCCTTGATCGCGATGGAATATGCCTTTGGCGGCGGCGCCTCGCAGGACCCCGCCGACAAGCCCGGCGTCGGCAATTTGGTCGCGAGCACGATCGACGAAGGCTCCGGCGACCTCGATTCCAAGAGCTTCCATGAGCGGCTCGATCGCCGTGCCATCGAGCTCAGCTTCAGCGTCACGCGCGACAACTTCCGCGGCAGCTTGCGCATGCTCAAAGACAACAAGGACGAGGCCTTCGACCTCCTCCATTTGTCCCTCACCTCGGCGCATCTTGCGAATGAGGACGTCGAACGCATCCGCTCGCAGATCATCTCGGGCCTGCATCGCGACACCACCAACCCCAACGCGCTCTCGAGCCGCAAATTCCTCGAAGTCGCCTTTCCCGGCCATCCCTACGGCCGGCCGGGAACGGGCACGCTGGAAAGCGTTCCGAACATCACCGTCGCCGACATGCGTGACTACATCAAGCGCGTGATCGCCAGGGATACGCTGAAGATCGCCGTGGTCGGCGACGTCGATCCGGCAACCCTCGGCAAGCTGCTCGACAAGACCTTTGGCGACCTGCCGGCGAAATCCAACCTCACGCCGGTACCCGATGTGACGGCGACCGCGCCGCCGCAGCGTTCCTTCGTGCCGCTCGACGTGCCGCAGACCACCATCACCTTCGGCGGTCCCGGCGTCCTGCGCCACGACCCGAAATTCATGGCGGCCTATATCGACAACCACATCCTGGGCGGCGGCGGGTCGTCGTCGCGGCTGTATCGCGAAGTCCGCGAGAAGCGTGGGCTCGCCTATTCCGTGTTCCAATCGCTGCTCTGGATGGATCACTCGGCGCTGGTCATCGGCAATACCGGCACCCGCGCCGACCGCGCCGGCGACAGCATCGATGCCATCGACAAGGAAGTGCGCCAATTTGCCGAGGAAGGCCCGACGCAGCAGGAGCTGGACGAGGCGAAATCCTATCTGAAGGGCTCGCAGATGCTGCAGCTCGACACCTCCTCCAAGCTCGCCGGCGCGCTGCTGCAATACCAGCTCGACAAGCTGCCGATCGACTATCTCGACAAGCGCGCCGGCATCATCGATGCGGTGACGCTGGATGACGCCAAGCAGGCCGCAAAACGGCTGTGGGGCAAGGGCCTCTTGACGGTGGTCGTCGGCCGCGAGCCGCAGGCCGCCGCGCAGTCGACCGCCGCGCCCGGCACCCCACCGCCGCCCAAGGCGAACTAAAATTCCTCGCTTTTCTTCGTCATGGCCGGGTTTGTCCCGGCCATGATTGTTTCTGGTATACACTGGCGCGACGCGGATGCCGGGAAAGGCCGGCATGATCACATTTATTGAATTGGCTAGTACCCATGCTGCGGATTTCCCGCGACCTCATCATCGACGAGAACGACATCGAGATCGCCTTTGTCCGCGCCTCCGGTCCGGGCGGGCAGAACGTCAACAAGGTCTCGACCGCCGCCCAGCTTCGCTTCGACACCAACAAGATCACGTTGCCGGCCGATGCCTCGATGCGGCTGCAACGGCTGGCCGGCAGCCGCATGACCAAGGACGGCGTGATCGTGATCCAGGCCTATCGCTTCCGCAGCCAGGACATGAACCGGGCTGACGCGATCGAGCGGCTGGTCGACATGCTGGAAAAGGCCATGGTGCGTCCCACCCCGCGCCGGCCGACCAAGCCGACCTTCGGCTCGAAACAACGCCGGCTCGAAGGCAAAAAGCGCCGCAGCGATATCAAGTCCCACCGCGGCACGCGCGGCTTTGACGATTAGGTCAGCCTGACCGACCTGCTTTCGCTTGCCACACTGATGGCAGCGTTCTTGGCAGCGTTTGTTCTCACGCGAAAACAGCCCGCTACTACCACCGCTTCGCCGGCGCCTCCTAGAGTTCGCCGACGCCAACGGTGATGTATATGACAAAGCTGCGCGCGACACGTGGCATCGGCCTTGCAGTCAGGCTTGCAATCAGGCTCGCAATCCGGCTTGGTATTTGCGGCACGATGCTTG
Source organism: Bradyrhizobium sp. (assembly GCA_035487555.1). Taxonomy (GTDB): domain Bacteria; phylum Pseudomonadota; class Alphaproteobacteria; order Rhizobiales; family Xanthobacteraceae; genus Bradyrhizobium. The sequence goes on along the minus strand of DATHMA010000217.1, from coordinate 4,253 downwards.
TGGCACGGGCGGCAACGGCACAGATGCCGTTGCCCGAAGCGAAGCCGCCGGATGGTCCGACGCTGTTCAAGCAGCAATGCGCGACCTGCCACACCAATAATCTGACCGACCCGGTCCGGCAGGGCCCGTCGCTGTTCGGCGTGATCGGCCGGCGCGCCGGCTCGGTCGACGGATTTCATTATTCGGCGGGCTTCGCCAAGGCCGACTTCGTTTGGGACGACGCCAAGCTCGACGCCTGGATCACCAATCCGCAAGCCATGATTCCCGGCGCCGTGATGGCGTACCAGCAGGCCAAGCCCGAAACCCGTGTGGCCATCATCGCCTATCTGAAGGAGCTGCACTGAATGGCCAAACCCGTTCATTCGATGATCCGCGTGTTCGATGAAGCGAGATCGCTCGACTACTACAAGCGCGCCTTCGGGCTCGAAATCGCCGACCATCTCAAATTTGCGGATTTCGCGCTGATCTATCTGCGCCATCCCTCCTCGCCTTTCGAGGTCGAGCTGACCGTGAATTTCGATCGCAAGGAGCCCTATGCGCTCGGTGACGGCTACGGCCATCTCGCCGTCGTCGTGGACGACGTCGGTGCGGAGCATCAGAGGTTCGAGCGGGAAAGGCTGTCGCCGGGGCCGCTGCGCGATTTCAAGCACGACGGCAGAACGCTGGCGCGCTTTTTCTTCGCCACCGATCCCGACGGCTACAAGATCGAGGTGATCCAGCGAGGCGGCCGCTTCGGTTGATCATCAACAGACAAAAAACGAAGACGGAGGAAACCATGAGAGAAATCGATCGCAGGAGCAAATATGACCGCCGTGTTTTCCTGAAGGGCGCGGCAACCGCAGTCCCGGTGGCTGCTGTCGCAACAAGTACGGGCCTTGGCATCAGCGACGCCTGGGCAGACGACGCCACGACGCTCACGCCGGCGACGATGAAGACTTTGGTGAAGGTCGCGCGCGACATCTATCCGCACGACATGCTCGTCGACAGCTATTACATCACCGCCGTCAAGCCGTGGGACGGCAAGGCGGCGAAAGACCCGGCGGTGAAGGCGATGATCGAAGGCGGCGTCGCACGCCTCGACCAGGACGCCCGCGACCAGCACAAGGTGCCTTACGCCGAAGTCGCCTGGGAAGCGGATCGCGTGAAACTGCTGCAGGGTATCGAGCAGACCGACTTCTTCGGCAAGATCCGCGGCGATCTCATCGTCTCGCTCTATAACCAGAAAGAGGTCTGGCCGAAATTCGGCTACGAGGGCTCCTCTGCCGAGCATGGTGGCTACATCAAGCGCGGCTTCGCCGATATCGACTGGCTCCCGAAGGTCTGAGAGGGAGGGAAATCACATGGCAAAATTCGATCAGAATGACTCGAGCGTGGTTGTCATCATCGGCTCCGGCGCCGGCGGCGGAACGCTTGGCAACGAGCTCGCGCAAAAGGGCGTCAAGGTCGTGATCCTCGAAGCCGGCCCGCGCATCGAGAACCAGGACTTCATCAACGACGAGTGGGACAGTTTCACCCAACTCGCCTGGAAGGACGCGCGCTCGACATCCGGAAGCTGGCAGGTCTCCAAGGACTTCCCCAGCCTTCCTGCCTGGATCGTCAAGGCGGTGGGCGGCTCGACCGTGCACTGGGCTGGTGCGTCGCTGCGCTTCGACGAACACGAGTTCAGGGTCAAGAGCACCTACGGCGCCATGCCCGGCGCCAACCTGCTGGATTGGCCGATCACGCTGGCCGAAATGGAGCCCTGGTACGCCAAGGCCGAGGACAAGATGGGCGTGACCCGCACCAACGGCATTCCCGGCCTGCCCGGCAACAACAATTTCAGGGTGCTGGAAGCCGGCGCCAGGAAGCTCGGCTACAAGGAAGTCCACACCGGGCGCATGGCCATCAACAGCGAGCCGCGTGATGGGCGCGGCTCCTGCCTGCAGATCGGCTTCTGCTTCCAGGGCTGCAAATCCGGCGCGAAATGGTCGACGCTCTACACCGAGATCCCGAAGGGCGAAGCGACCGGCAATCTCGAGGTGCGGCCCGACAGCATGGTGATCAAGATCGAGCACGATGCGAGTGGCAAGGTAACCGGCGTGGTCTACGCTGATGCCAACGGCGCGATGCAGCGCCAGAAGGCGCGCGTCGTGGCAGTTGCCGGCAATTCGATCGAGAGCCCGCGGCTCTTGCTCAACAGCGCCTCGAACATGTTTCCCGATGGTCTCGCCAACTCATCGGGCCAGGTCGGGCGCAACTACATGCGGCACATGACCGGCAGCGTCTATGCCTCGTTCGAGAAATCGGTGCACATGTATCGCGGCACCACCATGGCCGGCATCATCCGCGACGAGGCGGCGAACAATCCGAAGCGCGGCTTCGTCGGCGGCTATGAGATGGAGACGCTCTCGCTCGGCCTGCCCTTCATGGCGGCGTTCCTTAAGCCCGGTGCCTGGGGACGGCCGTTCACATCAGCGATGGAGACCTATCCGCAGATGGCCGGCATGTGGCTGGTCGGCGAGGACATGCCGCAGGAGACCAACCGCATCACGCTGGATCCCAAAATCAAGGACAAGAACGGCATGCCGGTCGCCAGTGTGCATTTCGACGATCATCCCAACGACGTCGCGATGCGCGATCATGCCTACAAGCAGGGTTCCGCGGTCTATGAGGCGGTGGGCGCCACCGTCACCTATCCGACCCCGCCCTATCCGAGCACCCACAACATGGGCACCAACCGCATGAGCGAGAAGCCGCGCGACGGCGTGGTGAACAAGTTCGGCCAGACGCACGACATCAAGAACCTGTTCGTGTCCGACGGCAGCCAGTTCACCAGCGGTGCGGCCTGCAATCCGACGCTGACCATCGTCTCCTTGGCGATCCGGCAGGCGGATTACATCGCCGGCGCGATGCAGAAGAAGGAGATTTAGCTCCACTTTACTCCCTCTCCCCGTTCTCACGGGGAGAGGTGAAGTGGCGGGCTACTCCGCCGCGTCCAGGATCGCAGCGCCGCGCCGGAACTCCGGCACCGCGGCCGCGCTTTTCGCGCGGTAAATCAGGCAGGAACAGCGCAACAGTGAGGCGAAATTGTTGACCTCGCCATGGTGGTCCAGCACCTCGTGGTGCAACGTGGTGAGGAACTTGGCGAGTGTCATCCCCTCTTTCGCCGCGATCTCCTCCAGCGTGTCCCAGAACGACATTTCCAGCCGGATCGAGGTGCAATGCCCGTCGATCCGCAGCGATCGGGTCTGCGATTCATAGTCGCGTTGCGGCTGGTGCGCGAACAAAGAGCACATGACGTCCTCCCGCAGGATTTATAATTTTTCCAAACCCTATACCTGCGCATGCGAACCCACAATCCCGCGCAGGCCGCCACGGATGCCGGGCTGCTGCCACTTCGGCGCTATCGCGAGATCGGGGATAATCGCAGCGAAGCCCCATGCATTTGGCCCCGTGCCGGCCTAAAATACCGGCCAGCTCACGAATCCATCCAGCCGAACCAAACTCATGCCCGTCCGCCAGCTCCCCGAACAGGTCGTCAACCGCATCGCCGCCGGTGAAGTGGTCGAGCGTCCCGCGAGCGTGGTCAAGGAACTCGTCGAGAATGCGATCGACGCCGGTGCGAGCCGGGTCGACATCTTCACCGATGGCGGCGGCCGGCGGAAGATCGTCATCACCGACGACGGCGGCGGCATGACCGCTGATGATCTCGCGCTCGCGGTCGATCGCCATGCGACCTCGAAGCTCGACGATGAGGATCTGCTGCAGATCAAGACGCTCGGGTTCCGCGGCGAGGCGCTGCCCTCGATCGGCGCGGTCGCAAAACTTTCCATCGCGACGCGCCATGCCAGCGAGCCGCATGCCTGGCAGCTCGCGGTCGAAGGCGGCGCAAAGGGCGACGTCATGCCGGCGGCGCTCGGCCATGGCACCCGCGTCGAGGTCGCCGATCTCTTTTACGCCACGCCGGCGCGGCTGAAATTCTTGAAGACCGACCGAACCGAAGCCGAGGCGATCCGCGAGACCGTGCGACGCCTTGCGATGGCGAGGCCCGATATCGCGTTTACGCTTGCCGGCGAAGAGCGCGCGCCCGTCACCTGGGCGGCCGCATTGCCGGGCGCACCGGGCCAGCTCACGCGGCTCGGCGATATCCTCGGCGCAGACTTCCGCGCCAACGCCATCGCGGTGCGCAGCGAGCGCGAAGGCGTCGTGGTGGAGGGCTTTGCCGCAGCGCCGTCGCTGACACGGGCGAATGCGCTCGGGCAATATCTCTTTGT
>DATHMA010000216.1:0-51834 GCA_035487555.1 Bradyrhizobium sp. | reverse complement strand
AGCCCGCGATCGACGCCGCGTTGCCGGCGTTCTGCTCATGGCGGAACGAAATGACGCGGATGCCCGCGGCCTGCGCCATGCGGCCGAAATCAGTGATCGGAATGCCCGGCACGCCGTAAATCGTGTTCAGGCCATTGAGCTTCAGCGCGTCGATGATGAGGTGGAAGCCGTCGGTCAATTCCTGCTCGGCGCCCGATGCTTCGGTCTTGGCAGCGGTATTCAGCATGGGCTTCTTCTCCCTGATCTCTTCTTGAGGACGAGTTGATCGTCTCTGTTTGTGAAAGTGCTAAACCAGTTGGTCCTAAACCAGTTCCTGGCCATGCGCCTCGACAAAGGCGGCGAGGCCAAGCGTGTGATCCCTGGCGCGCTTCTCGGCGAGCTCGGTGTTGCGCTCTTCCAGCGCCTCGATGATGGCGAGATGTTCGGGCAATGAGGCTGCAATGCGCTCGGTCCGCCCGATGGTGAGCTGGCGATAGCCGCGCACGTGCAACAGGATATCGTTGGTCATGTCGACCAGCACCGGCGATTCCGACAGCGAGATCAGCGCCTGGTGGAAGGCGATGTTGGCCTTCGAATATTCGTCGACGTGATCCTGGGGCAGGCGATCTCTGAGATTGAAGTCCTTGAAGAAGTCGCGCAGCGCCGAAATGTCCTTCTTGCGCGCGATGGTCGTGATCAGCCGCGCCGCCATGCTCTCGAGCGCCGCCCAGGCACGGATCATGTCGACGATTTCCGCCTTGGTCCGGCGCACCACGATGATGCCGCGGCGTGGCACGGTCTTCACAAAGCCGTCTTGCTCCAGCATCGCGATCGCTTCGCGGATCGGCGTGCGGCTGACGCCGAGACGTTCGGACAGTGCGCGCTCGTCGAGCATCACCGGCTCGGGCGTCGCGTAGATGTCCATCTTGAGGATCGCCTCTTTCAAGGCCTCATAGGCCTTGTTCTTGAAGCTGGTCTCCGGGGCAATCCTGACAATTGCAATATCGGCCTCGGCCATGGGTAGAGATACCTTGGTTGGTTTCCGGATCGACACAACGATCTCCTTCTGGGGAGTCGTCTTTTACCTCAAAATGCGTGCGTTGATTTTTGGCATGCCAGATGCCAGAATGTCAAGCAGCCAGCATTTTCAGCGTTTCGGCGGCCAAGCTCGCTTGACAATTTCGTCTCTGGCATACCAAATGCCATAAAATTAGCCCAGGAGGAAGCCTATGTCGAATTCCACAGATGCGGCCCGCAAGATCGTCGATTCAACGCCGAGCGCTAACGAGGCTGTCCGCCGGGTACTAGATGCGGTCAAGGCCGACAAGCGCACCAGCCTGACGGCGCCGGAAGGCAAATTGGTGTGCGATGCCTATGGCATCCCCGTCCCCAAAGAGGGCGTCGCCAAATCGGCCACTGAGGCCGGCAAGATCGCGACCGGCATGGGCTTCCCGGTGGTGATGAAGATCGTTTCCCCAGATATTTTGCACAAGACCGAAGCCGGCGGCGTCGTGGTCGGCTTGAAAACCGCGGCCGACGCCGAAAAGGCCTACGACACCATTCTCGCCAACGCCAAGAAATATAAGGCCGACGCCAAGATCGAGGGCATCCAGGTGCAGCAGATGCTGGCCGGCGGCACCGAGGTCATCGTCGGCTCCATCACCGACGGTTCGTTCGGCAAGCTCGTCGCCTTCGGCCTTGGCGGTGTGCTGGTCGAAGTGTTGAAGGACGTCACCTTCCGCCTCGCGCCCGCGACCAAGCAGGACGCGCTCTCGATGCTCGATGGCATCCAGGCACACGAAATGTTGAAGGGCGTGCGGGGCGGTGACCCCGTCAACCGCGAGGCGCTGGCCGACGTCATCGTCAAGGTCTCGCAGCTCGTCAGCGATTTCCCGGAAATCGTCGAGCTCGACCTCAACCCGGTGTTTGCCACCAAGAAGGACGCGATTGCCGCCGACGTGCGTATCGTCGTCGACTTTGATTACAAGCCGCGGCCGAAGCCGCGCCCGACCGAAGAAATCGTCGCGGCCATGAACCGCATCATGCAGCCAAAGGCAGTCGCCGTGATCGGCGCCTCCGCCGAGGACGGCAAGATCGGCAACTCCGTGATGAAGAACCTCATCAACGGCGGCTACAAGGGCGAGATCATTCCGATCCATCCCAAGGCTTCCGAGATTCTCGGCTACAAGGCCTATAAGAGCGTCAAGGACGTGCCGGGTGTGATCGACGTCGCGGTGTTCGCGATCCCCGCGAAGTTCGTGGCTGGCGCGCTTACCGAGTGCGGCGAGAAGAAGATCTCGGGAGCAGTGCTGATTCCCTCGGGCTTTGCCGAAGCCGGTGCGCCTGAGCTGCAGGCGGAGATCGTCGAGGTCGGCAAGAAATACGACATCCGACTGATGGGGCCGAACATCTACGGCTTCTATTATACGCCCGCCAATCTCTGCGCGACCTTCTGCACCGCCTACGACGTCAAGGGCCATGCGGCGCTGTCGTCGCAATCGGGCGGCATTGGCATGGCGATCATAGGCTTCTCGCGCTCGGCGAAGATGGGCGTCTCCGCCATCGTCGGCCTGGGCAACAAGTCCGATATCGACGAAGACGATCTGCTCGCCTTCTTCGAGCAGGACCCCAACACCAACCTGATCGCGCAACACTGCGAGGACCTGAAGGACGGTCGCGCCTTCGCCGAAGCCGCCAAGCGGGTCGCGAAGAAGAAGCCGGTCATCGTGCTCAAGGCCGGCCGCACCTCGGCCGGTGCAAAGGCCGCCTCGTCGCACACCGGCGCGCTCGCCGGCAACGACAAGATCTATGAGGACGTGCTGAAGCAGTCCGGCGTGATCCGCGCCCGTTCGCTGCGACAATTGCTGGAGTTCGCACGCGGCGTGCCGGTGCTGCCGACGCCGAAGGGCGAGAATATCCTGATCATCACCGGCGCCGGCGGCTCGGGTGTGCTGCTGTCGGACTCGGTGGTCGACAACGGCATGTCACTGATGGCGATGCCGCCGGATCTCGATGCGGCGTTCCGCAAGTTCATCCCGCCGTTCGGCGCCGCCGGCAACCCCGTCGATATCACCGGCGGCGAGCCGCCGATCACCTATGTCAACACGGTGAAGCTCGGCCTGTCGGATGAGCGTATCCACGCACTGATCTTGGGCTATTGGCACACGATCGTGACGCCGCCGATGGTGTTCGCGCGCAACATGGTCGAGGTGAAGAAGGAGATGGAGGCCAAGGGTTTTGTGAAGCCGATGGTCGCCTCGCTCGCCGGCGACGTCGAGGTCGAGGAAGCGGCCGAATATCTCTACCAGAACGGCATCCCGGCCTATGCCTATTCGACCGAGCTGCCGGTGGAAGTGCTCGGCGCGAAGTACAAGTGGGCCCGCGGCGCGGGATTGCTCTGAAGTCACCTTGCCCCGCTTGCGGGGAGAGGTCGGATCGCATCGTGAGATGCGATCCGGGTGAGGGGGGCCTTCAGCGCACTCACGTCTATCGAATTTGCTGAGCCAGCCCCTCACCCCAACCCTCTCCCCGTGAAGAACGGGGAGAGGGAGCTAACCATGCGCTAGCAGTTTGCTGACGGACTAACGAGGTCGCAATGGAGCGAGCGGTGATCCGGCGCAAGGCCACCGAGCACGACGGCGAGGCGAGGGACGGCGGCGTGCAGTCCGTCGATCGCGCGCTTCACATCATCGAGACGCTGGCCGAGGATGACGAAGGCTATCGCCTCAGTGATCTCGCAGTTCGAACCGGACTTTCCACTTCGACCGCTCATCGCCTGCTGACCACGCTCGAAAAGCGCCGCTTCGTGCAGTTCGACCGCACGGAATCGAAATGGCATGTCGGCGCGCAGAGTTTTGCGGTGGGCGCGACCTTCACCCGCCGCCGCAATTTCGTGGCGCAGGCGATGCCTTATTTGCGCAAGCTGCGAGATCAGACCCGGGAGACGGCCAATCTCGCCGTGGTCGACGACGAATCCATCATCGTGCTGACCCGCATTGAAAGCCGCGAGATCATGCGCTCGCTGACCAAGGTCGGCGGCCGCGTCGCCATGGTGGCGTCCGGCGTCGGCAAGGCGGTGCTGGCGACCTATCCGGACGAGGATGTCAGCGCAATCATCCGCCGTCACGGCATGCCGCGGTTGACCGAGAAATCCATCGTGCGGGCGAGCGACCTGTTCCGCGAGCTCGCGGCAGTGCGCCGGCAGGGCTACGCCGTCGATGATGAGGAGGCGCGCATGGGGCTGCGCTGCGTTGCCGCCGTCGTCTTCAACGATTGCAGCGAGCCGCTCGCCGCGATTTCAGTGTCCGGCATGACCAGTCGCGTGACGGAAGAGCGCTTGCCCGAGCTCGGCAAGGCCGTATGCGAAGTTGCACGGGAACTCACGGTTGCAATCGGCGGCGTGATGCCGCCGATCAAGGTGTGAGCGTTCAGATCGAATCCATCCGGTAACCCGCGCTAGAGCTTCGAAAGCTGCAAACGACTGCGGTCACCGACCCAGGTTCTCGCAAGATCAGCTTCAGCCTTTTGCTCCGCCGCGGTGTCGCCGCGTGCCTTATACAGTTGCGCCAATCCAAAGTACGACCAGCCGTTGGAGGGCGCCCGGTGTAGCGCAAGATCAAATTGCTGCTTCGCTTCGTCATAGCGGCCGGCCTGCACCAGCGCAGCCGCCAGGGACTGCCGTATCGGATAGTACCAGTAAGGCGGCTCCGTGTAGGGCAGCGCATCCTGCAATTCGGCCGCCTGCTCGAAGCTCACGATGGCGTTCTTGCTGTCGCCTTTCGCCTGGGCCACCCGCGCCATGATCAGCGTGCGCGCGATTTGCATCACCTCCGGTGCCGGGACATTCGATTGCTTCAGCAACGTGAAGTCCGCCGTGCGCTCCAGCGTAGCTATGGCATCGGCCGCCGCCGTTGCACCGGCGAAGTCATGTTGCGCCGCCAGCGCCACGCCGCGCGCGTAGAGCCACATCGCCTTGACATAGGGGATGGCATCTCCGGGATCGGGCAGGGCCAGAATGGCCTCGGGCGAGCTGAACTGCGCATGCGCGAAATACGGCGCCGCCTTGACGGGCTGCGCTATCGCAATGGCGCGCGCGGCCTCGTCGGGAATGAGCTTGCCCAGCTTCTCCGCGGCGGCAATCACGGTCTCACCGTCGCCGGCCATTTGCGCCGACGCCATCACGAAGTGCACGTTGTGCGGATAATAGCCCATCCGGTAAACGCCCATCGGTGCGTTGGTGTCGGCCAGATATTTCTCATCGACCGCGACCGCGGTCTTGTTGTCTTTCAGCGCGTCCAGATAACGGCCAACCCGATAGTAGATGTGGCTCGGCATGTGCACGAGATGACCGGCGCCGGGGATTGCGCCGCGCAGCCGGTCGGCATAGGGCTCGGCCCGGCCAGGCCGGTCCGACGCCTCGACGGCATGGATGTAGAGGTGAATGGCGCCGGCATGGCTCGGGTTGCGGGCCAGCACGCGCTCCAATGTCGGCACGATCGGCACGCTCTGCGGGTTGGGTTCGTGGCCGCCCGGCTGCCAGTAATTCCACGGGCTCAAATCCATCACCGACTCGGCATAAAGCGCAGCGATGTCGTCATCGTCGGGAAACTGCGCCGCAACCTTTGCCATTTCAGCAGCGTAGGCCGCGTCGAACGGCGCGCGGTCGGCCTTCGGATCGCTGCCATATCGCGCGGCCACGGCACCGATCAGCGCCTGCTCGCGCGGGCTCGCCTTGCCGGCAAGCGCTTTGGCCTTTTGCGCGGCAGCGTAGGCGGGCGCCATCGCGTCTTCCTGGATCGGAAGATTGATGTTCGGACCGAGCACCAGCGCTTCGCCCCAGAAGCACATGGCGCAATCGGGATCGAGCCTCTCGGCCTTGCGGAACGCGCGCTGCGCCTCGCCATGATTGAACGCGTAGGCCAGGCGCACGCCCTGATCGAAATAAGCCTGTGCTTGCTCATTCGCGGTCGTGACCTTGTAGGTGATGGAACCGAGGCCGGTCCACAATGGCGGCTCTGTGTCTGCGAACGCCGGAGCGCTACTGGCCGCGCTCATCTCGGCGCGCGGCACCTCGGTCTGTGCCAGACGAAGCATGATGCTCGCCTGACCTGTGTGGCAGATCGGAATATCAGCGCCGCTGAGCGGCCGCAGCCGATCCGCGGCGGCGGAGTCCGCTTCAGCCAGGGTGACGATGTTACTTGCCAGCAGCGTCGCCAGTGCAGTGCCCGCGAGTGCGGCAACCCCGGCGGAGACAAATAGCTTCTGTGATCGCTTGGATGTGGCCATGTCGACCTCCCAAAATCGGATGCAAACCCAACCTGAGATTCCAATGCACCGAGCCAATGATCGCTGGTGCAGATTTCGAGGCCTTTCTAGTCAGTCTACAGCACATCCGAATGGTTCAGCCCTGTCGCCAATCGTCGCCCCCGATGAGCGGGAGGCGTCAGCACCGCAGTACCGGTTCGGCGCGCTATTTCATCGCGCGACTAGTGCAACTTCCTGATCCGGTGCCGTTTTTCGCCGAGCGTTCCACATCGCGGGAAACAAAAACCCCTTCGTTGAGATCGCATCACGCTGCCGCGATGATCTTCCCATTAATCACCATAGAACGGGGTGTGACATGGCGAAGATGCGAGCTATCGATGCGGCTGTGCGCATTCTGGAGAAGGAAGGCGTCTCGGTCGCCTTCGGCGTTCCCGGCGCAGCGATCAATCCGCTTTATTCCGCAATGAAGAAGCGCGGCTCGATCAAGCACATCCTCGCGCGCCATGTCGAAGGCGCTTCCCACATGGCCGAAGGCTATACGCGGGCCAAGAGCGGCAATATCGGCGTCTGCATCGGCACCTCGGGGCCGGCCGGCACCGACATGATCACCGGGCTTTATTCGGCGATCGCCGATTCCATTCCGATCCTCTGCATCACCGGCCAGGCGCCGCGCGCGCGCCTCTACAAGGAAGATTTCCAGGCCGTCGATATCGAGGCGATCGCCAAGCCCGTGACCAAATGGGCGGTGACGGTGCGTGAGCCGGCGCTGGTGCCGCGCGTGTTCAGCCAGGCCTTTCACATCATGCGATCGGGCCGCCCTGGTCCGGTGCTGATCGACCTGCCGCTCGACGTGCAGCTTGCCGAGATCGAATTCGACGACGAGTGCTATTCGCCGCTGCCGGTCTATAAGCCCACCGCGACAAGGAAGCAGATCGAGAAGGCGTTGGAGATGCTCAATGCCGCCGAGCGCCCGCTGATCGTGGCCGGCGGCGGCGTCGTCAGCGGCGATGCTTCCGCGTTGCTGGTCGAATTTGCCGAAGCCTTGAACGTGCCGGTCGTGCCGACGCTGATGGGGTGGGGCGCGATTTCGGACGACCATCCGCTGATGGCGGGCATGGTCGGCCTGCAGACCAGCCACCGCTACGGCAACGCGACGCTGCTTGAATCGGATTTCGTGCTCGGCATCGGCAATCGCTGGGCCAACCGGCACACCGGCTCGATCGAGACCTACACCAAGGGCCGCAAGTTCGTGCATGTCGACATCGAGCCGACCCAGATCGGGCGCGTTTTCAATCCCGATCTCGGCATCGTCTCCGACGCCAAGGCCGCGCTCGAGCTGTTCGTCGCGGCCGCACAGGAATGGAAGCGGGCGGGCAAGCTCAAGTCGCGGCAGGCCTGGCCCGCGGCCTGTCAGGACCGCAAGCGTTCGATGCTGCGCAGGAGCCATTTCGAGGAGATCCCGATCAAGCCGCAGCGCGTCTATCACGAGATGAACAAGGCGTTCGGCCGCGACACGACCTATGTCACCGTGATCGGTCTGTCGCAGATCGCGGGCGCGCAATTCCTCCGCGTCTACAACCCGCGCAACTGGATCAATGCGGGGCAGGCGGGGCCACTCGGCTGGACGCTGCCGGCCGCGCTCGGCGTGCGCGCCGCCGATCCGACCCGGGAGATCGTGGCGTTGTCGGGCGATTACGATTTCCAGTTCCTGATCGAGGAGCTTGCCGTCGGCGCGCAGTTCAAGCTGCCCTACATCCATGTCGTCGTGAACAACTCCTATCTCGGCCTGATCCGCCAGGCCCAGCGCGGCTTCGACATGGACTACCAGGTGCAGCTGTCGTTCCAGAACATCAACGCGCCCGAGATCGGCGTCTATGGCGTCGACCATGTCGCTGTCGCCGAAGGCCTCGGCTGCAAGGCGATCCGGGTCACCGATCCGCTTAAGGCGCAGGCCGCGTTCGCGACCGCGCGCGAATGGATGGCGAAATACCAGGTGCCGGTCGTGGTCGAGTTCATCCTCGAACGCGTCACCAATATCGCCATGGGCACCGAGATCGACAATGTCGTCGAGTTCGAGGAGACGCTCGACCTGCCGCTGGATGAAGTGCCTGGTGGCCGCGAAGTGCTGCTGCCGGTTTGAGGAAAGATCATGCCCAGATTCGCCGCCAACCTCACCATGCTGTTCGCCGAGATGCCGTTCCTCGATCGCTTCGCGGCCGCCAAGGCCGCGGGCTTTTCCGGCGTCGAATATCTGTTCCCTTATGATTACGACAAGGCCGATCTGCGCGAGCAGCTCGACGAGCACGGGCTGATACAGGTGCTGCACAATCTGCCGGCGGGCAATTGGGCGGCCGGCGAGCGCGGCATCGCCATTCTGCCCGACCGCGTCGACGAGTTCCGCGACGGGGTCGTGAGTGCCATCTCCTACGCAAAGGCGCTCGATTGCCGTCAGCTCAACTGCCTGGTCGGCATCGCGCCGCGCACCGCCGATCCCTTTGAGATGAACGAGGTGCTGGTCGAGAATTTGCGCTTTGCCGCGGACGCGCTGGGGCGGGAAAGGATCAGGCTCCTGGTCGAGCCGATCAACACGCTCGATATCCCCGGTTTCTTCCTGAACAAGACCGAGCAGGCGGTGCAGCTTATTGCGGATGTGCGGTCGAGCAATCTTTTCATCCAGTACGACATCTACCATATGCAAGTGATGGAGGGCGACATCGCGCGCTCCCTGCAAAAGCACCTGCCGCGCATCGCCCATGTGCAGCTCGCCGACAATCCCGGCCGCAACGAACCGGGGACGGGCGAGATCAACTATCCATTCCTGTTCCGCCATCTCGACACGCTCGGCTACCGCGGCTGGGTCGGATGCGAATACAAGCCGAGGACGACGACGGTCGACGGTCTCGGCTGGCACGCGGCACTGACTCTCGAGACCTAGGAAAATCACATGATCGATATCGGATTCATTGGCCTTGGCACGATGGGCCGCCCGATGGCCCATCATCTTCTGGCTGCGGGATATCGCGTCTTCCTGCACGACGTGGCGCCGATCGCGCCGGAGCTGAAGGCCGGCGGAGGCGTCGTCTGCAAATCGGGCAGGGAGATCGCCGAGGAAGCGGACGCGGTCATCATCATGGTGCCCGACACGCCGCAGGTCGAAGCCGTGCTGTTCGGCAAGGACGGCGTCGCGGAAGGACTGTCGAAGGGCAAGATCGTGGTCGACATGAGCTCGATCTCGCCGCTTGCGACCAAGGAGTTTGCGAAGCGGATCGAAGCGCTTGGCGCCGATTATCTGGATGCGCCGGTTTCCGGCGGCGAGGTCGGCGCCAAGGCGGCAAGCCTCACCATCATGGTCGGCGGGCCGGAGCGCGCCTTCAACACCATGAAGCCGGTGTTCGACAAGATGGGCAAGAACGTCACGCTGGTCGGCGGCAATGGCGATGGCCAGACCACGAAGGTCGCAAACCAGATCATCGTGGCGCTGACGATCCAGGCAGTCGGCGAAGCCCTGCTGTTCGCCTCGCGTGCGGGCGCGGATCCGGCACTGGTGCGGAAAGCGCTGATGGGCGGCTTTGCGTCCTCGCGTATCCTCGAAGTGCATGGCGAGCGGATGGTGAAGCGCAATTTCGATCCGGGCTTCCGTATCGAGCTGCACCAGAAGGACCTCAATCTCGCACTCGATGGCGCGCGCACGCTTGGGCTGTCGCTGCCGAGCACGGCCGTGGCGCAGCAGATGTTCTCTTCCTGCGCCGCGCATGGCGGCCGCAGCTGGGATCACTCCGCGCTGGTGCGCGCGCTGGAAATGATGGCGGGCCACGAGATATCTGCTGCTTAGTTCCTGCGGAACCGCGCAATTTGTGCCGGATGCAGCAGGAACAACGCCGTCCCCCCAATGTTAGACGCTCCGTCAAACACTGGAGGACAGAATGAGGAACCGTTTTGCTGTTTCATTGATCGCTGCGTCGCTGCTCGCATCCGGCGCGGCATTTGCGCAATCGACGACAGAGCAGGGCGCCCGCGATGGCGCGCGGGCCGGCGGCGATGTCGGTGGTCCCGTCGGCGCGATGGTCGGTGGCACCGTCGGTGCGGCCGTTGGCGCGGGCCTGGAAATCCCGAACGCGGTGATCACCTCGGTGCAGGGCGAGCGCGCGCCGTCCGTCGTGGTGCGTGAGCGCGTGATCGTCGGCGAGCCGCTGCCGGCGGAAGTCGAGCTGCGGCCGGTGCCGCACTACACCCAGTATGAATATGCCGTCGTGAACGACCGCCGCGTGATCGTCGAGCCGCGCACGCGCAAGGTGATCAAGATCATCGAGTGATCGATCTCTGCAAACAACAATCCTCGCGATGCTCAGGGCGTCGCGGGGATTTTATTTAATCCACACGCCGCTCATGCCAATGCGCGCGCATTAGCCATCCGAGGATGGCGGCAATCGCAAATCCCACCAGCGCGGCGAGGGCGTCGACGATAAAATCTTCCAGCCGCGCGTGGCGGCCGGGAACGAAGAGCTGCAGCAGTTCGAGAATGCCGATCATGACCACGGAGATTCCCGCAGCCAGTATCCGCTGCCTGGGATAGGCCAGCGCAAAGGCGAGCCCGAGCAGGACGAACGCCAACGCGTGCTCGCCGTCATGCGTGACAGGTGCATGCGGGCGGTGGCTGGCGGGGCCCAGGGTCGCGAAGGTGATGGCCGCGGCGAGCAGCCAGGCAAAAAGCCGCAGAATGATCGTCGTCATTGAGCCGCCTTAGCATGGTTCGAACGGCAGGCCGCCTTACGCTTGCGTCATCATGTCCGCGTAGTTAACACAGTTAGCCACGCATGACCCGGAAAAGTGTGTAGCGGTTTTCTCTGCGACAAACGCGCAGCGTTTGCGCGGAGGTCATGCGCCTTAGAGCGGCTGTCGCACTCCCATACCGTGCATGAAGCGCTCCCTGATCTGGACGGGATCGCGCTTGGTGGCTCCGGTTCCCGGCTTGTCGTCGATGCGCACGCCGATCAGGGTGGGGGCTGATGCGGACATCGATTGTTCGATCAGTCGATCAAAATCCGCCTCGTCGGCAGCCCAGGCACTGTTGGCGATGCCGCTGGCAATTGCGATGGCGACGAGGTCGGTATGCGCCGCAGCCGGCGTCGGCTGCGCGCCGGTGATCTGGTAGATGCCGTTGTCCATCAACACCATGGTGAGGTTTTTCGGCGCCAGCGTTGCGATCGTCGAGAGCGCACCGAGCTGCATCAACAGCGAGCCATCGCCTTCTAGCGCGAACACGCGCCGCTGCGGCTGCGCCAGCGCAACGCCGAGTGCGATCGGGAAGGCGAGGCCCATGCTGCCAAGCATGTACCAGTTCTGCGGGCGATGGCCGGCGGCCCAGAGGTCGAAATTGGTGTTGCCGATGCCGCCGATCACGGCCTCTTCGTTCTTCAGCTTGCCGACCAGGCGTGAGGTGATGTCGAAACGGTTCATCACCTTGGTGTTGCGGGCGTGCTTGTTGGTTTGCGCGTTCATGGCACCGCTCACTTGTCGAACGTTTTGCCGCCGGTCAGCAGCGGGTTGAGAATGAACGCCACCGGCGCCTGCGTGGTGATCGCCTGCTTGATCGAGCGGTCGACGATGAACTCAAGCTCATCGAGCCGCGTGCAGGTGTGATGCTCGATCGCGAGCGCATCCAGCACCGGGCGCATGGTCCGGCATACCAGCGACTGGCCCAGATTGAACTCGCCAAGCGTGCCGCGCTCGGAGACAAACATGATCAGCGGAATCTGCGAGGGAGAGACCAGCGAGGCCAGCACATTTGCAAGCGTGGCAAAGCCGGAAGTCTGCATCAGCACGGCGCCCTTCATGCCGGCCATCCAGGCTCCGGTGACGATGCCGACGGCTTCTTCCTCGCGCGCGGTCGGGAAGGTGGTGAAATAGGGATCGGCGTGCAGGTTCTTGATCAGCGTGGTGAGCACGCGATCGGGTACATAGGGCACGAGACGGATGTCGTTCCGCTTCAGCACCTGTTGAATGATGCCGTACCAGGTCGTTTCCTCGCCCTCAGTTTTCCCTTGGGAAGCGTGGGGCGAAGTCTTCTCCGCAACGGCCATCCCGTTCTCCCTCTTATATCTTGTAGATATGCTCTTATAGCTTGATGATCAGCTTGGCGATCTTACGACCATTGTCGATAGCGGTCGTAGCGGCGGAAACTTGACGCCGCAAGCGCGATTGTCAACATGCCGCACCAACTATGTGGTCTGCGCCAAGCGCCGATGCGTAAGCCTCGATGACCGTGCAATAAGGCTCCCAAAGATCGGGAGGAAGTTTGATGGGCAGGTGGTCCTGGATCGCCACCGTCGCGGCGGTCATGCTTGCGAGTGCCGGAACGGCACTGGCCCAATCGTCATTTCCGGACCGACCCGTCCATATCTATGTGCCTTACCCGGCTGGCGGCGGCGTCGACATCCTGACGCGCACACTCGGCGACGTCGTGTCGAGGCAATGGGGCCAGCCGGTGGTGGTGGACAACCGACCGGGCGCGGGCGGGCTGGTTGCGTCGCAGGCGCTGGTGCAATCGCCGGCCGACGGCTACACGCTGATCATGGTGGCGAGCGGCCATGCCACCAATCCGTTCCTGTATCCACAGCTTCCCTACGACACCTTCAAGAACTTCACGCCGATCTCGCTGCTGGCGTCGTCACCGAACATTCTTTTGGTGCGCGCGGATTCGCCATTCAAGACTCTCTCCGACGTGATCGCTGCGGCCAAGGCAAAGCCAAGCAGCCTTGCTTTTGGGCATGCGGGCACGGGCACCTCGACCCATCTGGCCGGCACGCTCCTGATGAGTCTTGCCAAGATCGACTTGCAGCCGATTCCCTATAAAGGCGGCGCACCCGCGATCAACGATCTCCTGGGCGGGCAGATTCCGTTGTCGTTCAACAACGGACCGGAATCGGTTGGCCAGCTTCACGCCCACACGGTGCGGGCGCTGGCGGTCACGACGGCGAAACGCTTGCCCGCATTGCCTGATGTGCCAAGCATCGGAGAGACCGTGCCAGGCTACGACACCGAAGTGTGGTGGGGATTGCTCGGTCCGGGCGGCATGCCGCATGAGCTCGTCGAAAAGCTCTCGCATGATTTCGTCGCGGCGCTCAACACGGATACGGTCAAGGACCGGCTGGAGAAGCTGGGTGCAATCCCGATCGGCAGCACGCCGGAAGAGTTCGGCAAGAAGATCCACGCCGACTACGACAAATGGGGGCCGATCATAAAGGCCGCCGGTATCAAGGCCGAATGAAGAGCGCTCCAATCCGGCCAAGCTCTATGAATTTTGCGAGAACCGAAAGCCAACCGATGACTGTCAACAACAAGCGCGTCTTCTACGTCAAATATCTCTCCCATCCGATCTATGCCGAGATCCTCAAGGCCCGGCCTGATGTGCGGCTCGACCGGCTCGAGAACGAGACTCCGGAAGGCGAGTTCGCGCCGGTCATTTCCGCTGCGCACGCCTATCAGATCGGCGCCGCGCGCGACGAGCTGGCGCCGCACTTCCATGTGCATGATGAATTCCTCAAGCGCACGCCGAACCTTCTGATCGTCTCCTCCAACGGCGCGGGTTTTGATCCCGTCGATGTCGAGGCCTGCACCAGGGCAGGCGTGCTGGTCGTCAATCAATCCGGCGGCAATGCGCATTCGGTCGCCGAGCACGCGCTCGGCATGCTGCTCACGTTGTCCAAGCGCATCATCGAGGCCGACCGCACGCTGCGCCGCGAGCGCGACGTCAACCGCAACGCGCTGATGGGTACCGAGGCGCAGGGCCGCACCATCGGCATCGTCGGCATCGGCAATGTCGGCCGCCGCATCGCCGAGCTCTGCCGCGGGCTGCTCGGCATGAATGTGCTGGCTTACGATCCCTATCTGTCGAAATCCGAAATCGCCGAGCGCGGCGCGCAGAAGGTCGAGCTCGATGAGCTGCTGCGCCGTTCCGACTATGTCTCGATCAACTGCCCGCTGACGAAAGAGAGCAGAGGCATGATCGGCGCCAAGCAATTCGCGCTGATGCAGCCGCACGCTTATTTTATCACCACCGCGCGCGGCTTCATCCATGACGAGGACGCACTGCTGGAGGCGTTGCGCGGCAAGAAGATCGCAGGCGCCGGCCTCGATGTGTGGTCCAAGGAGCCGCCGCCGCCGGAGCATCCGTTGCTGCAGTTCGACAATGTGCTAGCAAGCCCGCACACCGCCGGGGTCACCAAGGAAGCGCGCGAGAATATGGGCCGCATCGCCGCCGAACAGATCCTCGGCGCGCTCGACGGCAAGCGGCCGCCGCGCATCATCAATCCCGAGGTCTGGCCGCATTACAGCGAGCGGTTTGCCAAGACCTTCGGCGTGGCGCCAAAATAGGCTCTCGCCAGCGGAGAAGATTTTCCCTGCCGGGGTTTCCGGCGGGGTAACAAAACCACTGCCAACTGCTGCTCTGAGAGGGCCCCCATTGTCATTTTGCGGGGCCCCTCGACACGGCCCTGGCGACCCGCCATTTCTCCTTTCGTGTCATTGGCTTAGGGGCGGTTCTTGCCCCGGCACGGAAGGATCTTGGTCATGCAACGGGTTGCTTCATTACTGCGCTCGACACCGCGTCGGATCAGCCGGGAAATCGCGCGGTTTGTCGCGATTGCGGCAGCAAGCCTGCCGGATGTCGGCGCCTGATTAATTTCCGCGAGTAGCTCGCCGCTGCGTGCACATTCGTGCAGACGGCCCCCGCCACGAGGGATAACGTCCTCCCAACAACAAGCAGCGCGGCGGGAGGAAGCCATGTCACGATATGTCGTCCGCTTCATGAAGGACGTGCTCGGCGGCAATGGCCGCCAGATCGAAATCTGCCAGCGCTCGCTTGAGATCGACGCCGCGAGCGAAGCGCAGGCCGAAGAACTGGCCAAGCTGAAATTCTGCGAGAGCGAGCGGCTGTGCGAGTGGTCGCTGCATGCCGACCGCATCCAGGTCGAGGTGAACGCCGCTCTGGCGGCCTAAGAGTTCACCGGCACGAACTTCAGAGAGAAGCACGCACCATTCGGCTTGCGGTTTTCGACCGTGATGCTCGCCGAGTGCAATTCCGCGATCCGCTGCACGATCGAAAGCCCGAGACCGGTGCTGCCCTGCTTGCGGCGGTCGCGTCGCCAGAAGCGGCGGAAGATCAGTTTGCGCTCGTCCTCGCCGATGCCAGGGCCGCGGTCGAGCACATTGATGGTGCCGTTGTCCTCGACGACGAATTCGACGGTCGAGCCGGCAGCGGTATGATTGATGGCATTTTCGGCGAGGTTGCGGATGGCCCGGCCGAGCATCTCCGGATTGCCCCTGACCCAGACCGGGTCGGTCGCGCCCGATAGCGCGATATCCTTGCCTTGCGCGAGCGCCAGCGGCGCCACGAATTCCGCGACCCCCGCCGCGACCGATTGAAGGTCGGCCTTCTCATCGGGCTGGACCGCGAGCGTGTCGAGTTCGGCGATGTCGAGCAGCTGGCTGATGATGTGGGCCATGCCGTCGACATCGTGACGCAGGGCTTCGCGCATCTTCTCGTTTTCCAACAGGTCGATGCGCGATCGCAGCACCGCGAGCGGCGTGCGCAGCTCGTGCGCGGCATCCGCGGTGAAATCGCGCTGGATGCGAAATCCCTCTTCGAGACGGTCGAGGCCCTGGTTGACCGCGTGCACGAGGGGACGGACCTCCTGCGGAAGCTCTTTCGTGGGCAACCGGACGCCGGGCCGTTCGGGCGCAATGCTTTCCGCCGTTTCGCTGGCTTCGCGGAGCGGCCGCAGCGCGCGGCGGAAGATCGCGATGTCGGCAAGCAGCAGCACCAGCAGGATCGGCAGCGTGATCCAGCCGACATTCTTGTAGAAATCGGCGACGATGTCGTCGGTCAGCACGTCGCGGTTGGCGAGATCCTCGCCGGTCTGGATCCAGACCGTCTTGTCGCCGATCGTCTTCTCGACGCTCGCGCCGAACACCGTGGCGTTGCCGCGCCGGTGATGCAGGAACTCGACCGGCGCCTCACGCGTGTCGGCCGGAAACAGCGCCGACTTGTCGGGAAGCGAGGAAAACAGCACCGCGCCCTTCTCGTCGATCACCGCGTAGGAATAGCGCCCATAGGCCTGGGAGTAGAGACCGAGCAGGTCGAGCGGAAGGTCGAGCTCGAGCCGGCCGTCGCTCGTGAGGTTCAGATGACCGCCGACCGTTACGGCCTGTTCCTTCATCGCCCTGTCGTGGATGGTGTCGGTCGCATAGCTGAGCAGCCATGACAGCGCGAGCGACATCAGGACGGAGGTGATGGCGACCGCGACGACATGAAGAAAGACGATCCGCGAGATGATCGACTTGAAGCGCAGCACGCTATTTTTCCTCTGCGATCAGGTAGCCCACGCCGCGAATGGTGTGCACCTGAACCCGGGCGCCGCGCTCCGAGAGCTGCTTGCGCAGGCGATGGACATAGACCTCGATGGCGTTCGAGGCGACCTCGCCGGAATGTCCGAAAATATGATCCTCGACCTGCTTCTTGGAGACGACGCGGCCCTTGCTGCGCATCAGAAGCTCGAGCACGGCGGTTTCGCGCGCCGACAGCACCTGCGGCTGGTCGTCGATCGAGGCCTGGCGGTTTTGCGTGTCGAAGGCGAGATTGGCGATGCGTAGGCTCGAACCGAGCAATTGCCCGGGCCGGCGCAATTGCGCCTCCAGCCGCGCGATCAGTTCCTCCAGCGCGAACGGCTTCACCAGATAGTCGTCGGCGCCGCTGCGCAAGCCATGCACGCGATCGGTCAGGCCGCCGCGCGCGGTCAGCACCAGCACGGGAATCGGATTGTCGCGCTGCCTGATCTCGCGCAGCAGCTCCAGCCCATCGCCGTCAGGCAGGCCGAGGTCGAGGATCATCGCGGCATAGAACGTCGTCGAGAGAACGGCGCGCGCTTCCTCGAGGCTCGACAGCACGTCGGCCTCGTAGCCCGCGGTCTTCAGCCCTTTCGCGATGAGCTCGGCGAGCTCTTCATTGTCTTCGACGATCAATAACCGCATTACCGCCATCCGAGGGTTCGGTTTCGCCCAAGCCATGGGACGATTTGGAGGCTTAGGCAAGTACGGCCCGGACCGGGGCAGCCATTGTCGTTAACATTCGGGCGAGGGCAGGGCCATTCCGTAAGGCCGGTGTAAGCCGGGCGGGGCGCGGTAGGGCGCGGGCAAAGAAAAAAGCCCCGGCGCAAGGCCGGGGCTTCGGGCCGCGGTGCAAAGGAGAGAGATCAGTACTTTGCGACGACCGGCCCGGTGTCCCAGTGGAACTTGTAGTTGACGCCGACGAGGCCCGTAATGATGCGCTGGCGGTTGTTGATGGTCTCGATGGGGATGCCGGCAGGAGTCGCGTAGTCGTGCGCGGCGTCGTCCTCGGTCCATATGTAGTTACCTTCGGCGAAGACCGACCAGTTCGGAGCGAACTGCCACTCGATGCCGCCGCCGGCCAGTATGCCGGGATCGGTGAATTTGGAAGACTCGAACAGCGCGCCGCCCGGGAAGTAGAGCTGGTTCTTGTTCTGGAAGTAGGCCACTCCGCTCTTCACGTAGGTCAGCACCGTCGGCGTCCAGAGATAACCGACGCGGCCGGCGATGGTGTAGATCTGCTGCAGGTTGTTGCTCTCGGTGAAGCCCGGCAGGTTGAGGATATTGTGCGTGGCCTTGACGCTGCCGAAGTCGAATGTCGATTCGATGCCCATCACGATGTTAGCGGTCTGGAAGTCGCAGCCGACCTGTCCGCCGCCGATGAAGCCCGAGTCATTCTCGCGGCCATAGTCGAGATAGGCCGGGACCGCAGGGTCGGTGAACAGCCGCGTCGTATCCATCCGGCTTGAGCCGCCGCCGACATTGCCGCCGATGTAGCAGCCGGTCCAGTTGTAGACCGGCACCGGCGCCGCGCGCGGCGCCTTTACCGGAAGATCAGCCGCGCTCGCCACGCCATTTGCGCCGAGGCCGAGCAAGGCGACGGCAGCAACAAACAATTTCATGTATCCACGCATCCAAGCCCCCATATGCGGCCCTACGGCCATCAACACTTTCTGACACCAATCTTAAATGGGGCGTTCGGATTCCGCGATGCAGAAAGGACCGTCGCAGAACTGTCAAAGCTGATTTTCAGTTCGCGTTGCGTCGTCGCGACATCGATTGCTTCGCGAAACGATAGGAAAAAAATATCTTTGCTTGATGCAAAGGCTCAGCGCAGCAGCACGACTCTTAGGTCGCCTGCACCGTCATTCGACGTGATTTGAAAACGTGGCGCAGCAACAAAGCGGCTCTGCAAGGGCGTTTCTGAAAATCGGCGACGCTTGCGTCGGCTCACGACCTGTCGCGAGTCTTCCTGATGAAAAAAATGAATCCGATGACCAAGATGACGACAATCAACATCCAGGTCTGCACCTCGATGCCGAAAATATTGAACGATTGAATGAGAAATTGCACGGCCACGCCCCTTTATTGTGCAAGGTAGGGCATTCGACGCAAAAAAGATATTATTTATATATCGACGCGACGAAGTTGCGCGGCCGCTTGGGGTGGTGGCGCGGAAAGGCAAAGATTGCACAGCAAATAAGCTGCGGCTCAGGGCGCGGAATAGCTGAGAAGCTTGTCGAACTCAGCGGGCGAATACTTGATGTCGTCAGGGCCGACGATGACGACGTCCCATCCTTCGGCCGAGAGCGATTGCGCCTTGGCGATGGCGGCGACGGCCCGCAGCCGCACCGTGATCGCGACTTCGTCGTTTTTCGATGCATGGACGATGAAGGTCACGGGTGCGGGATTTGTTCGCTGGCTTTCGATGCTGCGCCCTAGCAACTTCCGTTCCAGCGCTCGCGATAGTGCGGCGAATCACGAAATTGTCTCCATCGCCAGTCCATTCAGGAAATCCTCGAGCGCCGTCCGGCCGGCGGAATGCGCTGCGCGATGCGACCTGAAGC
The DNA here is from genome assembly GCA_035487555.1 of Bradyrhizobium sp. Taxonomy (GTDB): domain Bacteria; phylum Pseudomonadota; class Alphaproteobacteria; order Rhizobiales; family Xanthobacteraceae; genus Bradyrhizobium. The sequence continues at coordinate 32,641 of DATHMA010000216.1, read as the reverse complement.
CGCCTTGCCACAATCTCACGCCCATCGGCTTGCGCTTGCGGCGGATCTCCCAGCACCATCCGCTCGCCTCACACTCGCGGCGGAAGACGATGAGGTAGAAGGATTTGCGCGGTGAGGGACGGAGCAGCATGACTCATACCGCAGGGCTTGCTTCGATGCGGTTTTGCAGCCGGTAGCCGACGCCCGATTCGGTGATGAGAAGACGTGGATCGTTGGGGTCGAACTCGATCTTCTGCCGCAGCTTGCGCACGAGTATTCGCAAATACTGGATGTTGTCCCGCTGATTGCCGGTCCAGATTTCCTTGAGCAGGTGGTCGTGCGTCACCACGAGCCCGACATGCATCGCAAGTATATGGAGCAGCCGATACTCTTTCCGCGTGAGATTGACGCGGGAGCCGCTCAGCGAAACGGTGCGGCTGACAAGATCGACGGAGAGAGGACCCGCGGTGACGACCGGGTTTTCGGTCGCGGATTTGAAATAGCGCCGCAGCGCGGCCTCGCTTCTGGCAAGCAGCTCGGCCATGCCGAACGGCTTGACGACATAGTCGTCGGCGCCCGACTGCAGCAGCCGGACTTTCTCATCCTCGCCGGAGACCACCGACAGTATGATGACGGGCACGTTCGACCAGGAGCGGATGCGGTCGAGCACCTCGGTGCCGTGAAGGTCGGGCAGCGCCAGATCAAGGATGATGAGATCGGGCGGGCTGAAGGTCGCGATCTTCAGCGCCTCGGCGGCGTTCTCGGCTTCCAGCACGGAAAAGCCGTCAAGCTCGAAGCCGGCGCGGAGGAAGCGACGAATCTTTGGCTCGTCATCGATCAGGAGCACGACATTGGAAGGCTTATTCATTGTCCATCGCTATCAATTCGGAGGGAGTTAATTCTGAAGCGGGCAACGAGATCGCAACCCTCGTGCCCTTGCCGTGACGTGAAACGGAGATGGTGCCGTCGTTCGCCTTGACGAAAGTCGTGGCAATCCAGAACCCGAGCCCGGAGCCGGGGATTGTCGCCTGATGCCGTTCGCTCCGGAACGATCGGCGTCCGAGTTGTTCGAGTTCATGGGGCGTGAGGCCGACGCCCTGGTCGGCGATGGAGAAGATGACCTGGCCGTGCTCGGCCCAGACGCCGACCGAAACCGTGGAGCCGGAGGGCGAGTATTTGGCGGCATTTTCCAGCACTTGCCCGCAAGCTTCCTCGATCAGACCGGAATCGACGTAAACCAGCGGTAGCTCGTCGGCGAACGCCATGGTGATTCGGTGTCCGCTGATCCGTCTGCGCCTGCCGCGAACCGCCGCATTGATGACGTCGCGCGGATCGGCCCATTCGCGGCGCGGGCTGAGGCCGCCGGCGGTGACCCGCGTGGCGTTGAGAAGGTTCTGGATATATCCCTCGAGCTCGGCCACTTCCTCGGAAATGCCGTCGACCAGGGATTCCGCAAGCGCATTGTCGCGCACAAGGGGCATCGAGCCGAGCACGCTGGCCGAGCCGCGGATGCCCGCGAGCGGAGAGCATAGTTCGTGCGACAGCGTGCCGTGAAAGGCGTCGCGCAGCAGCTGGGCCTGAAGGTGAAACCGCGCGTCCTCCATGGCCTTGCCGATGTCGAGGCGCTTTAGCGTCAGCGAGACTTCATCGAGGACAGCCTCGACCCGCCGTGTCTTGATCTCGATCGAGCCGCGCGAGCCGGCGCCGATATTGATCGCGATCACGCCATGCACGGAAGTTTCCGATGACACCGGCCGCAACAGCCACACATCGCGGGTCGTCTCATCGCAGAGGCTTCGGGCGGGCGCGCCGGCCGCGATGATCATGGATGCAACGGCTTCCTGGACGACCTTCGGCGTCGCGCCCGATTCGGAAGGCTCATGATGGCCGTCGGCCATCGCCACGAAGAACGTCGCCTTCTGCCCCAGCACTGACGAGAGATAATGCTGGATCGCCGCGATCAGGTCCGAGACGGTGAAGCAGGCAGCCAACCGCTGCGAGAAGGCATAGAGCTGCTGGATTTCCTGCTCGCGGTGGCGCAGGCGCGAGGCGAGATTGCTGGAGACGAGGGCGACGACCAGGAACAACAGCAGGTCGACCGCTTCCTTGGGATCGTCGACGCGAAAGGTGTAGATCGGCGCAAAGAAGAAGAAGTCCGCCGCGGCCATCGCGGTAATCGAAGCCAGCATCGCGTGCCACACGCCCCACTGGGTGGCGGCGAATATCACGGGAACGAGATAGGCGATCGGCACCACGCTCGCTGCGAAGGAGCTGTCGAACGGGAATAGCGCGGCCGTGACCGCCCCGACATTGGCGACCGCCAGCGCCAGGGAGAACGCCGTGCCCTTTGCTGCGCTGGATGTCACTGATGTCAGCCAAGCCGCTGGCGAAGGCGCGGTCGCAGGCGGTCTCTCCCGCGTCTTTGCGAGCCTTTGCGCCAGATCAAATTGATATTTCAAAATTCGAGCCTTCGCAGCGACAGGCACCGGCGCACGGGATCGCGCGCTCTTCAGCCCGCAATCACACCCCCAATGTCCTCAACTACCCGGCAGGCGAGACCATTCTCCAGATCAGCGTAGAAAATCTATGTTGTTGAGGAGGGCGAGAAATAAAAAAGAAATAGCCGTTAACCACGCGCCGGGTCGCAGCACAGCCTTCGACGGGGATTGTGGTTCACGGTCGCCGGTGATGCGGGCGCCAGGTCCGCCAAGAGGCATCAGACGGATGCGGTGCCGAAGCGGGCGGGAGAGGTGTCGCGGGCGTCTCGAACCGATTTGACGTAGCTGAGCGCCAGCCTCTCGCTGGAAAGCTCCGGTTTCGATTCGCGATAGAGCGCCGTCTCGTGCGGCTGGCGGCTTGCGGGCGGCATCAAGGTCGCGATCGCAGCCGAGCTGATGTGTTTCGGCGGATAGAGGTAGAATTCCAAGAGCGGCATGTGCGGGCCGCGCGCATGGCGCTTGAGGATGTTGCGGGCCGTCTCGCCGGCTTCGGGATAGATGGCGCTCCATCCCGCAAAGCTGCTGGCCAGGATTTCCAGCGACAGGATCGCGGTTGCAATCTGCACGAAGCCTTCATTGGCTTTCTTGGCGCTTCGCGACGTCGAGGCTTTCTTCAAGCATTGCCGCAGTTCGCGCTGGCGCTGGATGAAGGGGCCCAGGCGGAATTTCCACAACGCGTCGGGCAGGCAGGCAAAGCCATGCACCTCGTGATAGCTCTCGATCAGGCTGCGGCACTGCGCAGTAAGAGTCGTCGGCAGGAAGCCGAGCTCGAACTCATCGTTCCTGGCGACGTGATTCTTGTCGGCAAGCGCGCCATCCTGCGCGGAAGCTGCTGTGCCGCCTGTCGTCCCGCCTGCAAATTCGGCAAACGTGTCCATGTGCGGAGCTTAGCGATTCCTCGCATATATCTTCGATCGACAATCGCTCGTGTTTACGTAGCAAAAAAATAGTCAGCGCGATGCCAAGCGCAGCGCGAGATACCGCCAGTCGCGCGAGCTATGACGAAAAAGACACACGTTTCGGAAAACTATTGCAACGCACCGCGCGTTTTTGCCGAAATGTCACTGTTTTCGCCGGTCGTTTGAGCAAAGCACGCAGGCAAATGACGCTTGCGTGTGCAAACGGCACGACTTCGTTCGTTTCAGCTATTTTTAATTAATGAAAGCGCGTTGCAAGTCGCATCGCTTTTTCTTCGCCCCCCGCAAAATATCGCAGCGACCGTTCACAAAACTGCGAGAGCGCTCTCAAGGCGCCTGTAACAACAGCTTGGGGCAAAATGATGAAGAGACTTTTTCTGGCGGGTGTGTCGCTGGCGGCCTTTGGTGGCCTGATCGGCGCGGCGCGAGCAGCCGACACGCTGCCGCCGATGGGGCAGGCCTTCTGCGATCCCTACAAGAACTATTCGTGTCTCGACACTTATCTCGGGCACGACGTCTTCACGCGCCTGGTCAACTACTACCGGCTCGAATGGGGACATGATTCGGCGCCCTCCGATCCGAAGGCGCCACCGTCGCGGCGAGCCTACTGGCCGGCAACGCCGCAGAGCATACCGCCGATGCCATTCACGGAATGGCCGTATGGCGGAACCACCGCTCTTGGCGTGACGCGTGCGGCCTCGGTCGACAGCCCGCTGATGAACGCGATCAGCAACACCGCGCCCGGGTCATGGATGGCCGACAACCACATCCAGGTCTACGGCTGGATCAACGCCGGCGGCAACCTCTCGAACAACACCGTGCGCGGCGGCAACGCGCCGGCGGCCTACGACTACAACCCGAACACCGTGCAGCTCGACCAGGCCGTGCTCTATATCGAGCGCCTGCCGGACACGGTGCAGAAGGACCACGTCGACTGGGGTTTCCGCCTCGCTCCGATCTACGGCGAGAACTATCGCTACACCACGGCATTCGGTCTGTGGAGCAATCAGCTCCTGAACCAGAACAAGAATTACGGCTACGATCTGCCGATGGCCTATGGTGAAGTGTTCATCCCGCAGGTCGCCGAGGGACTGATGGTCCGCTTCGGACGATACATTTCAATTCCGGACATCGAGGCGCAGCTTGCGCCGAACAACTACATGTACACGCACTCGATGACCTACACGTTCGACAACTACACCAACACTGGCGTAAATCTCACTCTCGCGGCAACGAAAAACTGGATACTGCAGTTGGGCGGCACCGTCGGAACCGAGGCGATGCCTTGGCATGTCGGCGCGACGATCGCGAATCCGTTCCCGAATCCGCTCTATCCCGATAGCACCATGAAGAAAGATCCGGGCGCCACCCCGAGTATCACCGGCGGCATTCGTTATGTGACCGACAGCGGTAACGACAGTATTCAGTTCGTAGCCAACGGCATCAATGGGGGCCAGTGGGGTTACAACAACCTGCAGTGGTACGGCATAACGGCTTATCACAAGTTCAACGAACAGTGGCACATCTCATTTGAAACCTACAACGAGCACCAGAACAATGTGCTCAATCAGAACAACCCTGCCGCTCTCGGCGCGTTTTTCGCGGGCGGCACTCCGTTCTCGCCGCAATATATGCCATTCAACGCCCCGTTCCTCGCGCAGTGCAAAAATACGCTTGTGTTCTCTTGCACGGCGGAGGTGCAGACCTTCCTGACCTACATCAACTACAGCCCGACGAAGCTCGACAACATTTCCTATCGTCTTGAGTATTTTGACGACATGGAAGGTCAGCGCACCGGTGTGAAGACGGCCTATCTCGAAACCGGCATAGGCTGGCAGCACTGGTTCTCGCCGCAAATCGAAATTCGCCCGGAGGTCTCGTTCTACCGGTCGCTGAATGCGCCGGCGTTCAACGGTAACTCGAACCTCGGCATTGCTCCGAACAAGAGCACCGCGCTGATCGGCTCGGCGGACATCATCATCCACTTCTGATGTGCAGCAGCCGGCGGCCTCAGCCGCCGGCGCTTTCAGGACAAATTGACAGGGGCTTACAATGAAAAAAATCTTCTTCACCACCGTCTCGCTCGGTGTACTGGCCTTGGGGTCGCCCGCGCTTGCTGCCGACTTGCCAATGAAGGCACCGCCCGCCGCAGCGCTCGTCTACGACTGGACCGGCGCCTATGTCGGCGGCTTCGGCGGCTACGCCTTCGGCAACCATAATCTCAACAACGCGCTCGGCCCGGCGGGTTTTGCCAACTTCACGACGAATTGGGAAACGCACGGCGCCTTCGGCGGCGGCGAGATCGGCTACAACTGGCAAAGCGGCAATCTCGTCTTCGGCGTGGAAGCCGATGGCGCCGGCAGCAACATCCAGGGACGCGACAATTTCGCGCTGGCCGATGTCAACGGCGCTCCCATGGATGACTTCAACAAGCTGAAATGGGTCGCTTCGCTTCGCGCGCGCGGCGGCATCGCAGTGGATCGGTTGCTGCTGTTCTTCGACGGCGGCTGGGCTGTCGGCGACATCCAGCACACCAATACGGTGGCGGGCGGAGCGGTGGACACGTTCACCAATCACCGCAGTGGTCTGGCGGCCGGTGGCGGCATCGCGTACGCGATGACCGACAACCTCATCGGCAAGATCGAGTACCGCTACTACGATCTCGGCACCTACAGCCGCCTCGCACCGCTCAACACGGCGATGCCCTACAACGTCGCCAATACCTATTCGACGGTGCTGCTCGGCCTCGACTTCAAGTTCTGGGGCGGTGGAGCGGTCGTCGCCAAGTATTGAGCGAAGTAGTGAGCAAGGTACTGAGAAAGGCTCGCCGCGCGCGATGTCCCCGCGCGCGGCGCTGATGCGGGAGAGCGTAGAATGATGATCGTCTTGATGAGCGTACTGGCAAGAAAGATCGCCGTGCTCGTCGCCGTCGCGGGCTTCTGCGCCGCATTGGCCGGCTGCGTCAGCGATGCCGCCGCGCCGGCATCCCAGTCGAGCGGCACGCAGCTTCGCTACTACGGCGGCCCGAAATCTCCGATGTGGCCGGCTGAATAAGGGTGGGGGGCATGTTTCGGTTTGACGCTTCGCGAACGCCCCGAATCGCTTTCGCGATGGTTGCGGTGGTCGCGATCATCGGTGCTCCCGCTGACGCGGCGGCACGGAAGTATCGCAGGCACGTCGTGCATCATCACCGTACGCATGCTTCCGTGCAGACGGCGCAGGCGGCTGCGCCGCAGCCAACGATCCTCGGCCCCCTGCGTTACTACGGCGGACCGAAGTCGCCGATGTGGCGCGAGGTGAGATAACGCTGGACGCGCGTTCCGTCCGGATACGTCCGAACGAATGTCGTCGTTCGGAGTTTCCGATCACGAAACGGCGAGCCATCGCGCCGGAAACAAAGATGCCAAGTCCCAAGGATAAGTCCTAAGGACGGGTCTTAAAGACAAGTCTTTCACTGCGGGAAGAAGCGCTGACTGTGCGGAGAGAGATTTCACGCAGAAACAGAGTCGTGCATGCGATTCAGAGCGAAACTGTAAGGTGTGCGTAAGCGCAGTGGAATAGGGTCCGCCGCAATGAATGACGGAGGCGTGTACCTCCGATGAGGCGACAAACAGAATCGGTGCCTGGAGTTGTACGAGGTGAATATCTTGACTAACAGATCGATGCGTTCACGCTTGGCGATCGTCGCGCTTGCCGCGATTGCCGGCGCGTCGTTGATCTGGGGCAGGGGCTTTGTCGGTCTTGCCGATGGCCAGACGACGAAGAAGGAACTCACGACTGCAAGCATCGATCGGCCGGCTCCGGCGGCTTCGCAAGACAGCCTCGAGCTGAACGAGAAGCAGGCCGGCATGGTCAAGGTCGGCGCGGTCGGCACGCGCGAATTCGCGCAGTTGAAAACTGCCGTCGGCACCATCGACTTCAACGAGAACATGCTGGTGCAAGTGTTCTCGCAATATGCAGGCAAAATTCAGAAGGCGTTCTTCAACATCGGGGATGACGTCAAGCAGGGTGACGTGCTGTTCACCATCGACAGCCCCGATTTGTTGCAGGCGGAATCGACGTTGCTGGCGGCGGCCGGCGTGCTCGAATTGCAGAAGCGCACGCTGGCGCGCGCGACGGGCCTCTTGAAGGCTGGTGGCAGCGCGCAGAAGGACGTCGATCAGGCGACCTCCGACGAGCAGACAGCCGAAGGGAATTTCAAGGCAGCCAAGGATTCGGTGCGCATCTTCGGCAAGAGCGATACGGAGATCGACCAGATCCTGACCAACCGCAAGGTCGATTCGACCCTCGTGGTCCCGAGCCCGATCGCGGGACGGATCGTCGCGCGCAATGCGGCGCCGGGATTCCTCACGCAGCCGGGTACCGCGCCGGCGCCCTTCACGATGGGCGATCTCTCGACGATGTGGATGATCGCAAACGTCATCGAGACCGACGCGCCCGCCTACAAGCTCGGTCAGCACGTCGAGGCGAAGGTTCCAGCGTATCCCGACACACTGTTCAAGGGCCGCGTCACGGCGCTGGGGTCGTCGATCGATCCAAGCAGCCGCCGTCAGCTGGTGCGCTCCGAGATCGACGATCCCCAGCATCTGCTTCGATCCGGCATGTATGCGAGCTTCGTGACTTATGTCGCCGATCCCATCCGATCTGCCGCGGTGCAGGCGGACGGCGTCGTGCGCGAAGGCGACGGCACGATGACGGTGTGGGTCACGTCCGACAACCATCACTTCAAGAAGCGCACGGTCGCCATCGGCCTGCGGCAGGACGGTTGGGTCCAGATTCTCGACGGCCTCTCGGCCGGAGAAACCGTGGTCACTGAAGGCGCGGTGTTCCTCAGCAACCAGCTTTTGTTGAGCGATGCCGGCTGAACGGCATCGGCGCACTTGGCGTCAAGTTCCAGGCGTCAAGCTTAAGTACTGCGGGGTCTCTTGATCAGGTCTGTTCTCGAATTCGGTTTGACGCGCAGCGCGATCATTGTGCTGGGTCTTGTGGTGTTCTGTTCCGCCGGGCTCTTTGCCTTTTCGCGTTTGAACATCGAGGCCTATCCGAATCCCGCGCCGGTCATTCTCGAGATCACCGCGCAGGCCGCCGGCCTCTCGGCCGAGGAGATGGAGAAGTACTACACCATCCCGATGGAGGTCGGCCTGTTTCCGACTCCCGGCGTGGTCAATGTCCGCTCGACCTCGTTCTATGGCCTGTCCTTTGTCCGCGTGACCTTCGCCTACGGCGTCGACTATTATTTCGCGCTCCAGCAGGCCTCGATCGCCTTGCAGCAGAACGTGACCTTGCCGGGCAATCTGGTGCCGACCATCCAGGCATCCAGCCTGGTCGGCGAGATCTATCGCTATCAGGTCGTGGGCCCACCGCATTTCGGCCTGACCAATCTCAGGACGTTGCAGGACTACGTGATCACGCGGCGTCTCTTGACCATCCCGGGCGTGGCGCAGATCAACTCATGGGGCGGCACGACCAAGCAATTCAACGTCGATGCCAATTTGGAGAAGCTGGAAGCCTACAACATCACGGTGCCGCAGCTCATCACCGCGCTCGGCAACGGCAACATCAATGTCGGCGGCCGCGAGATCACGGTCGGTCAGCAATCGGTCAACATCCGCGGCATCGGCCTCGTCGACAGCGGCGGCGCCGACGACGTGACCAAGGGCTTTCATGTCGAGGATATCGAGAACATCGTTCTGACCCAGTCGAACGGCCTTCCGATCCAGGTCAAGAACGTGGCCAAGGTTTCGATCGGCTATGTGCCGCGGCTCGGCATCGCCGGGCGCGACAGGGACGACGACGTCGTGACCTCGATCGTCGTGATGCGACGCACCGAGCACACCAACGCCATCCTTCCGCTCGTGCATGAAGAGGTCAAACGGCTGAACAGCGACGGCAGCCTGCCGACCGGCGTAAAGATCGTTCCCTATTATGATCGCAGCTCGCTCGTCGGCGTGACCACGCACACGGTGCTGCACAATCTGATCTTCGGTTGCCTTCTCGTTTTTTTCATCCAGTGGGTCTTCCTCGGCGACCTCCGCAGCGCCATCATCGTCGGCGCCAACATCCCCTTTGCGCTGTTCTTCGCCATCATCATCCTCGTGCTGCGCGGTGAGGACGCCAACCTGCTGTCGCTCGGCGCGGTCGATTTCGGCATCATCGTCGATTCCGCCGTGATCATGATGGAGAACATCTACCGCAACTTCCAGTCGCCTCCGGAACATCGGCAGACGCTGCTGCAGCATCTGTCGGAAGGATTCTGGGGACCCGACCCGACCTCAAGCACGACCGATCCGACCGTCGGCCAGCGCTGGACCGAACGGCTGCGGATGATCTTCGTCAGCGCCTTACAGGTCGACAAGGCTGTGTTCTTCACGGCTGCGATCACGGTGACCGCCTTCGTGCCGTTGTTCACGATGCAGGGCGTGGAGGGGCAGATCTTCGGGCCGATGGCGCGCACCTATGGCTACGCGCTCGCCGGCGCCTTGCTGTCGACCTTCGTGGTGACGCCGGTGCTGGCCTCGCTGCTGCTGCCAAAGCACATCGAGGAAGTCGAAACCGTCATCGTGCGCGGCCTGCGCGCGGCTTACACGCCGGTCCTGCGCTGGGCGCTCGACCATCTGAAAGTGGCGGTGACGATCGGTCTCGTGTTCCTGGCTGTGAGTTTCCTCGCGGCATCGCGGCTGGGCAGCGAGTTCCTGCCGGCGCTGGAAGAGGGCAATTTCTGGATCAGGGCGCAGATGCCGCCGACCATCGGGCTCGAGGCCGGTACGGAGGCGACGGCGAAGATGCGCCAGATCCTGCTTCGCCACCCGGAAGTGATCACGGTGGTCTCGCAGCATGGCCGGCCCGACAATGGCAGCGACGCCTCGCCCTTTTCCAACGTGGAACTGTTCGCGCCGCTCAAGCCGTTTGAAGACTGGCCGGCCAACCTCACCAAGGAGAAGCTGACGGAAGAGTTGCAGCAGGAATTTGCCGATGAGATGCCGGGCATCAACTTCAACTTTTCCCAATACATCCAGGACAATGTCGAAGAGGCGCTCTCGGGCGTGAAGGGCGCCAATTCGGTCAAGGTGATCGGGCCGAACCTCGATACGCTCGAGAAGCTTGCCGACCAGGTCATGGCGGAGATGGGCAAGGTCCAGGGGGTGGCCGACCTCGGCATCTTCCATCTGGTCGGCCAGCCCAATCTCAACATCAAGATCGATCGCGAGAAGGCCGCACGCTATGGCCTCAATACCGGCGACGTGAACACCGTGGTGCAGGCGGCGCTCGGCGGCACCACCGCGACGACGGTGCTGGAAGGCGACCGGCAATTCAATCTCCAGGTCAGACTGGATCCGAAATTCCGCAGCGACATCGATGCAATCCGCACCGTCAAGGTGGCCTATGCGACCCCATCGGGCACCAACGGCTATGTGCCGCTCGGTGAGCTCGCGAACATCACGCTCGATACCGGTGCATCCTTCATCTATCGCGAGCGCAGCCAGCGTTACATTCCGATCAAGTTCAGCACGCGCGGCCGCGACCTCGGCAGCACGGTGGCGGAGGCGCAGGAGCGGGTCGCCAATGCGGTCCACCTGCCGAACGGCTATCAGATCGTCTGGGCCGGCGAGTTCGACGATCTGCAGAACGCCAAGCAGCGGCTGATGATCGTGGTGCCGATCACGCTGCTTCTGATCATGGTGCTGCTGTACGGCCTGTTCAACTCGCTGCGCGACAGCCTGCTTGCGGTCGCCGGCATTCCCTTTGCGATCGGCGGCGGGCTGATCGCGCTCTATCTTGCTGGTCTCGATTTCAGCGTCTCGGCCGCGATCGGCTTCATTTCGCTGTTCGGCGTCGCCGTCATGGACGGCATCCTCAACATCACCTATTTCCGCGAATTGCGCGCGCAGGGCATGGACATCGGCGACGCCGTGTTCCGCGGCGCCGAACAGCGGATGCGGCCGATGCTGATGACGGCGCTGTCCGCGGGTGTCGGACTATTTCCGGCGGCGATCTCGCATGGCATCGGCAGCCAGGTGCAGCGTCCGCTGGCCACCGTGGTCGTCGGCGGCATGTTCATCGGACCCTTGCTGTTGCTGGTCGTGGCGCCGGCGCTGCGCCGCATCTTCCTGGCCCATGATCACACCGGCGAGCACAGCGAAGCAGGCGCACCTGCGGCGGATGGCGGTGTGGCGACCGCCGAGGGCAGCGAGTAGGGGCCTGCAGGGATGCGTTGTATCAGGCGAAATCATCTGCAAGGTCCGGCGAGCGTCGCAAGCAAGCATCGCGGGGCTGTCGGCGCGACGTTGTTCTTCATCCTGTCGGGCTGTGTCGGGCCCAACTTCGTTCCGCCTCCGGCGCCCGACGTCGATAATTATCTGCCGGGCAAGCTTGCCTCGCCCGATTCCGGCAAGGGTGGGCCGGCGGTTGCCGGCCAACACTTTGTCACGGGTGCGGATGTTTCGGCGCGCTGGTGGGCGGCGTTCCGCTCCGAGCCGCTCAACGACCTGATCCGGCAAGCGGTTGAGCACAATCCGACGCTGCAGTCTGCGGAAGCCGCGATCCGCGTCGCCAATTTCAACGCGCTGGCGCAGCGCGGATTGTGGTTTCCGCAAGTCGGCGCCGAATATCCGCCCTCGCTCCAGCAAATTTCCGGCGCGTCGGGTTCGGGCCCGGATGGCCAGTCGCCGGCGGTATTTGCCCTGCACACTGCGCAACTGAACATCAGCTACGTACCGGATGTCTGGGGTGGGAATGCGCGAGCCGTCGAGAATCTGGATGCGGTGACGGAGCAGAGCTTGTTCCAGCTCGAGGCCGCCTATCTCGCGCTGACCAGCAACGTCGTCACCGCCGCCATCCAGGAAGCATCGCTGCGCGGCCAGATCGAGGCGACCCAGCGCGTCATCGCCATCGAGCGCCACTCACTCGACATCCTCAAGCGCCAGCAGCAGATGGGCTCGGCGGCGCAAGCCGACGTGCTGGCGCAGGAGGCGGCGCTTGCTGCCGCCGAAGAGCTGCTGCCGCCGCTGCAGAAGCAGCTTGCCCAACAGCGCGATCTCCTGACCGCGCTGGCCGGGCAGCTCTCTTCCGACGAGATCATGCAGAAATTCGATCTCGCCCATCTGAAATTGCCGGCGAACCTGCCGGTCAGCCTGCCCAGCAGGCTGGTCGACCGGCGTCCCGACGTGCGGGCGGCAGAAGCGAACATGCATTCGGCGAGCGCGTTGATCGGGGTCGCAATCGCGGCGCGGCTGCCAAACTTTACGATTACGGGGAACGCCGGAGCTACCGCCTTCAATATCAACAACCTGTTTACGCCAGGGACCAATTTCTATTTTATTGGTGCCGCCGCAACGCAGCCGCTCTTCGATGGGTTCACGCTCTATTACAGGCAGAAGGCCGCCGAAGCCGCGCTCGAACAGGCCGAGGCGCAATATCGCTCCACGGTCATCACCGCTTTCCAGAATGTCGCCGACGCGCTGCGCGCACTGCAGGCCGATGCGCGCGCCATGAGGGCGGCGGTGCATGCCGAAGAGACCGCCAAAGCCAGCCTCGATATCGTCCAGAAGCAACTGCAGGAGGGGCAGGTCAACCAGCTCCAGCTGCTCAACGCGCAGCAGACGTACCTGAACGCGGTGGTGGTGCGCGTGCAGACCGAGGCGACGCGCTTTGCCGACACGGCGGCGCTGTTCATGGCGCTTGGCGGCGGCTGGCCCTCGACCTGCACCTCACCGGTCTGGCGCGATTGTGCCATGGGCGAGGTGGCGGCGCCGCCGCAACAACCGAAAAGCTGAAGGAGGGAGCTACGAGAGAGGGGGCGGATCACCAGACCACAACGGCGCAAAGCACCGACAGCGGCAGGATCGCAAGACCTAGATAAACCCAGACGCGGTACGCCTCGGCATCCTTTGGCAGGATGAAGAGATTGACGATGCACCAGACGCAGACGGCAAAGCCGAGCACGACGCGAATGAGATCGTCCGGCGTTTCAAGAACCGATCTGAGTTTTTCGACCTGAGGGCTGGCAACACGGGCGGTCAATACGGCGAGCAGGAGGATGAAAAGCGTACGGGCGATTGTCCCGCTCAATTTCAGCCTGAACGAGGGGGGCCGACTCGTCGTCTCTGCTGCCTTCATAGGCATCGCCTGCTTCCGTCCTGCGCAACGGCACAGTGGGCTCGAATAGGAATCGGCTCACTGCGGATAGGAAAAAAATATCTCCGATCGCAATGCAACGACAAGGGGTTAACGAGGAGAATAAAAAATGGCAGCTTTGCTTACCTATCAAGGAGCCGCGGTGGCGGCCGTGATTGCCGTGGCGTCCTCAACCGCAGTGGTTGCTCCAGCTTCAGCGCAGGGTTTCGGCGAGCACAACGTCAAGCCGTCCGCTTACCCCGTCGAGAACCACCCGAAGGTGGATGAAAAGGCCTACAAGGCCGCGCTCGAAAGGATCCCGGCATCCAAGGAAAAGTACGATCCCTGGGGAGCCGCGCGCCCGTCCGACTCAGCCAAGCCAAAAACGAGATAGCAGATGGCCCACGAGCGACCAGCGCAACACGGTGCGACCGAGCACATCACTGTGAGCGACAAGGATGGCACGCGCACCATCATCATGTCGCGTCCGGAAACCAGGAACTTCCTGACGGAGGAGATGTGCCTTGCAATGAGCGACGCGATCGATTCGGCACAATCCGATTCCGCCATCCGCTGTCTGGTTCTGGCCGGACGCTCGGGTGTGTTCACTTCAGGCAGCGAGAGTCCGCAAGCGGCAATGCACCTGCTGCGGTCGCTCGAGAACAACCAGAAGCCGATCGTTGCAGCCGTGGGCGGCCCCGCCGTCGGCGTCGGCATGAGCATGGTGTTTCATTGCGACTTTGTCGTCGCTGCCGTCACGGCAACGTTCTCATCGCCGCTTGCGCCGGATGGACAACTTGCCGAAGCGCCGTCGGCTCTGCTTGTGCCGCCGACATTGGGCCACCAGCGGGCGTTCGCGATGCTGGTGATGGGACGCTCGATGGGGGCGGAAGAGGCGCACAAGGCAGGTTTCGTCAATCTCATTGTCCCGGTGGGGCATGCGCGAGTCGAGGCGCAAAACGTGGCGAGGCAGATCTGCGAGTTGCCTGTTCAGGCGGTCGCGATCACCCGCAAGCTCCTGAAGCAGCCGGTCGGATGAGCGGCGGCTGGCCTTGACGCACCGCACACGCGCTTGATCTGTAATCTTCACGTAAGGCCGGTCTGCCGCGTTTGATCACGGCTTGCGTCTTGCGATTTATTTCATCCATCTTCCGCATTGCTGATCTTTCCGGCAACTGGCGATTGCTGCTTGCGAGTTCGGTGAATCGGGATCAGCATTCGCATCACCACCAAGACGCCGACAGAGCTGTCAGCGAAGCAAGCGCCTCAAGGCGTCTCACGTCACATGGAGGGTGCAATGAAAACATGTCTTGCCGCTATCGCCGCAATTCTCGCCGTCGCACTCATGATCCCGAACAGTGTCAATGCCGGCGCATCCGCCAGCGCACCGTCAAAATACGCGGCGAACCACAGCAACAAGCAGCAGGTTGACCGCCAGAGCTATCCGATCACCGAATATTCGTCGTCGGTGCGGCACCATCCGCCGAAGCACTGAGCCGGTCGCCGCTCGTAGACGGACGGGTTCGTCAATTGGCTTCCGGACTCCGGGGGACCTGCAACGCGCCCTCCGTGACGGCGCGCGATGCATTGTGCGGATTCGCACGACCGCTCGGGTTGACACTGCTGACCCAGCTGCGCGCCGTTTGCAGCACGCCGCCCATCAGCGCCTCGATCTCGCGCCTGGTCATGCCGGGACGCACGCGCGGGTCATAGAGGATGTTGAGCAAATACTGGTCGTAGACGTCGAAGAAGCCCATCTGGACGTCGTCGTTGAACATCGTCCATGGCACCGAGCTGTCGTCGTTGATGGCCCCCAAGCCCTGCAGCAGCTCTTCATAGGCGCAGTCGTAGAAGGTGAAGTCGCCGGCGTCGACGGGCAAGATCACCTCTGCGCGCCTGATCCGGAAATGACCGTCCTTGCCGATGCCCGACAGGCATTGCGGATGCAGCGATTGCTGGATTTGCGAGGCCCGCTCGGCGCCATAGCGCGCGCGGATCGTTGCATCCACGTCGCGGTCGCGCACCAGCGTCACCACGAAGTTGGCGGACTCTCGGTCATCGGTGATCGCGATATCGAGATGGTTCACACGCGCGCGGATGTCGGCGACGACGTCTCCGATCTGCGAGCTGCGATCCGGCGCCGCGTTGCTGTCGACGAAGATTCTGATCGGCTCGTCGAATTTGCGGATGCGATTGGCTTTGGCATCGAGCTGCAGCTCGGCCTGGAACGCGATCTTGAAAAAGCCGCGGCGGATTTCATCGTCGGTGAAATCCGTTCGCTCGGCGGCACGGCGGCTGGTGATTTCCGGATCTTCTGCATGGACGGGCGTGCTGCGCGCGACAAGCGTCAGTGCGATCGTGACAAGCACGAGCGCTGCGCGCGCTGTGATCCAGGAAAAGATATTATTTTTTAATGTGCCGATATTCATGCGCCGCTCGTTTCGCAAAGGGCCCACGTTTTGCAAGCAAGACGCATACCGCCGAAAGCGTGAGCAGCTGGCCTGCCACGCTGCTATAGGAGCGGCGGCGTAAAGTTTCGCGTTGGGGCCGGCTTGTTTGTTGTAGGAATTCTGTAAGTGCGGGATGGGGCGGATGATGATGCTGGCACGTTCGGCTTTTGCCGTGTTGATGTTGGTGCTGGGGGTGATGGTGCAGAGCGCACGTGCGGGGCAGGGAGCCCAACACGACGCGAAGTCCTGCTTCGTCGAAGTGCTCACTTCCGAGGAGCTGCCGGCGGCGCCCCCGTTCTATCGCACGGTGAAGGCGAGGCTGCTCGTTACACCAGCGGGTCGGGCCGCGTTCGAGGCGACGGTCGTGCGCACCATTCCCTGGCAGGCGCGGCCGCCGCGGCAAGGCCAGCGGCTTTCCATGTCGTGCGAGGCGGTGCAGGCCGACTCGGGCTTCCACCTGTTTTGAGTCAGGCCATCTTCAGGAGCGGCTCCTTTAAAGTATCGGGGGACGGACGCGGGTGAAATCCATGGGGGCATGGGATTATTGTAAGTTTGGTGTAAGTCTTGCGGCGCGGCTGGGCGACGCCGTAAGGGAATCGCGAGGGCAAAATAAAGGCCATGTGACAGCCTGCCTCGCGCGAGGCAGTTTTCCGAATCGATTAAAAGCGTCGTCGTGCCAGCAGCTTAAAGTATGGCCAAAGCGCTATTGCGGCGGTTGGAAATCACCCATATGACGGGGCGCCAGGAACCCGGATCGCACGAGATGCGCGCGAATCGACGGGACAGGCGGCAGGCGCGTAACTTCATGCACAAAGTGGCCAGATGACATTCGGCAATTGGACCGGACGGCGGTTGGTGCTCACGCTCGTCGTGCTGCTCGTGGCCGTTGGAATAGTCATCACGGCCAGCCGAATGTTCGCCCAGCGCGGCACGCCGGGAGAGCCGGCGTCGGCCGCAAAGACCGATGCCAACCGATTCACGCCGAGCGAAACGGTGTGGGCGAGCCTTGCGATTGAGCCGGCGACCGAACAGGTGTTTAGGGCCGAGCACATCACCGAGGGCAAGATCGCCGTCAACGAGGACTCTTCGACGCCGATCTTCTCGCCTTATTCCGGCCGTGTGGCGAGGCTCCTGGTCAAGCCGAGTGACGTGGTCAAGCGCGGGCAGGAACTGTTCGTGATCGAGGCCACCGACACTGTGCAGGCGCTGAATGATTTCATCACCGCGCTCAGCACAATGAACAGCGCGAAGTCGAAGCTCAACCTGGCCGAGATCAACGAGAGACGGCAGAACGATCTCTATCTCGGCAAGGCGGTTCCGCTGAAGGACTGGCAGAACGCGCAGAACGATCTGACCACGGCGCAGAACGACATGCGTGCTGCCGAGACGGCGCTCGAAGCCACCCATAATCGCCTGCGCATCCTGGGGCGCTCGGAAGAGCAGATCGCGGCGTTCGAGAAGACCCGTCAGATCAGCGCCGATACGTCGATCTATTCGCCGATCGAGGGCACCGTCGTGCAGCGCAAGGTCGGACCGGGCCAGTTCATCTCCACCGGCGCCAGCGATCCCGTGTTCGTCATTGGCGATCTCTCGACCGTGTGGCTGACCGCCTTTGTGCGCGAGAGCGAGGCGGCGGATGTGCGCATCGGGCAGGACATCGCTTTCACCGTGCTGGCGCTGCCGGGCCGCACCTTCAAGGCCAAGATCGACTATGTCGCGCCCGCGATCGACCCGACGACCCGCCGGCTGATGGTCCGCGCAACGCTGGACAACAAGGAGGGCCTGTTCAAGCCGGAGATGTTTGCCAATGTCACGATCTATTCCGGCGACGACCACAAATCGGTCGGCGTGAAGAAGCAGGCGCTGATCTATGAGGGCGACCGCGTTCGGCTATGGGTCGCCGGTGATGACAAGACGCTCGAGCTTCGCGAAGTCCAGACCGGTCTGATCAATGGCGATGTTGTCGAGGTCCGCAGCAATCTGAAGCCGGGCGAGAGGGTCGTCGTGAGGGGCAGCCTGTTCATCGACCGCGCGGCCTCCGGCACCTGAAGCAATGACCTGACATGGACCGCCTCGTCTCCTTCGCTGTCGAACGCCGCTTCATGATGGTCGGCCTGTTCCTGGCCGTCATCATCGGGGGGCTCTTCGCGTTCCAGCAATTGAACATCGAGGCCTATCCCGACCCGACGCCGCCGATGGTCGACATCGTCACCCAAAGCCCGGGCCTGTCGGCTGAGGAAATCGAGCGCTACATCACCATTCCGCTGGAGACCCAGGTCGCCGGCATCAAGAACCTCAACGTCATCCGCACGATTTCGCTCTACGGCCTGTCCGACGTCAAACTGCAGTTCTCGTTCGACTACACCTATGATCAGGCGCTGCAGCAGGTGTTGAACCGCCTGTCGCAGCTTTCGCCGCTGCTCAACAACGCCCAGCCGCAGATTTCGCCGCTCAGCCCGATCGGCGAGATCTACCGCTACCGGCTGGTCGGTCCGCCCAATTATTCGGTGCTCGATCTGAAGACCCTGCAGGACTGGGTGCTGCAACGTCGCTTCCGCACCGTGCCCGGCGTGATCGACGTCACCGGATGGGGCGGCAAGACCAAGACCTACGAAATCCAGGTCGATTTCAACAAGCTGGTCGCCAACGGGCTGACCTTGCCGCAGCTGTTGCAGGCGGTCAGCAACTCCAACATCAATGTCGGCGGCAACACCGTCAACATCGGCCCGCAATCGGCGGTCGTGCGCGGCGTCGGCCTGATCCGCTCGATCGACGCGCTCGCCAACACCATGATCGCCTCGCCAAACGGCACGCCGGTGCTGGTAAAGGACGTCGCCACCGTCAACGTCGGCTACCAGCCGCGGCTCGGCATCGCCGGCGAGAATGATGACGACGACATCGTGCAGGGTATCGTGCTGATGCGGCGCGGCGAGCAGAGCTCGCCCACCATTGCACGGGTCGAGGAGCTGGTGGACCGCATCAACAACTCTTCGATCCTGCCGCCCGGCGTGCACATCGAGCGCATCTATGACCGCAAGGACCTGATCCAGACCACGACAAGGACCGTGCTCGAGAACATGGTGACCGGCATCGCCCTGATCGTGCTGCTGCAATGGATATTCCTCGGCGACCTCAGAAGCGCGCTGATCGTCGGCGCCACTATTCCGTTCGCGCTGTTCTTCGCGGTCAGCATCCTGGTGATCCGCGGCGAATCCGCCAACCTGCTGTCGGTCGGCGCGATCGATTTCGGCCTCATCGTCGATGCCACCGTGATCATGGTGGAGGCGATCTTCCGCCGCCTGTCGCAGACCGAGCGGCTGTCGGAAGCGGAGCTTGAGACGATCTCGGCCAACACCGTCATGGACATGAAGCACCACGCGATCCTGACGGCGGCCGCCGACGTCTCGCGGTCGATCTTCTTTGCCGCGGCCATCATCATCGCCGCCTTCATTCCGCTGTTCACGCTGAGCGGCGTCGAAGGCAACATCTTCAGCCCGATGGCCCGCACCTATGCCTATGCGCTGGCCGGTGGCCTGCTCGCAACTTTCACCGTCTCGCCGGCCTTGAGCGCGATCATCCTGCCCGCGCATATCGAGGAGACCGAAACCTTGGTGATGCGCCTGCTGCATCGGCTTTACATACCGGTGCTGCGCCGCTCGCTGGCGGCCCGCCGCATGGTGCTGGTCGGCGCCGGCGTGCTGATCCTGCTGACGGTGTTCGCCGTCCGCCTCCTGGGTCTCGAATTCCTGCCGAAGCTGGAGGAGGGCAATCTCTGGATCCGCGCCACCTTGCCGCCGACCATTTCGCTGCAGGAAGGCAACAGCTACGTCAACGAGATGCGCAGGCTGATCGCGAGCCTGCCCGAAGTCGAAAACGTGGTGTCGCAGCACGGTCGCCCCGATGACGGCACCGACGCCGCCGGCTTCTTCAATGCCGAGTTCTTCGCGCCGCTGAAACCCGCGAGGGAGTGGCCGAAGGGCGAGGACAAGGACGTACTGACCGCCAAGCTGCTCGCGCAATTGCAGGCCAAGTTTCCCGGCGTCGAGTTCAACTTCTCGCAATATCTGCAGGACAACGTCTCGGAGGCGGTGTCCGGCGTGAAGGGCGAGAACTCGATCAAGCTCTACGGCAACGACCTGCAGGCGCTCACCGATACCGCCAACCATATCAAGCAGGTGCTGTCGACGGTGCAGGGCATCACCGACCTTGCGGTGTTCACCTCGCTCGGTCAGCCGACCATCCAGATCGACATCGATCGCGCCCGCGCCGCGCGCTATGGGCTGACGCCCGGCGACATCAACACCACGATCAGGACCGCGATCGGCGGCGACAGCGCCGGCGACCTCTACGAGCCCGGCAGCGACCGGCATTTCCCGATCATCGTGCGGCTCGCGCCGGAATATCGCAAGAGCGCGGAGGCGATCCAGAATTTGCGCATCGGCGTGCAGGGCCCCAACGGCATCACCCAGGTGCCGCTGTCGGAAGTGGCGACCATCAACCTCGTCTCGGGCGCGGCCTATATCTATCGCGAGCAGCAGGAACGCTATCTGCCGATCAAGTTCTCGGTGCGCGAGCGCGACCTCGGCAGCGCCATCCAGGAAGCGCAGCAGAAGATCGCCGAGCAGGTGCAACTGCCGCCGGGCTCGCGGATCGAATGGGTCGGCGAGTTCGGCAATTTGCAGGACGCGATCCGGCGGCTCTCGATCGTGGTGCCGATCAGCCTGACGCTGATCGCGGTCCTGATCTGGTTCAATTTCGGTTCCGTCGTCGACACCATCCTGACCATGAGCGTGATCCCGATGGCCGTGTTCGGCGGCGTCGTCGGATTGATCGTCAGCGGTATCCCCTTCAGCGTCTCGGCCGCGATCGGCTTCATCGCCCTGTTCGGCATTTCCGTCATGGACGGCATCATCATTCTCTCGCAATACAACTCGCTCATTGATGAGGGCATGGAGCGCGGTGCTGCGATCCTGCGCACCGGCGAATTGCAGTTGCGCCCGGTGTTGATGACTTGCGTGGTGGCGGGCGTTGGTTTGCTGCCGGCGGCGTTGTCCACCGGAATAGGTTCTCAGGTCCAGAAACCGCTGGCGATCGTAGTGGTTGCGGGCATGATGCTGGCACCGGTCGTCATTCTGGTGACGCTGCCGGCGCTGATTTCGCTGTTTTCGCGGAGAACCCGGCGGGGTTTCGCCGCCGAGGGGCTCGCTTCGGTCGAATAACGTACCGGCGTAATGGGTGGGTTGGTGAGTAAGGTCGCTCTCGGATGCCGAGCTGATTCCCGCTGGTCGGGAAGAGGTTTTGCATGCGCGTTTTTCGGCCTGCTCTTGACCCTCGAACCAGCCGCGGCGGAAACGTTGGCCGATGCGCTGGTCAAGACCTATCAGAACAACCCGCAGCTCAATGCCGAGCGCGCCCGCCAACGCGGCACGGATGAAAACGTGCCGCAGGCTTTGTCCGGCTACCGGCCGCAGCTCGTCGCAAGTCTTTCGGCGGGCTTGCAGGCCGTGCGCAACGTGCTGCCCAACAACACGATCCAGAGCACGAACTTGAAACCCTGGACCATCGGGCTCACGGTGACGCAGGTGCTGTTCAACGGCTACAAGACTGCCAACAATGTTCGCGTCTCCGAATTCCAGGTGAAGTCCGGCCGTGAGGCGCTGCGCAATGTCGAGCAGGGCGTGCTCCTCGATGCGGTGACGGCCTACATGAACGTCATGGCCAATTACGCGCTCACCGAGGCGCAGAAGACCAATGTGCAGGTGTTGCGGGAGATCCAGGCCACGACCCAGCGCAGGCTCAATGCCGGCGACGTCACGCCGACGGACACGGCGCAGGCCGAGTCTCGCCTGAGCCGGGGATTGGCCGATCTCAATGCCGCCCAGGTCGCGCTTGCGATCAGCAAGCAAATCTACAGCGAGGTGATCGGCGAGCCGCCGGCAGGGTTGACCGCGGCAAGCCCCGTCGACCGCCTGATCCCGCCCTCGCAACCCACCTCGCTCGAGACCGCAAGCCACGAACATCCGGCGGTGCTGGGGGCGGGCTACGACGTCGACGTCGCCACCACCTCGATCAAGCTTGCGGAGAGCGCGCTGCTGCCGCAACTGTCCGTGCAGGGCAGCGTCAGCCGGCAGGTGCAGAACGACCCCACATTGTCGGTGCAGAAGGAAGACCAGGCCTCGGTCGTCGGGCAGCTCAGCGTGCCGATCTATGACGGCGGGATGGCCGCCTCGCAGACGCGGCAGGCCAAGGAAGTCGCCTCGCAAAGCCGGATGGTGCTGGAGCAGGTCAGGAACCAGGCCCGCACCGCCGTCATCAGCGCCTGGGTGTCCAACGAAGGCACCAAGGTCGCGCTGACGGCTTCGGAGTCGGAAGTGCACGCCGCCGAAATCGCGCTGCAAGGTGTCCGCCGCGAGGCGGCAGGCGGCCAACGCACCACCATCGACGTGCTCAATGCGCAGCAGGACCTGACCAACGCGCGCTCCAGGCTGATCGGCGCGCAACGCGACCGCGTCATCGCCTCCTATACGCTGCTCAGCGCCGTCGGGCGGCTCGACAGCCACACGCTCAATCTCGACACGCCGGATTATTCGCCCGACGTGCACTACCACCAGGTGCGCGACGCCTGGCACGGGCTGCGTACGCCCTCCGGTCAATAGAGCAAAACGTCGCAGCCACCCTCACTTGGGGTTGTGCCTGTCATGCCACAGGCGGGCTTCCCGACTCGCCCGGACTGGCATTACTGTCACATAGCTTACACCACCCTTACGGATAACTATTTCATAGCTATTTGTGGTGTGGGTAGGCGGTTCCAGGCGACGCAAATCGGGCCCGAGGGGCCTCTAGCGGACGGCCTGGGGAGAATGGCCATGGCTGGACACATCATCGTTTCCGACGAAAGTGCCACCCGCACCATCGTCATGCGCCGGCCGGAAAAGAAGAATGCGCTGACACCCGACATGTTTCTCGCCATGAGCGAGGCGATCAATTCGGCGCAGTCCAATCCGGACATCCGTTGTATCATCCTGACCGGACGGTCGGGCGTCTTCACTGCCGGCGACGACGTCGGCGATTTCGTCAAGGAAGCCGCCACCAAGCGTGAAGAAGCAAGGCCCCGCAACTCCGTCGCCTTCGTTCGCGCGCTCATCACCAACAAGAAGCCGATCATCGCCGCAGTCGACGGCGTCGCCGTCGGCATGGGCGTCACCATGGTGCTGCACTGCGACTACGTCATCGCCAGCACCACGGCGTCCTTCAGGTCGCCCTTCATCCAGTACGGGCTGGTGCCGGAAGGCGCTTCGAGCCTGCTGCTGCCGCGCATGGCCGGTCATCAGCAGGCGTTCTCGCTGCTGGTGATGGGCCGATCGATGAGCGCCGAGGAAGCCCGCGAAGCCGGCTTCGTCAACGCCGTCGTGCCGCCCGGGCATGCCATCATCGAAGCCCAGAAGGTCGCGCGCGAGATCACCGAATTGCCGGCGGAGGCGGTTGCCATCTCGCGCAAGCTCCTGAAACTGCCGACCGAGGATTTGCTGCGCCGCATGGACGACGAAGAGCATCTGTTCCAGGAGCGCATCCACGCACCGTCGGTGGTCGCCGCCGTCAAGGGCTTCATGGCGCGCAAGAAGCGATAGGCCAGCGATAGTACGCCGTCTGGCCAATAGTGCAAAACCCTTGCTTCGATAGTTATCGCTGCCGCGGGACAAATGCCACTATCCGGGCATCCAAGTATCCCTTTGAAACTCCGCAAATATTTTCGACATCTGAGAGGTTCAGCGAAAGCGCAGCTTCGATTTGCTCTCTCGTTTGCACGCCCCGCTCGACAATCATCCTCAAGGATTCTGCGAGCAGAGAGGGGTCCTCAACCGGGAAAGCATCGTCCAGCGGCTCAACTTTACGGATGCGCCGCGCATTCATTTGCCGCATCAAATACGAGAATTGATTCTCGTTGAAGATTTTTAGGTCTTTGCAGCGGTAGGCCATGGCAGCGATCGCTACACCCCATCGCTTTTTGAGTGATTCAAAATAGCTCACAGAAGTTCCTAACACTTCCTGGCTGAACGTCTCTCGGGGCAAGAGCAGTGCGCCGGCGAAACGATTGGCTTGTTTTTCAATTCGTGAGAGGTTGTCGGAAGAAATATCCACGCCTGCATGAAGCAGAACATGCCCCAATTCATGAGCTAAATTATAGGTAGATCTGGGGCCGCTACTGACCTCTGCTGAGCACAAGATAAACGGCCGGCCGCCTTGCCAGCACGAGACCGCGTCCATATCGGGGCATTCTACCGCCTCACGGACCAAAATGATTCCGTTCTCTTCGAGAACAGTAGCAAGATTCCGAATCCGAGTGCGGCCGAGCTGCCAATGATCACGAAGTGCCTCCGCCGCCCGTTCAATCTCTTCGTCGGAAGAGAATTCAACATCGAATTCGACGTGTGGCAGATTCACATTGGGCAATTCAATAAACCGGTCAACATATGCCGCGATATCGCGAGCCCATTCCAAACGTCTCGCAATCCTGCGCCGGTGATGTTGCTCCATCCGCTTTAAACTTCTCCAGAACGGGATTCCGGTTCTCGCGCGCTCACGCGGCGTGACGAAAAACATCGGCGGCTGCGCCGTGATGCCAATTATCTTAGCCATCACCTCGCCTGATGGAGAAATCTGCCCGGTTTCAAATTGGGCGACGGCTTGACGGCTAACATCAAGCCGTTCAGCGAACTCCTCTGGAGTAAAGCCGCGCGCTTCCCTAGCTTCTCGGATGCGTTCCGGAATCGCCTTTGGCAGGGGCTTTTTCGGGCCCCCGTTGCTAACGTTGTTCATTGCTGTTTCCCCTCAGGATTATTTCTTGTTGTTGCTTTCGTCCTGTTTAGACAGCACCTCCGCCACATGGTCTCTAAATTTGAGTTTGATGACTTTCGTAGGCTCTTCCACCGGAGGAGCCTCTTCGATCTTACTTTGTGCGGCACGCTTCAAAACATCGATATGTGCAAGCCACGGCCCATGATCCGCAGGCGGCATGGCCCAACACAAATGGTTCAGCTTTCCAGTTTTATCTGCCGAATAGGTGAGCCACGCGCACAGCTCCGAAATCTTTCTCATCACCTCATTCAGCGAGACGACGTTATCCTTAAAAAAATCGAACTGGTTCACCAGCCGTGAATCTTGGCGGCTGAGGGTTTCCTCGGGGAAGTCGTAGGGACCGTCACTGCGGCAGACGTGCGCCTTAAAGGCATCGGAACGGATTTCCAACCAATGCCAGCTACCATGCGGCATGGGCGTAATCTTTGCTAAAAACGGGAGATCGCCTCGTTCGCACAAATCATGCAGTCGATTAATTCCGGCCCTGCGAACATGGCCACGCAAATCGCGCCCGCCTGCATGGCGTAATATCGGCGTGTTTTCTATTAGGTCATCGGCGAGAAGGATCCCCTCGCCAACGCCTCGAATGGTCTCTCCATCACTGGCGGAGGTAAAAGCAGCCTCAAGGCGCTTTTGGCATTCTTCCATGAATTCGATTCCTGTTGAGCGGCGAATCGCCACCGCAAGCAGATTACATAAAATGGCATTTCGCGTAAAGTAATTTACCGGTCATCGACCAAAGACCGCCGCCGCTGGTGGTGCGGTTGAGCCTGCCGCAAGCGAGCGTTGCACCATCACGGTGTCACACCATTTGCCGTAGCGAAAAGCGACGCCGGGAAGGGTGCCGACCTTGGCAAAACCGAATTTTCCATGCAGCGCCAGCGAAGCGGTGTTGTCGGCATCGATATAGCCGATCATCTGGCGGAAGCCGGACGCGGCGCAGGCATCGATCAGTTCGCCGAGCAGGATGCGGCCGACACCGCGGCCCTGATGATCGTGATGGATGTAGATCGAGTGCTTGACCGCGAAGCGGTAGGCCGGTCGCTTGCGGAACTGCACGACATAGGCATAGCCGACGACCTCGCCGTTGTGCGTCGCGACCAGATGCGGCAGGCGATGGCTGCGCAAATTCTTGCGGCGGTCGCGCAGGTCGTCGGGCTCCGGCGTGCCGTTGTCATCGACGCTTTCCTCGACGCCACGCCTGATATGGCGGCGATAGATCGTCAGCATCGCCTCGACGTCGGAGTCCCGCGAAGCGCGGACCAGGATGCGAAACTCGTTTTCGATTTGAGGCTGATCCAGGTTCATTCACTGACCACGTAAGTAAAGAGCTTGATGCGGCCCCCCGCATCGACCTCCTTATAGACACCCTGGATTTCCACGTCGAAGCCAGGGAAGGTGTTGAAGCAGGTTTCGAACATCTTCAGATAATCCATCATCGGCTGGGACTTTTCGTTGAGCCGCTCGCCCGGCACGATGGCCGCGATCCCGGGCGGATAGACCACGAAAGGCGTGGTCGCAATCCGTCCCGCAAGGGCGTCGATCGGCAGATAGTCGACTTCGTTGCGGATCAGGCGCCGTGCGGCCTCGCGGGGCGAGAGCGCGATATCGGGCAGGTGCTCGGGGAGGAACTGCTTCTTCTGCAGGCCGGAGACATCGGCGTCGCGGAAGAAGCGGTGCATCTCGCCGCAGAGGTCGCGCAGCCGCACCTTGGCGTAACGCGCGGCGCGGCGGCGGTAAAATTCCGGAATAACATCTTCCAGCAACGCATTGTCATCGTGCAGTTTCTTGAAGGCGACAAGGCCCGAGACCAAGGTGCCGGCCTTGCTCGCCTCGACGCCGGGCGTGAGCAGGAACAGCAGCGAATTGAGGTCGTTCTTTTCCGCCACAATGCGGTTTTCGCGCAAATATTGCGCGACGACGGGAGCGGGGATGCCGTGCTCGGCATAGGCGCCGGTTGTGGGATCGAAACCCGGCGTGAGCAGGGTCAGCTTGTTCGGGTCGGTCATGGCAAAGCCGGCCTCGAGATCGGGGAAGCCGTGCCAGGCGGCGCCGGGCGAGAGTTGCCAATAGGAGGCATTGGTCGCGAGCAGATCGGTCGCGATGTTCTCCCAGGCGACATTATGCGCGGCGCCCTCGCGCGACACGTCCGGGATCGCGACGCGATCCGGCACGAAGGGCTCAAAGAACCAACGCCGCTCCGGGCGGGTTTCCTTCTCTTCGAACTCGCGGCGGACGGCGCGGATCTTCTTGCGGAGCTCAATGCCGAGCCGGATGGTATCGTCCCACAACACTTCGCCCGAGCGGCCCTTCATCATCTGCGCGCCGACGTCGAGCGAAGCGAATAGCGGATAGAAGGGCGAGGTCGAGGCATGCTGCATGAAGCTCTCGTTGAAGCGGCGGTGCTCGATCCGTCGCTTCTGGCCCTTGATGTGACGGTCCTTGATGTGGATCTGCGAGGCCTGCGAGAAGCTCGCGAGCTGCTTGTGGGTCGATTGGGTCGCGATGATGCCGGGCGCCTCGGGGCCGAGATTTTGCAATCCCATGGCAAAGCGGCCGGCATAGAGCGGGTGGAACTTCATGAAGCCGGCCCAGGCTTCGTCGAACAGAATGTATTCGCAGAGATGGCCGATGCGCTTGAGGATCATCTCCGCCGAATGGATCGTGCCGTCATAGGTGCACTCCTCGACCACCGCGACGCGGAACGGCCTCGGTTTCTGCCAGGCGTCCTTGTCCGTCACCAGCGGGTGGTTGCGGATGCGCTCGCGAAGCGCGGTCTCATCCAGCGTGTCCCAGCGCATCGGGCCGATCAGGCCCCACGCGTTGCGCACGGTCGGCACATAGATCGGGATGCCGCCGGCCATCATCAGCGCGCCGTGATGGGCGGCCTTGTGGTTGTTACGGTCGAACAGCACGAGGTCACCGTCGGTGACCAGCGCCCCGAGCGCGACCTTGTTCGAGGTCGAGGTGCCGTTGAGCACGAAATAGGTCTTCTCCGCGCCGAAAATCGCGGCCGCTTCCTTCTGCGCCTTCAGCGCCGGGCCCTCATGGGTGAGGAGATCGCCGAGGTCGAGGATGGAATTGTCGAGGTCGTCGCGGAATACCGCTTCGCCCAGATGCTCCACGAACACCCGGCCGATCGGGCTGCGGCTGTAGAACACGCCGCCATTGTGCCCGGGGCAGGTCCAGAGCTGGTTGCCTTCCTCGGCATAGTCGACGAGTGCGCCAAAGAACGGCGTCTTCAGCGTCTCAGCATATTGCTTCAGCCGGCTGATCAGGTTCTTGGCGATGAAGGGCGGGGTTTCCTCCGACAGGAATACATAGCCGTCGATGAAGTCGAGCACCTCGACCGGCAGGTCCTCGAAGCGCTTGCGGCGGATCAGGAGGATGATCGGGAAATCCAGGCCCCGCCGGCGCATCAGGTTGATCAGCGCATTGGTCTTGCCTTCCAGACCCTTCTTGCCCCAGTCGACCACCATGCAGCCGATCGCAGCATCGGTCTGCACCGCAATCTCGGCATCCTCCAGCTTGCGGGCCCGCACCACCTCGAAGCCGGAACGCTCGATTTCCGTGATGATCTGGTTGAAACGGATGCCTTCGAGGTCGTCGGTGTCAAACACCGGCGCGGCGAACAGGAAGTTGAAGCGTTTGAAATAGTCCATGCGGATCCCCGGATTTGTCCGGGGAAGCTGTTAGGGCATTCTGTGACAGGGGGATGACAGCCGGGGATCGCAGCGGGAAAGGACCAGCGCGCCCGCTTACAGGCAGCTTCCCGTTCTCCGTTCCGGACAGAGCTTCAGCGCGTTGGAGACCGAGAACAGGAAGCGCGCGCTGCGCGTGGTGTTGTCGGGCGCGCGATAGCTGAGCGGGAAGGCGACGCCGAGATCGGCCTGGAAATCGTCCCAGAAGAAGAAGCGGATGCCGCCGCCGGCCGAGGTCAAAGCGAGGCCGTCACCGATGCGGTAGCCGTCGTTCCAGACTGCGCCGGCGTCGACGAAGCCATAGAGCTGATAGCCTGTGAGGTAGCGGAAATTCGGCCGCTGGTCGAAGCGCAGCTCGAACGAGCCGGCAAGCCCGTTGTCGCCGCTGATCTCGGCCGCGCCATAGCCGCGCCCGAACGCGGCGCCGCCGAGATAGAATTGCTGGGAGGTGAAGAGCGGGCCGGACGCCGTCTGGCTCGCCATCGCAAACTTGGCCGACCAATTATCTGATAGCGTCTGGTAGCGCGTGAAGTAGACATTGAGCACCGAGAAATTCGCCGACGCGCCGTCGCGCGACAGGTAGTCGTCGCCGAAATGCGAGGCGCCGAAAATGTCGAGCCCCTGGCGGAAGGTCATGGTGGCGTAGTTGGTGCCTCCGAAGGCGTCCTGCAGGCGGTAGTCGGAGGTCAGGCTCGCGGTGCGGATGTGGTCGTTATAGATCGGGCCGAACACGTCGCTCTCGCTGACATTGCTGAATCCGGCCGCAGCCGTCAGCGTCAGCGTCGACCGCTGCGACTGCACGGCGACGAAACTGCTGCGAAGCTCGAAGGATTCGGTCCTGGTATTGTCGTTGGTGAGCCGCCGGTCATCGCCCGGCCGAACCTCGCTGTAGAGCGCGGAGCCGCCGAGCCGCCAGCCGTCGGTGCCGACGGGCGCGTCATAGGACAGGCGTCCGAAGCCGAGCTCGCGCGGATCATTGGCGATGGTCGAAAGATTGAGCGCCAGCATGTCGCCCGGCGTGAGATAGGAATTGAACGCGCCCGAGGCATAGGCCTGCCAGGGGCCGACTGCGGCGGAGCCAAGATTGTCCATTCCGGCCCAGGCGTAGACGTGCCAGGTCTTCAGGTAGACGACGAGGCGGAAGCGGCCTGAGGCGCCGCCGATCTCTTCCAGCGCGGAATCGGTGATGCGCACGCCCGGCCAGCCATTGATCAGGAGCAGCTGGCGCTCCAGCGTTGCAAGCCGGGACGGATATTCCGTGAGCACCACGTTGAGCAGCGGCCTGACGCCGAATTGCTCGGCGCCATCTCCCTTCAGCGCGATCTCGGTGATGCTGCCCTCGATGACCTGGATGCGCAAATGGCCGTCGGCGATATCCTGCGGCGGGATGATGGCGCGGCTCAAGTGAAAGCCGGCGGCGCGATAGAGCTCGCTGATGCCTTGCGCAATTCCGGCGAGGTCCGCCTGGGAGACTTTCCTGCCCAGATAAGCCCGGTAGGTCGCCACGAGCTGATCGTGCGGGATCGCCGTGGCGCCGACCAGCGAAACGCCGCGGAGCACGAACAGCGGCTTGCCGTTATCAGCCGTTTCCGGACGGGCAAAGGACGGCATGTGTAGCGGCGCGCGCGCCGGGCGCGATTGCTCCTGCACATCGTCGAAATGTTTTTCGGTCTGCCTGGGGTCGTAGCCCTGCTGCGCCGCCACGGGTTGTATCGCCGAGAGCCAGAGGGTCGCGGCGATCACCAGACAAAAGGTAATGCGGTGAGGAGAGGTGACCAGCCGCCACCGGCCGCCTCCGTAGTTCAACTGAGGACACTCCGCGAACACCGTGGGAATGTTCAGCCGCATGATTTTTAATAGATTTTTATGGTCAATGAACCGTTAAGGGGCGGTCCGGCGTTCCGCAGTTCCAATAATCAGATGTTGAAACATTTCCGGTTAGCTTCGGGGTTCAACCGTGGCAAAGCTGGGAAACGTCATGCTCAGAAGGAGCGGAATGCGATGCGTACTGACGATGGCGGTGGCCCTCGTCGTGAGTACAAGCGCCTTCGCCGGTGACGACGGCATCTGGTCGATCAGCAAATCCTCCGGCGAGGTGTGGGTCACCACATCAGGCGCCGAGCAGGCTTCGCTCCGGCAGGAAGACCCGCTGAAGCCCGGCGACGTCATCCGCACCGGGCGCAACGGCCGGGTCCTCCTGGTGCGCGGCGAGGAAACCATCCTGGTGTCGCCGAACTCGGTGATCGGCTTGCCGACCGAGAAGAAGGACGGGATGTCGACCACGATCCTGCAGCAGGCCGGTTCGATCCTGCTCGAGGTCGAGAAGCGCAACGTCAGGCATTTCGAGGTCGAGACGCCCTATCTCGCCGCCGTGGTGAAGGGCACGCATTTCAGCGTCACCGTGAACGCCGCAAGCACGAGCGTGAACGTCGAGCGCGGGCAGGTCGAGGTCTCCGACTTCAAGACCGGCCAGATCGCGCAGATCCTGCCGGGCCAGACCGCAACCAGCTTCGCCCATGGCAAACCTGGCCTGTCGCTGAGCGGCTCGGGCACCTTCAGTCCGATCGAGCAGGGCAGGCCGCGTCC
The DNA here is from genome assembly GCA_035487555.1 of Bradyrhizobium sp. GTDB lineage: Bacteria > Pseudomonadota > Alphaproteobacteria > Rhizobiales > Xanthobacteraceae > Bradyrhizobium. The sequence goes on along the minus strand of DATHMA010000216.1, from coordinate 1,541 downwards.
GTCATCGATCGATCGCGTCCCGGTGCCGAGGAACGGCCTCACGGCCCCGCACAACAATGCGGGCGACGGCAAGGTCATTCATGCGTTCAACGGCCACGCCTCGTTCGACAAGCTCGCCAATGCGTCCACGCAGACGCACCAGGCGAACAGCAACGTCGTTCACCTGTCGACGGCGCTCGGCGAAGTCCACCTCAATGTGGGCAAGGCCACGCACGGTCTTGCCCATAGCTCCGTCACCGCCGCCTCGCGTGGCAGCGCGTCGCACGATACGAGCGGCAGCACGATCTGGAGCGATAACAAATCCAGCGGCAGCAACGCGTTCGCCCAGACCGGCGCGAACAGCGCAGCCGGCGCGACCTCGACCGCCACGGCGGCGACCGCCGGTGCAGTCACCGCATCGACGGCTGCGGTCGCTGCCGCTGCGGCAACCGATTCCGGCAGTGCCAGCAGCAGCGGCGGCAGTGCGTCGACCGGCAACGGCAAGACCGCCGCCAATGGCAACGGCAACAACGGAAACGGCAATAACGGCAACGGCAATGGGAACGGCAACGGCGGGGTCGGCAACGGCAATGGCAAAGGCAACAGCAAGCACTGACCGCTGCCGCTGATCGACATCGCCAAGGGGATAATGAGGGATGCGCCTCGTGGGGAATTGAGAGGGGCGCTTGGGGGGATGAAGTGAAACACTATCGTTCGCACTTTCTGGTGGTTGTCGCACTGGCCATCGTGCTGGCCTCCGGCTGGCACGATGCGTTCCGCAATGCGCTTGCCGACCTGCGCTTCGCCTGGCTGAAGCGGCAGGCCGGCGGTGACATCGTCGTAGTCGCCATCGACGCGCCGTCGATCGAGAAGGTCGGCGTCTGGCCGTGGCCGCGCCGGCTCCACGCCGAGCTGGTCCGCCAGCTCGAGCGGGCCGGTGTTCGCGACATCGCCTTCGACGTCGATTTCAGCGCGCCGTCGGATGCCGCATCCGACCGGCAATTCGCCGAGGCGCTCAAGGCGGCCGCCGGGTCGGTCGTGCTGCCTTCGTTCAAGCAGCCCGGCGCGGACGCCAGCAATCCCGCCGAGGTCTACATCAACCGGCCGCTGAAGCCGTTCGCGGCGCAGTCCTGGGCAGCGGTGGTCAATGTCGCGGTCGAGCCCGACGGCAGGGTGCGCCAATATCCGTTCGGCGAGAAGCTCGGCGGCGAGTTCCTGCCGTCAATGGCCGCGGTGCTGTCAGGCGAATACAACAGCAGGGACGCTCCCTTCCTGATCGACTTCGGCATCCGCGCCGCCTCGGTGCCGAAGGTCTCCTATATCGACGTGCTGCAGGCTGATCCGACAACCTTCGAAAGGCTGAAGGACAAGAAGGTCATCATCGGCGGGACCGCGTTCGAGCTTGGCGATCGCTTCAGCATTCCAAATGGCGGGATCGTTTCCGGACCGGTGCTGCAGGCGCTCGCCGCCGAATCCATCCTGCAGAACCGCACCCTGCACTGGACGTCGGATTGGGTCTCGCTCGCTGGCATCGGCATGATCGCGCTGATCATGATGCTGGC
>DATHMA010000215.1:0-6934 GCA_035487555.1 Bradyrhizobium sp. | reverse complement strand
TGGAGGATCGCAAGACCTCCCACCGCACGCATCGCTTCAGCGAGCCGTTGGAGACTGGACAAGTGTCCATCATGTGCCGCACCGATTCCCTGCCAGGAGCGTCCGTCTTGTTCGACGTAAGCGGCGGACGAAATGGTAGCTCCGAATCCGCTGGCGGAACGTCGTCGGACAAATTCGAGTTCGTTTTCGGTAGCCGTTCCATCTTCGTGGGACGAATCGGTTGTTAGCGGAGCAATGACAAACCGATTTGCTATCTCTTGTCCGCTGTTGAACCGAAAGGGAGACCAAACAACCATCAATCAAACCTCCGATATTCCTGGGCTGGGCGGCATCGAATTGAAGCCCGTTCGCTGCGACTGGATCAAGCGTCTCCAGAAGCGGATGTAAGCAACCGATGAAATATCGCTCCCGTTAAGCCCGCCGACCTGCCAGCTTCGGCAGACACGTCGCTCCTCGCAATGACGATCAATTTTTGATCACCCCGCTCATTTCTTGTGCGGCGCACAAGAAATGAGCGAATCGCAAATTTTGAATGCGAATTCGGCCTGCAAACATTTCGGGCAGGTCTTTGCAACCAGTTATAATCAATGCGATTTTCGCGTTGGCGCGGCTTGGCACGAAGCTTGAATAGGTCTTACTGACGCCACCGACGCCGTCCTTCGAAACTCATCATCCGATTTTTGTGACCGCCCGACTGGGGCCTCCCCAGAGCGCGCTCCCATGCCTGCGATTGAAAGGACCTCTAATGAGTGAGCAGAACCCGACCTGGATCTCGGACTGGAATCCCGAGGACGCGAAGTTCTGGGAATCCAAGGGCAAGTTCGTTGCCCGCCGCAACCTGATCTGGTCGATCGTCGCCGAGCACATCGGATTTTCGGTCTGGGCAATCTGGTCGATCGTCGCGACCAAGCTGCCTGCGGCCGGCTTCCACTACAGCACGGACCAGCTCTTCCAGCTCGTGGCGCTGCCGGGCCTGATCGGCGCCTTGATGCGCTTCCCCTATACCTTCGCGGTGACGACCTTCGGCGGCCGCAACTGGACCATCTTCTCCGCCTCGGTGCTGTTCATCCCGACGCTGGCGCTGGCCTATTTCGTCAGCCACCCCGACACGCCGTTCTGGCTGATGCTGCTGGTCGCTTCCTTCGCGGGCCTTGGCGGCGGCAACTTCGCCTCCTCGATGACCAACATCTCCTTCTTCTATCCGGACCGGATGAAGGGCTGGGCGCTCGGGTTGAACGCGGCCGGCGGCAATATCGGTGTTGCCAGCGTGCAGCTGTTGACGCCCATCCTGATGGGCATCGGCCTGATCAACCTGTACCAGGCCGCACCGGTCGGCGGCGTCTACCTTCAGAACGCCGGCCTGATGTGGGTGCTGCCGATCGCGATCGCGGTATATGGCGCGGTGTTCTTCATGAACAATCTCACCAGCGCCAAGGCCTCGATCAAGAACCAGCTTGCGATCGTCAAGCGCAAGCACACCTGGATCATGTCCTGGATCTACATCGGAACGTTCGGCTCCTTCATCGGCTATTCGGCGGCGTTCCCGCTGCTGATCAAGACGCAGTTCCCGTCGATCACGATCGCCATTGCCTTCCTCGGTCCACTAGTCGGCTCGCTCTCGCGCCCGCTCGGCGGCCTGCTCGCCGACAAGGTCGGCGGCGCCATCGTCACCTTCTTCAATTTCATCGTCATGGCGGCGGCGACGATCGGCGTCCTCTACTTCGTCGGCATCAAGGACTTCACCGGCTTCCTGGTGAGCTTCCTGGTCCTGTTCGCCTCTACCGGCTTCGGCAACGGCTCGACCTATCGCATGATCCCCTCGATCTTCCGCGAGGAGAACCTGCACAAGGCGCGTGGCCAGGGCGAGGCGGCGCGCCTCGCGGCGCTGAAGGCTGCCTCGATCGAGTCAGGTGCTGCGGTCGGTTTCATCGGCGCGGTCGGCGCCGTCGGCGGCTTCCTGATTCCGCTGGGCTTCGGCAAGTCGATCGCGATGACCGGCGGGCCGCAGCTCGCGCTGGTGGTCTATCTCTGCTTCTACGCGATCTGCCTCGGCTTCACCTGGTGGTTCTACCTGCGCAAGGGCCCGGAGAGCGCGGGCGCGCCGAGCCTCGCCGAAGCGCGCATCTAGCTCCTGACACTCTCGTGATTGCCGGGTGTGAACCCGCCAATCCCTCGGAGGCACAAAGCCACTCTTGAGATGGATGCGTGAATCTCCGCGCATCCCGACAGTTAAGAGGAGCAACATGACACCGGACCAGATCGAGCTCGTTCAGCAAAGTTTCGCCAAGGTCGCGCCGATCTCCGAGCAGGCGGCTGTGATCTTCTATGATCGCCTGTTCGAGACAGCGCCTGCCGTGCGCGCGATGTTTCCCTCCGACATGACCGAGCAGCGCCGCAAGCTGATGGCAACGCTCGTCATCGTCGTGAACGGGCTTTCCAATCTCGAATTGATGCTGCCCGTTGCCGCATCGCTCGCAACACGCCATGTCGCTTACGGCGCCAAGGCCGAGCATTATCCCGTCGTCGGCGCGGCGCTGCTGTGGACGCTGGAGAAGGGCCTCGGCGCCGACTGGACTCCCGATGTCGCCGAAGCCTGGACCACGGCCTATGACACCTTGTCGGGCTTCATGATCGCCCAGGCTTATGGCCGGCCGCAGGCCGCGGAGTAGGGGGATCAAGCGTTGAGTGAACCCCTGGTCATCGTCGGCAATGGCATGGCGGCGGCGCGTCTCGTCGACGAGCTCGTCAAGACTTCGCTCGGCCGCTACGCCATCGCCGTGATCGGCGAGGAACCGCGGCTCGCCTATAACCGCGTGCTGTTGTCCTCGGTGCTCGCCGGCGAGATCGCTTCGCCGGATATCGAGCTGAAGCCGGCCAACTGGTGGCGCGACCGCGGCGTCACCTTGAAATATGGCTGCCGTGCCACCGAGATCGATGTCGGCCGCAATGAGCTGAAGATCGCCGGCGACGAGAGCATCGAGTTCTCGCGCCTGGTGCTCGCCACCGGCTCGACGCCGCTGCGGCTCAATGTGCCGGGGTCCGATCTTGCCGGCGTGCACACCTTCCGCGACAGCCGCGACGTCGATCTCTTGCTGTCGCTCGCCGCGCGCAAGAAGCCGGTCGTCGTGGTCGGCGGCGGCTTGTTGGGACTGGAAGCAGCCTATGGGCTCGCGAAAGCCGGCACGCCGGTGACGCTGCTGCACCTGATGGACCGGCTGATGGAGCGCCAACTCGATGCGCCCGCCGCGGATCTGTTGAAGACGCTGGTCGAGCGCAAGGGCATCAGGGTGCTGCTCAACGCCAACACGGCCCGCATCCACGGGCAAAGCCAGGTCGAGGGCGTCGAGCTCGCCGACGGACGGCGGATCGAGGCCGATGCCGTGGTCTTCGCGGCCGGCATCCGGCCGAACACGGCGCTCGCCAAGGAAGCCGGCATCTCCGTCAACCGCGGCGTGGTGGTCGACGATCATCTGCAAACATCCGCGCCGAATATCTTTGCGCTCGGCGAATGCGCCGAGCATCGCGGCATCTGTTACGGCCTGGTCGAGCCGGCCTATGAGCAGGCGAAGGTGCTGGCGGGGCATCTCGCCTCGCGCGAGGCGAATTATCAAGGCAGCGTGGTCGCGACCAATCTGAAAGTGTCGGGGGTCAGTGTGTTCTCGGCCGGTGACTTCATGGGAAGCGAAGGCAGCGAGAGCATCCTGCTCAGCGACGTCAGGCGCGGCACCTATAAGAAGCTCGTGATCGCGGACGGCAAGCTCACCGGCGCCGTGCTGATCGGCGAGACCTCGGATGCGCTCTGGTATCTGGAAATGATCCGCAATCGGAAGCCGGTTGCGGCCATCCGCAAGGAGATGATGTTCGGCCGATCGCTCGCGACCGCGCCCAAAGCTGCATGAGATTAAAGGCTGCATGAGACGCCGATGACTTCCCTCGATCCCAAACTCCGCGCCGTCAGCACCACATGCCCTTATTGCGGCGTCGGCTGCGGCGTGCTGGCGACGCCGGATGGCAACGGCGGTGCCGCGATCTCGGGCGATGGCGAGCATCCCGCCAATTTCGGCAGGCTGTGCTCGAAGGGATCGGCGCTCGGCGAGACCGTCGCGCTGGAAGGCCGGCTGCTGCATCCGATGATCCGCTGCAAGGGCGTGCTGGAGCGCGTCGCCTGGAGCGACGCGCTCGATCACGTCGCGCATCGCCTGAAACACATCATCGCGCGCGACGGTGCCAACTCAGTCGCGTTCTATCTCTCCGGCCAGATGCTGACGGAGGACTATTACGTCGCCAACAAGCTGATGAAGGGATTCGTCGGCTCGGCGAATGTCGACACCAATTCACGGCTCTGCATGGCGTCATCCGTCGCCGGCCATCGCCGCGCTTTCGGCGCCGACACCGTGCCCGGATGTTACGAGGACCTCGACGAGGCGGACCTGCTCGTGCTTGTCGGCTCCAACGCGGCCTGGTGCCATCCCGTCCTGTTCCAGCGCATGCTGGCGAACCGGCAGAAGCGCGGCGCGCGCATGATCGTGATCGATCCGCGCCGCACCGACACCGCAGAAGATTCCGAGCTGTTTCTGGGATTGAAGCCGGGCACCGACACCGCGCTGTTCTCCGGTCTCCTGGTGCATCTCGCCGACAACGGCGCACTCGATCCGGATTACATCGCGCAATATACCACGGGCTTCGACGAGGCTCTCGCACGGGCGCGGCAGATTGCCGGCAGCGTGGCGGCGACGGCGCTCGCGACCGGCCTGTCCGAATCCGATGTCGCCACCTTCTTCCAGATGTTCCGCGAGACCGAGCGCGTCGTCACGCTCTATTCGCAGGGCGTGAACCAGTCGGCGCAGGGCACCGACAAGGTCAACGCCATCCTCAATTGCCATCTCGCCACGGGCCGCATTGGCAAAGTGGGCGCCTCGCCGTTCTCGCTCACAGGCCAGCCCAATGCGATGGGCGGCCGCGAGGTCGGCGGGCTTGCGAACCAGTTGGCCGCCCATATGGGCTTCACGCCGCCCGATATCGACCGCGTCCGCCGCTTCTGGAAGGCGCCGCGCATCGCCACCCATGAAGGGGTGAAGGCGGTGCAGATGTTCGAGGCGATCGCCCGCGGCGAGATCAAGGCGCTGTGGGTGATCGGCACCAATCCGGCGGTGTCGCTGCCGGATGCCGATGTCGTGCGCGAGGCGATGAAGAAGCTCGAGCTGTTCGTGGTCTCGGAAAACGTCCGCTCCAACGATACGGTCGAAGCCGGCCCGCACGTGCTGCTGCCTGCGCTCGCCTGGGGCGAGAAATCCGGGACCGTCACCAATTCGGAGCGGCGCATTACCCGTCAGCGCTCCTTCCTGCCTGCGCCGGGTGAAGCGCGGCCCGATTGGTGGATTTTGAGCGAGGTGGCAAAACGCCTCGGCTTCGGCGCCGCTTTCGATTACAAATCCGCCGCCGACGTCTTCCGCGAGCACGCGGCGCTATCGGCCTTCGAGAACAACGGCAGCCGCGATTTCGACATCGGCGCGCTGACGTCGTTATCGGATGACGCCTTCGATACCATGGCGCCGGTGCAGTGGCCGTTGCGCGAAGGCACCGAGCCGCAGGCGCGCTTCTTCACGAACGGAAATTTCTATTCCAACGACCGCAAGGCGCGGTTCGTCGCGCCGGAAATCCCGGCGCTGCGCAGTGAGACCAGCGCGGGCAGGCCGCTCCGGCTCAACACCGGCCGCATCCGCGATCAGTGGCACACCATGACCCGTAGCGGCATGTCGCCGCGGCTGGGTGCGCATCTGCCGGAGCCTTTTGTCGAGATCCATCCCAACGACGCCAACAAATATGGCGTGGTCGACGACAGTTTTGCGCGTGTCACCACCGATTACGGACAGTGCATTCTGAAAGTGGTGGTGAGCCCGCGGCAGCAGCGCGGCATGCTTTTTGCGCCGATCCATTGGAGCGATGCCAACGCCTCCGGCGCGCGTGTCGGCGCGCTTGTTGCGCCTTTCACCGATCCTTATTCCGGCCAGCCCGAGAGCAAGTCGACACCGGCCTCGATCATGCCGTACGAATATGTGTTCCGCGGCTTCGTGCTGTCGCGAAAGGAGCTCGCGTTGCCGCAAAGCCTGTGGTGGGCGAGGGCGGCGATCACGGGCGGTTTCGCCTATCTCTTTGCCGATAATGCGGATCTCAAACGCTGGCCTGATTGGCTCCGCGCAGGCGCGAGCGACGATGTCGCCGAATACCGGGATTTTGGCGGCGGCGTTTACCGCGCGGCGTCCTTTGCCGGCGACCGCATCGAGACCTGTCTTTTTGTCGGCCCCGCGCACGATGCCGGCGATTGGGACGTGGTGAAGAGCCTGTTTGCCGCGGATAGTCTGAGCGACGATCAGCGCCGCCTGTTGCTCTCGGGCCGCTCAACCGAAGGGATGGCGAGCACCGGCCCCGTGGTCTGCGCCTGTTTCGGCGTCGGCCGCGCCACCATCTGCGATGCGATCGCCGCGGGCGCGCGCAGCTCCGCCGAGATCGGGGCGAAGCTCAAGGCGGGCACCAATTGCGGCTCCTGCATCCCCGAGCTGAAGCGGCTGATCGCGCAGACCGAAGTGGCCGAGCCGCCGAAACTGGCGGCGGCGAACTAGGTCGTGTGCTCATAAGCCGGGTGACCTGCTCCAGTGAATGTCCGCTTCGCTCCGTTGTGACCACAATGATGCGGCGGCGCAACATGACGCGATGGGCCATGAGCCGACATCGCTCCAATCAAGCGGCGATACTCGTCAGGCTCCTTAGCGGCCGTAGGGGAAGCAGCGGTTGCGATCGAGTGTGAGACCGAAATGCGCTCCCAGTGCAGCGATGGCCGCGTCCTGCTGAGGATAAGGATCGGCATTGGATGCGGCAACGATGATGATCCGGAACCCGCCGCGATCCTTGCCACCCGGTGGCAGCATCGCTGTAG
>DATHMA010000214.1:0-10104 GCA_035487555.1 Bradyrhizobium sp. | reverse complement strand
ATCCTGATCGGCTTCTCGCTCGCGGCTGTCGTCGGCGTGCCTCTCGGCCTCGTCATGGGCCGCTTCAAGTTGATCCATGAGATCATCTTCCCGGTGGCGGAGGTGCTGCGGCCGATCCCGGCGATCGCCTGGGTGCCGATGGCGATCATGCTGTGGCCGACCAACGAACAGAGCATCGTCTTCATCACCTTCCTCGGATCGTTCTTCCCGATCCTGGTGAACACGCTGCACGGCATGTCGCTGGTCGATCCCGTGCTGGTGCGCGCCGCGCAATGTCTTGGCGCGCGCGAGAGCTCGATCTTCCGCGAGGTCTATTTCCCCGCTTCGCTGCCCCACATCTTCACCGGGCTCACGGTCGGCATGGGCGTCGCATGGGTGTCGCTGATCGCCGCCGAGATGATCTCGGGCCAATACGGCATCGGCTACTTCACCTGGGAGGCCTATTCGCTGGTCCAGTATGCCGACATCGCGCTCGGCATGATCGCAATCGGCGTCTTGGGATTGGGATCAAGTCTCCTGATCCGAGGCGTGGGCCAGTTGGTCATGCCATGGAGGATGAAATGATTCAGGCAGAGCGTCAGGTCGATATACGCCCGGCCCAGGGCCATATCGAGGTCGAGGATTTCGCGCTGAGCTACGAGACTATCGAAGGATCGGTCGAAGCCGTCAGCAACACCCGCATCCATGTGAAGCCGGGCGAGTTCGTCTCGATCGTCGGCCCTTCGGGCTGCGGCAAGTCGACGCTGCTCAACGCCGTCGCGGGCTTCCTGAAACCGACCAGCGGCACCGTCACCGTCGACGGAGAAGCCGTGAACGGACCGAGCGCCGAGCGCGGCATGGTGTTCCAGCAATACTCGCTGTTCCCCTGGAAGACGGTGCGGGAGAATGTCGAATTCGGCCTGAAGATGCGCGGCATGCCGCGCGCCCAGCGCGAGCGCGCGGCGCGGACACTGCTCGGCCTTGCCGGGTTAGAGGCCTTCGAGAAGCATTATCCGGAGCGGCTGTCCGGCGGCATGAAGCAACGCGTCGGCATCGTGCGCGCGCTGGCGACCGGCCCAAAGGTGCTGCTGCTCGATGAACCCTTCGGCGCGCTGGACGCGCAGACCCGCGTCATCATGCAGCAGATCCTCACCAATCTCTGGCAACGCCTGAAAATCTCGGTGCTGTTCGTCACCCATGACATCGACGAGGCGATCTTCCTGTCAGACCGCGTCTACTGCATGACCGCGCGTCCGGGCTCGATCAAGGCGGAGATTCCGATTCCGCTGGAGCGGCCGCGGCAGCAATCCATGATGATGTCGTCGGAGTTCCTCGCGCTCAAGCGCGGGCTGATGTCGCTGATCCGCGAGGAGAGCCTGAAAGCCATGGGCGGCGAGATCACCGATCTCGGCATGCAGGGCCTGAACATCGACCTGCACGGCCATTCGCTGGCCGAGATTCTTTAGCCGCATTGGTCTTGCTGCGCTGCTAAACCCTCGTGGTGAGGAGGCGCGTAAGCGCCGTCTCGAACCATGAGGCCCCGATGTACCCGGGCCACATCCTTCGAGACGCCGCTTCGCGGCTCCTCAGGATGAGGGGATGACCGCTCGTGTCCCGATAAGGCTGGCCGGCTCACTGCCGCAAAAAAGAAAGGCCCCGCCCTATCGGGCGGGACCTTCCCTTTACTCACGTGTCCGAACTAGCGTCCCTTGCCGGGATCCTGTTGCTGCTGGCCAGGTTTGTGGCCGCCGCCCTGCTGCTGGCCGGGCTTTTGTCCCGGGTTCTGCTGGCCTGGATTCTGGGTCTGCTGGCCCGGCTTCTCATGGCCCGGCTTCTCATTGGGATTGCTCATTCGGGATCTCCCTTGTTGAACTCTAAGCGGGGAATAACGGCCCGTGCCGGCAATAGGTTGCTATGAAACAGGGTTCCCCGGCGTTTTTAATGTGACGATGTCTTGGCAGGCGCGGGGCGGCGGAACCGGCAGCAAAAACAATCCTGTACAAGCCCTTTTGCTGATATCCGCCGCTGTTGCCGCACCCGGTTCCCCTTGTTAGAAACGCCACGACGCGAGCGTTCCAGGCTGCCCGGGGGCCACGCCGCGTCGGCAAGGTAGCGTTTTCAAGCGAAGTGGGGACCGGTTCGCGTGAAGAAAACGCGTCAAAACATAAACTGGGGACCGGGTCGGTTCTGATCTTTCAGAACCGACCCGGTCCCCTATGGCAGCCATGGATTATTTCGCCCAGCAGCTCATCAACGGCCTCGTGCTCGGCTCGGTCTACGGGCTGATCGCGATCGGCTACACCATGGTCTATGGCATCGTCGGCATGATCAATTTCGCCCATGGCGATATTTTCATGATCGGCGGCTTCATTGCCATGATCTCGTTCCTGGTGCTGGTCTCGCTGGGACTGACCGCCGTCCCCGTGATCCTCCTCCTCGTCCTGCTCGTCTCGATGGCGATCACCGCGCTCTATGGCTGGACGGTAGAGCGCATCGCCTACCGACCGCTCCGGCATTCCTTCCGTCTCGCACCGATGCTCTCGGCAATCGGCATGTCGTTCGTGCTGAGCAATTTTTCACAGGTCGCCCAGGGCGCGCGAGTCAAACCGGTGGCGCCGATCATCACCGGTGGCTACACGCTGCATGAGAGTGGGGGCGGCTTCGCCGTGCGGCTCTCCAATATCCAGATCGTGGTGGTGCTCACGACCATCGTGCTGCTCTTGCTGTTCACCTGGATCGTGACGCGTACACGGCTCGGCCGCGACATGCGCGCCTGCGAGCAGGACCAGACCATGGCCGCGCTGCTCGGCGTCGACGTCGACCGCACCATCTCCATGACCTTCGTGATTGGAGCGGCGCTCGCGGCCGTCGCCGGCATGATGTACTTGCTCTATTACGGCCTGGTCGATTTCTTCATGGGCTTTGTCGCAGGGATCAAGGCCTTCACCGCGGCCGTGCTGGGCGGCATCGGCTCGCTGCCCGGCGCCATGCTGGGCGGGCTTGCGATCGGCCTGATCGAGACCATGTGGTCGGCCTATTTTTCCGTCGAGTACAAGGACGTCGCGGCGTTCTCGATCCTGATCGTCGTCCTGATCTTCATGCCGACCGGCCTGCTCGGCCGGCCCGAAATCGAGAAAGTCTGAGCGCGTGACGGCTGCCGCGCCCGACAAGAGCCCTGCCATGCGCGCGCCGGGGATTCCGTATATTCTCAAGAAGGCGCTGATCTCGGCGGCCGTGGCGCTGGTGCTGTTCTCGCTGATGATCGGCATCCGCACCGAGGCCGGACCGACCGGGCAATTGATCTACTGGACGCGCTTCGGCGAGCTGTTCTCGCTGGTCGCCGTCGTGTTCGGCGGCAGCATCGTGATCGAGCTCGCGCGACAATGGCTCGGCCCGCCGGGCACGCGCCAGCTCATTCCGTCTTCGGTGCAAAGCGGCCTCGCACGCGCGGGCCAATTCGTCGCGCCGGCGCTGCTGATCTTCGCACTGCTGGTGCCCGTCATCTTCTATAACCAGCGCTACATTCTCGACCTCTCCATCCTCGTGCTCACCTATGTGATGCTGGGCTGGGGACTGAATGTCGTGGTCGGCCTCGCCGGCCTGCTCGATCTCGGCTATGTCGCCTTCTACGCCGTCGGCGCCTATTCCTATGCGCTGCTGGCGACGAGTTTTGGATGGTCGTTCTGGGTCTGCCTGCCGCTTGCCGGCATCCTCGCTTCACTATGGGGCGTGATGCTCGGCTTTCCGGTGCTCAGGCTGCGCGGCGACTATCTCGCCATCGTCACGCTCGCCTTCGGCGAAATCATCCGCCTCGTCATCATCAACTGGGCGTCTCTCACCGGCGGGCCGAACGGCGTCTCCAGCATTCCGCGCCCGACCATGTTCGGCATCCCGCTCACGCCGGGCGATGACGGGCTGGCCGCGAAACTCGGCATCCCGTTCTCGCCGACGCACCGTATCGTGTTCCTGTTCTATATCATCCTGGCGCTGGCGCTGCTCACCAACTGGGTCACGATCCGTCTGCGCCGGCTGCCGATCGGCCGCGCCTGGGAAGCGCTGCGCGAGGACGAAGTCGCCTGCCGCGCGCTCGGCATCAACACCACCACCACCAAGCTCACCGCATTTGCGACAGGCGCGATGTTCGGCGGCTTTGCCGGCGCCTTCTTCGCCACCCGCCAGGGATTCATCTCTCCCGAATCCTTCACCTTCCAGGAATCGGCGCTGGTGCTCGCCATTGTCGTGCTCGGCGGCATGGGCTCACAGCTTGGCGTCGCGCTCGCCGCCATCGCCATGATCGGCGGCTTCGAGCTGTTCCGAGGTCTCGAGCAATACCGCATGCTGGTGTTCGGCGTCGCCATGGTGCTCTTGATGATCTGGCGGCCGCGCGGGCTGATCGGCCATCGCGCGCCGACGGTCTATCTGAAACAGGCGCAAGTGATCTCCTCCGATCTGGTCAAGGAGGGCCATGGATGAGCGAGCCCATCCTCGACGCTATCTTGGCCGTCGATCATCTCTCCATGCGGTTCGGCGGCATTGTCGCCGTCAATGATCTGTCCTTTGTCGCCGGCACCAGGCAGATCACCGCGCTGATCGGTCCCAACGGCGCCGGCAAGACCACGGTGTTCAACTGCATCACCGGTTTCTACAAGCCGACCGGCGGCACGCTTCGCCTGACGCGCGAGGGCGCAGCCGAAATCGCGCTGGAGCGGCTGAATGATTTCCGCATCTCCAAGCAGGCCAAGGTCGCGCGCACCTTCCAGAACATCCGCCTGTTTCCCGGCATGACCGCGCTGGAGAATTTGATGGTGGCCCAGCACAACGCGCTGATGCTGGCCTCAGGCTTCACTTTCCTCGGTCTGATCGGCGTGCCCAGCTATCGCGCCGCGGAGAAGCGCGCGATCGATCTGTCGAAATTCTGGCTTCAGCGCATCGGCCTGCTCGATCGCGCCGACGATGCCGCCGGCAATCTGCCTTACGGCGACCAGCGCCGGCTCGAGATCGCGCGCGCGATGTGCACCGAGCCCGCCCTGCTCTGTCTCGATGAGCCCGCCGCCGGCCTCAACGCACGCGAAAGCGCGAGCCTGAGCGAATTGTTGCTCTCGATCCGCAACGAGCAAGGCACCTCGATCCTGCTGATCGAGCACGACATGAGCGTGGTGATGGAAATCTCCGACCATGTCGTGGTGATGGATTACGGCGTCAAGATCGCCGAAGGCTCGCCGCAACAAGTCCGCGACGACCCCAAGGTGATCGCCGCCTATCTCGGCGCCGACGAGGAAGAAGCCATCGCCGTGATGGAGAGCGGCACATGACGGCGCTGCTCGCCATTCAAGGGCTGCGCGCGGCCTACGGCAAGATCGAGGCGCTAAAGGGCGTCGATCTCGACATCAACGCCGGCGAGATCGTAGCCCTGATCGGCGCCAACGGCGCCGGCAAGTCGACGCTGATGATGTCGATCTTCGGCCGGCCCCGCGCACGCGCCGGCAAGATCCTGTACGAGGGCCGCGAGATCACGTCGCTGCCGACCCACGAGATCGCGCGGCTGCGGATCGCGCAATCGCCGGAGGGCCGGCGAATCTTTCCGCGCATGAGCGTCGCCGAAAACCTGCAGATGGGTGCGGATGCGACCGACACCCCGGAGGCGGATCGCGCCGGCGGGCTCGAGCGCGTGTTCGCACTGTTCCCGCGGCTGAAGGAACGCCTCACCCAGCGCGGCGGCACGCTTTCCGGCGGCGAGCAGCAAATGCTGGCGATCGGCCGCGCGCTGATGAGCCGCCCTCGCCTGCTCCTGCTCGACGAGCCGTCACTAGGGCTCGCGCCCCTCATCGCCCGCCAGATTTTCGATGCGATCCGCACCTTGAACCGCCAGGACGGCCTGACCGTGCTGATCGTCGAGCAGAACGCCAACCACGCGCTCAAACTCGCCCATCGCGGCTATGTCATGGTCAATGGCCTGATCACCCTGCAAGGAACCGGCACCGAGCTCTTGCAGCGCCCGGAAATCCGCGCTGCCTATCTCGAAGGCGGCCGGCGCGGATAAATCTCTTAGGGATAAATGTTCGGGGCCAAACTGCGGCAAGATACCTGCGTAGGTCACCAATCGGTCGGAAAATTGCCCCTTAAAATTGCCGATGACTTCGCGGTAAAATCAGCGGACAATGGGCCCGATTACCCGGAGCGTCCGGGGACAGACCCACGGTGATCACGAGGACCCCTCATGAAATCAGTAAAGCTCATCGGACTGGCACTCGGCGCGAGTTTCGCGCTGTCGACGGCTGCAACGGCGCAGGACATACCGGTCGCGGTCGCAGGGCCGATGACCGGATCATATTCCGCGTTCGGACGGCAACTCAAGAACGGCGCCGACATGGCCGTGGCAGAAATCAACGCTGCCGGCGGCGTGCTCGGCAAGAAACTGGCACTCGAGACCGAGGATGACGCCTGCGATCCCAAGCAAGCTCGCTCGATCGCGGAAAAGATCGGCAGCGCCAATGTCCCGTTCGTGGCGGGCCATTATTGCTCGTCATCATCGATCCCGGCGTCCGAGGCCTATGCCGACAGCAACGTGCTGCAGATTACGCCTGCCTCCACCAACCCGCTGTTCACCGAGCGCAAGCTCTGGAACGTGGCACGCGTCTGCGGCCGCGACGATCAGCAGGGCCAGGTCGCCGGCGAATACATCGCGAAGAACTTCAAGGACAAGAACATCGCGATCCTCAACGACAAGAGCACCTACGGCAAAGGCCTCGCGGATGAAACCAAGAAGGCGCTCAACAAGGCCGGCGTGACCGAGAAGATGTACGAGTCCTACAATCAGGGCGACAAGGATTTCAACGCCATCGTCTCGCGCCTGAAACAGCAGAACATCGATCTCGTCTATGTCGGCGGCTATCACACCGAATCCGGGCTGATCGTGCGCCAGATGCGCGACCAGGGCCTGAAGACCATCCTGATGGCCGGCGATGCGCTTGCCGACAAGGAATATGCTTCGATCACCGGCCCCGCCGGCGCAGGCACCCTGTTCACCTTCGGCCCCGATCCGCGCAAGAAGCCGACTGCGGCTGCGATCGTCGAAAAGTTCAAGGCCAAGAACATCGATCCCGAGGGCTATACCCTCTACACCTATGCCGCGTTCCAGGTGTGGTCGCAGGCGGCCGCCAAGGCCGGCACTACCGATCCGAAGAAAGTGATGGAGACGATCAAGGCCGGCTCCTGGGACACCGTGATCGGCACGCTCGACTTCGACGCCAAGGGCGACATCAAGCAGCTCGATTACGTCGTCTACAAATGGGATGACAAGGGCGGCTACGCCGAGGTCAACCCGAAGGGGTCATAAGCATCGCAGGCGATGCGACCAAACGCCCCGGTCCGCCGGGGCGTTTTTGTTTAAAGCGCGATACCGACCGCGCCCCGCGTCGCTGCGCGCGCCGTCTCGATGGCGCGGATCAGTTCCACGGGGCGGAACGGCTTCTGCAGGCAGACCAGATTGGGCAGATCGGATGACCGCGCCACGGCATCCAGCGTCGCCATGCCGGACACCGCGACAACCGGCAAATCCGGCACCGTCTCCCGCATCGCGGCAATCAGGTCGAAACCGCTTGTATCCTCCAGGAAAATGTCGACCACGGCGGCGTCGAAGTCGGATTCCGCAAACGCCTTCAAGGCGGTCTTGGCGCTGTCGGCCTCAATCACCTCGAAATGGTTGAGACGCAGCACCATGCAGATCATGGCGCGGACGTCCTGTTGGTCGTCGATCACGAGAACGCGGGACATTGTTCACTCCGGGATACTTCCGGAGCTAAACCTACAATGGAATTTTTGCCGTCCGTTTGAACCGAGGGCGCAATTTTCGGCTTTCAGTAAAGGGTCGGTTACCCGCCTCGATGAGTTTGGCCGCCGGAACTTTCAAGTTATACGTAGCTCTGGGTTGATTCCCCAAAAACGATAATGGAAGCATAGGCATACCGGGACTCAATGCCGGCCCCGCGGGAGACGAGGATGCAGATGGTCAGCGACCGCAATATCTTCCTGTCGACGCTGCCGGCCAGCCGCACCGACCGCAACGTCGCATGGGTCGTGGTCGGGGTTTCCTTTGTCCTGTTCGTTGTTGCGGTTCCCTTCGCCGGCATGCCGCTCACGCCGGTTCCCGCTTTTGTCGCGAGCTACCAGGCCGCGCTTGCGATCAACGACATCATCACGGCGGTGCTGCTGTTCTCGCAATTCGCGATCCTCAAATCGCGGGGACTGCTCTTGCTCGCAAGCGGCTATCTGTTCACGGCTGCGGCCGCGACGGTCCACGCGCTGAGCTTTCCCGGTCTGTTTGCAACAAACGGCCTGCTCGATGGCGGACCGCAGACCACGGTCTGGATTTTCATGATCTGGCACGGCGGCTTTCCGCTGTTCGTGCTCGCTTACGCCTTGAACAAGGCGCGCGATGGCGGCGCCAAGGTGCAGCTACCCACGATGACGGCGATCCTTGCCAGCATCGCCGCGGTCGGCGTCGCGACCCTGGCATATATCTGGCTCGTCACCAGCGGCCATAATTTTCTCCCCACCCTCCTGAGCCAGGCCCGCTATACACCGGTCATGATGGGCGTGGTGTCGACGGTGTGGTGCCTCAGCCTCGCGGCGCTGCTCGTGATGTGGTTCCGCCGGCCGCATTCGGTGATCGACGTCTGGCTCATGGTCGTGCTCTGCGCCTGGTTGTTCGACATCGCGCTGTCGGCGATCGTCAACGTCGCCCGGTTCGATCTCGGCTTCTATGCGGGCCGGCTCTACGGCCTGTGCGCGGCGAGCTTCGTGCTGGCGGTGCTGTTGGTCGACAATGTCGCCTTGCAGGCGCAGATGTCGCGCCTGGTGCGGTCGATGCGCCGCGAGGCCGCTTTCGTCCGCGACCAGCACAAGGTGCGCGAGCGGCTGTTCAGCGCCGTGGTGGAATCCTCCAGCGACGCGATCATCACCAACGCGCTCAATGGCACCATCACGGGCTGGAACCTGGCCGCCGAACGCGTGTTCGGATATTCCGAGCAGGAAGCGGTCGGCCAGCACATCTCGCTCGTCGTCCCGCCGCACCGACTGGACGAGATCGCCGATCTCCTCCGGCGGGTCACAAAGGGCGAGCGCATCGATGGCTTCGAAACCGTGCGCGTCCACAAGGACGGCCGCAATGTCGATGTCTCCTTGAGCCTCTCCCCGCTGCTGTCGGCGAATGGCGACATCATCGGTGTATCGCGGATCGCCCGCGACATCACCGAGAGCAAGCAGACCCAGAGCGCGCTGAGCCGCGAGATCGAGGAGCGGCAGCGCATCTTCGAGACCTCGCAGGACCTGATCCTAGTGACCGACAGCGTCGGCAATTTCGTGCAGGTCTCCCCGAGCGTCGCCCACATCCTGGGCTACGAGCCCGAGGAGATGATCGGCCACAGCGCGGTCGAGTTCATCCATGCCGACGATCTCGAAAGCACAAGGCAGGAAATGCGCGCGGCGCGCCGCGGCTTGCAGGTGCGCAGCTTCGAGGCGCGCTATCCGCACAAGGATGGAAATATCGTCACGCTGAACTGGATGGGGAGTTGGTCCGAGCCGGTGCGGCGCCACTTCTTCATCGGCCGCGACCTGACCGACAAGCGCGCCGCCGAGGCCCAGATGCGGCAGGCCCAGAAGATGGACGCCATCGGCCAGCTCACCGGCGGCGTCGCCCACGATTTCAACAACATCCTGACCGTGATCACCGGCACCATCGGCATCCTCGGCGAGGCGGTCGCCGATCGCCCCGAGCTCGTCTCGATCGCCAAGCTGATCGACGACGCCGCCGAGCGTGGCGCACAGCTTACCAAGCATCTGCTCGCCTTTGCCCGCAAGCAACCGCTGCAGCCGCTCGAGATCGACATCAATTCGCTGATCCTGGAAGCCGCCAAATTGCTGCATCCGACGCTCGGCGAGCACATCGAGATTTCGCCGAAGCTTTCGGACGATGCGTGGCCGACACTGGTCGACCCCAGCCAGCTCACCACGGCGGTGCTCAATCTGTCGCTGAACGCGCGCGATGCGATGCCGCGCGGCGGCAAGCTCACGCTCGAAACCGACAATGTTCATCTCGACCAGGACTATGCGAGCATGAACAGCGAG
>DATHMA010000213.1:0-7228 GCA_035487555.1 Bradyrhizobium sp. | reverse complement strand
TCACGTCGCCTTCCTCGGCCTGTGGGACACAGTGGCCGCCTATGGACTGCCGGTCGACGAGATGACGCGCGGCATCAGCCGCTATCTCTGGCCGCTCGAACTTCCCGACCGCCAGCTTCATCCCCTGGTCCGCAGGGCCTGTCACGCACTGTCGCTGGACGACGAACGCACCACGTTCCATCCGCTGCTGTGGGACGAGAGCAACGAGCCGCCTGCCAAGGCGCCCAAGCCCGGCGAACCGCGCACCACCGGTTCCGAGCGCATCAGCCAGGTCTGGTTCGCAGGCGTGCATGCCAATGTCGGCGGCGGGTATCCCGACGATTCGCTGGCGCATGTCTCGCTCACCTGGATCCTGTCGGAAGCACGGCGGTACGGCCTAATGTTGAAGGCGCCGCCCGGGGCCGATCCCGACGCCTTCGCGCGCGTACGGTCGACACAGGACAAGGACGGCCGCATCTATGATTCGCGAAACGGGCTCGCCGGCTACTACCGTTACGGGCCGCGCAGCGTGGCCGCCCTGTCCGACAGCAAATATTCCGATGACCCGCGCGACTGCGTCAAGGTCGAGATGCCGAAGATCCATCAGAGCGTGTTCGAGAGAATCGCAGTCGACGCTCATCTCTATGCGCCGGTCAGCCTGCCGGCGGCCTATGAGGTCGTGACCTATGACCAGCAGATCGTCTCACCCGACAAGCTCGGATACGAGACCACCGCCGCAGCCGGACTGCGCGACCTGACCCAGGAGCGGGTCGTCGGCAGCACGATCTGGCGGCGGCGCGTGATCTACTTCCTGACGGTGATCGCCTCGGTCTATCTGCTGGCTTACCCCTTGGCGTATCAATTGCCGAAATCCGCCGAGATGACGTCGCGGCTCCGCCCGCTCTCCGACGTCATTCGCATCGTCGCCATCGCCGTGCCCGATGCGGCGTCGCGCTGGAAAGACGCCTATGCGCGAGACCCGCTGCAGTTTCTGCTCTGTGCCGGCCTTGTCGCGCTGTTGCTGTGGCTGAGCGCCAATCTGAAGGACTGCATCACCGATCGGATGCGGTCCGCCTGGCGGCTCAGTCTCGGCAAGTTCGACATTCATGCCGGAGCGTCCAAGAAGACCCGCGGCCCGGGCGCCGTCGGGCGTCTGCTCTATATCGGCCTGTTCCTGGTCGCACTTTATCCGTTGCCCGGAAAGTTCGGATATCCGATCCCAAGGATCGACGGCGCGCTGCAGATTTTCATCGACCGCATCACCAAGCCCTACTTCCACTTCTTTGCGGTGATGATCCTGATCACCATGCTGCTGCCGGATCGGGCCATCGCCTGGTTCAGGTTGAAGGACGCCTACAAGCAGACCATCAGCAACCTGAAACTCTGGATCGCGCCTGCGGTGTTTGCCGCGCTCTTCCTGTTCGGCGGCATCGAGCTCGCCAGTCATTACATCTTCAATATCCGCGACAGCTTCGGCGACTTCTGCAGGCCCGACCCTGCGGCACACAAGCTCGACATCTGCACGCGGAGTGAACTGGCGAAATGCAGGGCAGACGCCAACGGCAACCTTCCTGCGACCTGCAGTCCAGCGTGCCGCGGCGTCGAGAGCACGTTCGACACGCGCAATTACTGCGTATCGACCGGCGTCAAGATCGACCACACCAGCACTTATGCGTTCAACCTCAGCAAGGCGGCGGACGACTGGTCGTTCCTGGGCGCGACCTCGGGTCCCGGAGGAATGCCGATCACCGAGTTCATGCCGGGCAAGAATGACGGCTGGCGCAACTGGACGCTAGCGTGGGCGCGCACGACGGCTCTCATCGTAGCCTACCCGATCAAGCGCACATTCGATCGTCCGTTCGGGCGGGTCATTCTCCGCTTCGGGGAAACCGGCAATGAGGAGGATTTTGTCGACCCCGATGGCGACGTCAAATCCGCCGATGAAGTCGGAGAGAAATTCAAGCCGACCCGCGACGGCGAGCTCTACATCTACCTGAACAAACCCGTCAGCGGTTTGTTTCCGCACCTCTTCGATGACGTCAACACCGGCACCGCTAAGATACGCGTCTATCGCGTTCCGAATTGATGCGGCGAGCAGGCGTTGAGCCGCCGCACGTTGCAGCTTGAATTCGTGCCTTGATGTCTCGGGGACATGTCTTAAGGACATGTTTTGCGGACGGGGAGATTTTGGAGCGGGCGAAGGGGCTCGAACCCTCGACCCCGACCTTGGCAAGGTCGTGCTCTACCACTGAGCTACACCCGCGTCCGAAAGCGTTGGCGGTGCAGATCGCGCCGGCAACGGCTGTCGTATGCCAAATGCGCAGCGCGAATGCAACACTTTGAAGATGTCCCGAGGACTGAGAAATCACCGGCCTTGGGCCGTCCAGCGGACAAATTCCCCAAAATCGCGTCAAAACGCCGCCATTAACCTTCCACAGCCGCCAAATCTTGCTCTAACCCTTGGGAACCGGAGCGGATCATTTCCTTGGTGATTTCCTTGCGCAGCGATTCGAGCCACTGGCCGAAACGATTGAAATTTCGTTCTAAACCGCCACTTAAGGAGCCGAACTTCTCAAAACTTGAGACCGGGCTGTGCTAGAAGGAGCCCGAATTTTAGCGAGCATGATCCGGAAAAGCGGAAGCCGGTTTTCCAGGAAGATCACGCTCAATCAATAGACTAGCTATCGACGAGGAACCCCCGTGACGGTCGTAGAGCAGAGTAATGGAGCGGCGCCGGTGGCGGCCGACCTGATCAAGGAAACCACCACCCAGACCTTCGTGAAGGATGTCATCGAGGAATCGCGGCGCCAGCCGGTCCTGATCGACTTCTGGGCGGAGTGGTGCGGCCCGTGCCGCCAGCTTACGCCGGTGCTGGAAAAGGCAGTCCGTAACGCCAAGGGCAAGGTCAAGCTGGTCAAGATGAACATTGACCAGCATCCGGCCATTCCCGGCCAGATGGGGATCCAGTCGATCCCGGCGGTGATCGCCTTCGTCAATGGCCAGCCGGCCGACGGCTTCATGGGCGCGGTCCCGGAAAGCCAGGTCAATGCCTTCATCGAGAAGCTGACCAAGGGCATGTCCGCGCCTGGCGAGCCGAATATCGCCGAGATCCTGCAGGAGGCCGAAGCCGTGCTCGCCGAGGGCGATCCGGCCGCGGCGGCGCAGATCTATGCCGAGGTGCTGGCGCTCGATGCCACCAATATCCCGGCGATGGCGGGTCTCGCGAAATGCTACGTCACGACGGGGGCGATCGAGCAAGCCAAGCAGACGCTGGCCATGGTTCCGGACGCCAAGCGCAACGATGCGGCGGTGAAGGCGGTGCAGGCAGCGATCGATCTCGCCGAGCAGGCGCAGTCGGTCGGTCCGATCGGCGAGCTCGAACAGAAAGTCGCCGCAAACCCGCTCGATCATCAGGCCCGCTTCGACCTTGCGACCGCGCTGAACGCGATGGGCAAGCGCGGCGAGGCAACGGCGCAACTGCTCGAGATCGTCAAGCGTGACCGCAAGTGGAACGATGACGGCGCGCGCAAGCTGCTGGTGCAGCTGTTCGAGGCCTGGGGCGGGACGGATGAAGCCACCGTCGAGGGTCGCAAGCGGTTGTCGACGATCCTGTTCTCGTGAATAGCGTAGCGCGATGGCGTTAATCGTCATCGCGTCATCAATTCCTGCTTGACGTGCGTCCGACAAAGCATGATCCGGAAAAGTGCGTAGCGGTTTTCCTAAAAGATCATGCTCAATCTAGAGCGCTAAAGCGCGATGAGATGCATCGCGCTCTAGCCTGAAGCCTTGAGGAGGTTCATGCCGATCAACGCCGAATATCGCGGGCCGGCCGACCTTCCCGAGGTGATCCCGGTCTTTCCGCTTCCCGGCGCGCTGCTGCTGCCGCGCGGCCAGATGCCGCTGAACATTTTCGAGCCGCGATATCTCGCCATGGTTGACGACGCCCTCCGCGACGGCCATCGCCTGATCGGCATGATCCAGCCTGACGTCACCCATTCGCACAGCGAAGAGAAGCCGGCGCTGTTCCATGTCGGCTGCGTCGGGCGCATCACCCAGCTCGCCGAATCCGGCGACGGCCGCTACATCCTCGAGCTGACAGGCATCGCCCGCTTCAAGGTGGTCGAGGAGATCAGCGCGCTCACCGCCTACCGGCAGTGCAAGGTGGACTTCTTCCCCTTCATCGACGATTTTACCGCACGCAAGGGCGAGGATGCTGTTGACCGCGAGGCACTGCTCGACGTCCTGACCGATTTCCTCAAGGCCAACAACCTGAAGGTCGACTGGGAAGGCGTCGAAAGCGCGCCGAACGAGGCGCTGGTCAATGCGCTCGCGATGATGTCGCCCTATGGACCTGCGGAAAAGCAGGCGATGCTGGAAGCGCCTGACCTGAAGACCCGCGCCGAAATCCTGATCGCTGTCACCGAGATGGACCTCGCCAAGAAGCGCACCAGCGGCGACCCGCCGTTGCAGTGAGGTGACGCCGAAGGCGTCACCCTCAGAACGTCACGCTCAACCCGCCCGACACCTGGTTGCTGTTGGCGTGCTCGCGGGCCTCGCCGTGCCAGCGGACGAAGCCGGTCAGCCAATTGGTCAGCGAGGCGTACACGCCGGCGTCGGCAAAAGCACCGGCGCCGCCTGCCGGCGCGGTCTGCGCCAGCGTCGGCGCGGTGAAGATCTGAGCGTCCAGCGAGGTCACCGGCGCGGTCTGATACAGGAAGCCGGCCGACACGGTCGCGGTCCATTTCAGGCCGCGCTCCGTCATGATGGTACGGGCGATGGTGGGGCCAAGGGTGAAGCGGAAGCGATCGGTCCATTGCCGCGGCACGTTGAGCGCAAAGCCCAAGGGCGAGTTCGCCGTGGTGCCGTCGAACAACATGTGGGTGAATGCCGCTGTTGCCGTCGGCGAAATCTGGAAGCCGCGATAGTTGAAGGTGTAGGCGATCGAGCCGCCGCCGAGCAGACTGGTGGCACCACCGCTTTGACTGGTGATGGTGCCGGTCTCGAAATCATGATGCAAGGCGATGCTGCTGATCGCGACACCGCCATAGAGGGCGGCCTGCAGCGGGCCCGCGGTTCGCCTGCCATAGGCAGCGAGCACGAAATTGTCGCCGCTGCCGGAGCCATTGCCACTGGCATCGGTGTGAGAATAGGAGGCAACGGCGCCGACCAACTGGCCCGGCTTCACCTCGCCTTCGAGGCCGGCGATGAAGCCGGAGATGTTGGCCGAGCCGCCGGTGATGCCGGCCGAGGTGCCGGTCATGTTGTTCTGGTAGAACACCGAGCTCCACCAGTGCTCGGATTCGATGGTGGTCGGCGTCGCGGCCTCGCGCGGTGCGCTGCCGCCCGCGGCAGGAGCGCCGATGCTGTTATAGGCCGAATAGAAATTCCTCCCGGCGCCGTTCACCGAGAACGAAAGATTGTTGAAGCCGGGCGCAACCTGCCCGCCGATCAGGTGCTCCTGCAGCGCCACGTGAAACACATCGACCGCATCGAGCGCATGTCCGACGCCGCGCGCCTCGTCCGCGGCGGAGAGACCCGACAGCACCGGGCCGAGCTCGGCCGGTGGAAGCTGGTACAGCGCATTGAACGCATTCTGCAGCGTCGTGTTGGATGAGATAGTGCCCGCGGCCGGCCGCAGCGTATCGAGCGCGGCGCCGACGCTCTGCTGGTTGGCGTTCCAGACCGAACCGGCCGGCGCGACGCGGTAGGAAGCGGGCGTCGTGATCAGGTCGACATAAGTCGATCCGAACAGCGTATCCATGCGCAAGGTCGACGGCAGGCCGCTACTGGAGAGATCGACGCCGGAAAACTGGCCGCTGACGCCGCCACTTGCGCTCGCGATCAGGAATTGCTGGCCGAGCGCGGGCGTAAAGTTGTTGTTGCCGCCGGTGATGCCGCGGAAATACGGCTGCAGCGTGCCGCCGAGACCCAGCGTGCTGCCGTTGACGATCAGCTGCGAATAGGTGCCCGGGCCGCCGCCTGTGCCCGTCCCATCGATGGCAATGCGCAGCGTCGCGGTCGAGGTCAGGTTCACCGCCGATGTGAAGGTCAGCGCGCCCGGCGATAGCGAGCCGGGGGATAGTGTGCCGGCCACCGTGGTCGGCGCCGCGATCTGTCCGATGCCCGTCAACGCGGCACCCTGCATGACTTGCAGCGAGGTACCGTTGATGCTGCCGTCGACCTGCAGCGTACCGGCTCCGACCGTCAGGCCCTGGAAGAAGCCGACATCTTCCAGCGCCAGCACGCCCGATCCGGTCTTTGTGACCGGCCCCTGTGCGACCCACAGGCCGTTTGCGCTCAACGTGGCACCGTTGTCGACATTGATGCCGCCGCCATCGACGCCGAAGGCGACCGTGCGCGCGGTCGAGAACGAGCTCGTGGCACGCAGCGCGCCGGCGTCGATGCCGATCTGGCCGGAGGGATCGCCAAGCGCACCATCCATGCCGACGGCGAGCGTGCCGCCAAAGATGAAGGTGCCGCCGAGATAGAGGTTGTTGCCGGTCAAGGTGAGCGTCGCCGGTCCGATCTTGTCGAGCGCGCCAGTTCCCGAAATCACGCCGGACCAGATGGTGTCGGCCTCGGCGTCGAAGGCGCCGTCGGCGGCGAGCGTAACGTTGCGCGCCGAGGTCAGTTGCGCGTTGGTCTGCAGCACGCCGCCATTGAAGGTGATGCCACCCTGCGGCGCGCCGAGATTGGCGTCGGCCGTGATCGCGACGACGCCGGCATCGATGATGGTGCCGCCGGTATAGGTCGCATTGCCGCTCAGCGTCAGCGTTCCCGTGCCGAACTTTTCCAGCGGACGGTTGCCGGTCAGGAGTGAGACGTCGGGCGCGGAATCATTGTTGGCCTTGCCGAACCATAGCTCGGTCGCACTCGCGTAATGGCTGGTGACGTCATAGAGGACGTACACGCCGCGGCCGTAGAGGGCGGCGACCAGGGTGTCGATGTCGGAATAGTAGTTCAGGTCCGAAACCACCGCGTTCGGCAGGCTCGGCCCGAGATTCGTCCATTGCACGTTGGTGGCAAACGGATCGAGCGTCGAGATGATGCCGCCTTGCGAACTCGCCACATTATTCAGCCCGCCCACCAGAAGCGCGCGCACGCCATTGATGGCGTTGCCGGTGGTGTTGTCGGCGATGTAGGCGAGGCTCGCCGGGTTGCTGAAGTTCGTCGGCAGCGTCAGCGTCCGCAACGTGTTGCCGGTGTCGTTGGTGGCATAGACATTGATGGTGTCGGCGATGAAGAATTT
>DATHMA010000212.1:0-9351 GCA_035487555.1 Bradyrhizobium sp. | reverse complement strand
GGGCCGCTCGCACCGGAAGCGATCAAGCAGCAGCAGGGCTATGATTTGTGGGCCGAGCAGGCCAACAAGGCCGGCGGGATTTCGGTCGGCGGCAAGAAGTACAAGGTCGAGATCGTTTACGTCGATTATCAGTCGAACACGCCGCGCGCGGTGCAGGCGACCGAGCAGATGATCACCCAGGACAACATCAATTTTCTGTTCGGCGCCTTCGGCTCGGGCGCGGCAAAGGCCGCAAGCACGGTTTCCGAGAAGTACAAGGTGCCGACGCTTGCAGCCGCCGCTTCCTCCGCGCAGGTCTACGACCAGGGCTACAAATATCTGTTCGGCACCTTCACGCCGAACGACACGCTGACCACGCCGCTCACCCAGATCATCAAGGAGAAGGCGCCCAACGTGAAGAAGGTCGCGATCCTTGCACGCAACGACCTGTTTCCGCTCGCGATCGCGCAGGAGATGGAGAAGTCCGCCAAGGCCAACGGCATGGAGGTCGTCTATTTCGAGAAATACGCGATCGGCACGCTTGACCATTCCG
The DNA here is from genome assembly GCA_035487555.1 of Bradyrhizobium sp. Taxonomy (GTDB): domain Bacteria; phylum Pseudomonadota; class Alphaproteobacteria; order Rhizobiales; family Xanthobacteraceae; genus Bradyrhizobium. Next base: position 8,819 of record DATHMA010000212.1, on the reverse strand, counting down.
CGGCGCTCTCGGAGATCAAGGCGAAGGAGCCGCAATGGATCTTCATCACCGGCTATATCAACGACCTCTTGCTGGCCCGCAAGCAGATGGTCGACCAGGAGATCAAGGCGGATGTGGTGACGATGATCGCCGGTCCCGCCTATCAGGATTTCATCGAATCGGCGGGCGCAACAGCCGAGAACATCACCAGTGCTTCCTGGTGGCATCCGGCCGAGCAATATGATGGCAAGGACATCTTCGGTTCGACGTCCAACTTCGTGAAGCTCTTCAAGGCGAAATACAATAGCGAGCCGGACTATGGGCAGGCTTCGGCGGCGCTGTGCGGTGCGCTGTTCCAGATGGCAATCGAAAACGCCGGCTCGCTCGACCGCGACAAGGTGCGCGACGAACTGGCCAAGCTCGACGTGGTGACGTTCTTTGGGCCGGTAAAGTTCGGGGCCAACGGCCAGATCAATTCGCTCGATCCGCCGGTGTTCCAGATCCAGGGCGCCAAGCCCGTGGTGCTGTTCCCGCAGGCGATCAAGCAGGGCGATCTCAAGCTCGGCGTCAACTGACCGCGACGCCGGCCCGCGAGGCCAATCGATGTATGCAGCCCAGATCCTCGTCAATGCCCTGGTTCTGGGTTGCCTCTACGCCTGTATCGCCATCGGCTTCTCGCTGGTGTGGGGTGTGCTGAACGTCATCAACCTGATCCACGGCTCGTTCATCGTGCTTGGATCCTATCTGGCGTTCGCGCTCTATAACTCGCTGCACATTTCGCCCTGGTACGCGTTGATCGTTGCGGCGCCGCTGTTCTTCCTGCTCGGCTATCTGCTGCAGCGGCTGTTGTTGAACCGCGTCATATCCGCCCCCGTGCTGGTGACGCTGACGCTGACTTTCGGGCTCGATTTGATCCTCAACAACGCGATGATCTACTTCTTCAAGGCCGACTACCGGAAGCTCGCGCTCAGGCCGCCGCTGGGATCGGTCTCCGCGTTCGGCGTGGTCGTTCCCGTCGATCGTTTGATCGCCACCGTCGCCGCGCTCGCGCTGACCGGGTTGCTCTATCTTGTGCTGCGGCGCTCGCGCATCGGCCGCGCTATCGTCGCCGTGCGGCTCGACCGCGACGCCGCTATCCTGATGGGCGTCGATGTCAGGCAGATCTACGCCATCGCCTTCGGGCTCGGCGCGGCACTCGCCGGCTGCGCCGGCGTCCTGATGGCGCTGATTTTTCCGATCTCGCCGCTGACGTCTTCGACCTATCTCGGCAAGGCCTTTGTTGTCTGCGTGCTCGGCGGTCTCGGCAGCGTATCGGGCGCATTGGCCGGCGGATGGCTGCTGGCGCTGGTGGAAGGCATCGGCTCGGCATTGTTCGGGCCGTCGCTCGCAACCACGCTGTCGTTCGCGCTGCTCATCGTCTTCCTGATTCTGCGTCCGCAGGGGCTGGTCGGCCGCAAGGGCTTCGAATGAGCCGGGCCAATATCGCGCTCCTGGTCCTGCTCGCCTGCCTCGCGGCGTTGCCGCTGTTCGGCGGCGCCTACGCGCTTCGGCTCGGCTCCATCGCCTGCCTGTACGCGATCCTGGCGTTATCCTGGAACGTCGTCGGAGGTTTTGCGGGCTATCCGTCATTTGCGACCGCGGCCTTCTTCGGCTTCGGCGCCTATGTCGCAGGCGTCCTGATGAACAAGGGCCTCCCCTTGTCGCTGTCGGTCTTGATCGCAGGCGTTTCGGCATTCCTGTTCGCGGGATTGCTCGGCGCGGCATTGCTCCGTCTGCGCGGGCACTATTTTGCGATCGCGAGCCTGTCGCTGGTCGAGGTGCTGCGCGAGCTCGTCAACAATGCCACCGACCTTACCGGCGGCGGCATGGGACTGAACATCCCGCTCGCGGCGGGATCGAGTGTGCTGGCGGACGCGATCTTCTTCTTTTATGCGATGTGGGCGTTGCTGCTCCTCACCGCGCTCACCGTAATGGCGGCTGCCGCCTCGAAACTCGGCTTCGGGCTCGCCTGCATCCGTCAGAACGAGACCGCGTCCAGCATGGTCGGACTCAACACCACCTTCTACAAGAGCATCGCTTTCGGCCTGTCGGCCTGCTTCGTCAGCGCCGCTGGCGGAATCTACGCGGCGTGGGTGCATTACATCGATCCTTCCGACGTGTTCGACATCCTTTATTCGGTGAAGCCGATCGTGATGGCGTTGATGGGAGGCCTGGGCTCGCCGCTCGGCGTCGCCTGCGGCGCCTTCATCTATCTCGGACTCGAGGAGGTGGTCTGGCGCAATTACATCCAGATCCACACCGGCGTGCTCGGTCTCCTCATCGTATTGTTGCTGCTGTTTCTGCCGCATGGCCTGATCTCGCTGCGCATCGACCGGCTTTGGCGGAGGGCGCGGCATGTCTGAGATCATGTCCGAGATCTTGCGCCTGGAAAACGTCTCCCGGCACTTCTCCGGCTTGCGCGCGCTGAACGGAGTCACGCTCGCCGTCAATAAGGGCGAGGTGCTCGGCCTGATCGGTCCGAACGGCGCCGGCAAGACCACGCTGGTCAACACCATTTGCGGCGTCACGCCGGCGCAGGGCGGCCGCATCGTTTTCGGTGGCGCCGACATTACCGCGATCAAGACCTATCAGGCCGCGCGGCTGGGCCTGGCGCGCACCTTCCAGATCGTGCAGCCCTTTGCCGAATTTTCGGTGCTCGACAATGTCGCCGCGGCCGCGCTGTTCTCGCGGCCGGGCGAAAGCCTCACGGCTGCCCGCATCGAGGCGGAGCGGCATCTCGCCTTTGTCGGACTGGAGGCGCAGGCAAAGCAGGCCGCCTCGACCCTGACGCTGGCTATGCGCAAGCGGCTGGAGCTGGCCAAGGCGCTAGCAATGCGTCCCAGGCTTCTGTTTCTCGACGAGGTCAATGCCGGCTTGAACAGCGCCGAGGTCGAGCGCGCCACATCGTTGATCCACCAGATCGCGGCTGATGGCGTCACCATCGTCATGATCGAGCACCTGATGAAAGTCGTGCTCAACGTCTGCACGCGGATCGCCGTGCTCCATAACGGACAGCTCATCGCCGACGGCGCTCCGCGCGACGTCATCCAGAATCCGGCCGTGGTCGAGGCCTATCTCGGCCAGCAATATGCGCAACGGAATTCCGCCCGTGGCTAGCCCATCGATCCTCGAACTGAAGGACATCGCCGCTGGTTACGGCGAGATCCAGGTGTTGTGGGGCGTCAACCTCGCGGTCGGTCGCGGCGAGATCACGGCGCTGATAGGCTCCAACGGTGCGGGCAAGACCACGCTGATGCGCTCTATCTCCGGCCTGATCCCGATGTGGAGCGGAAGTTGCATCTCCGACGGCGAGGACCTGTTCGGCCACAAGGCTTCCGACGTACTGGCGCATGGCATCGTGCATGTGCCCGAAGGGCGCCGCCTGTTCGGAGCCATGAGCGTCGAGGAAAACCTCCTGATGGGCGCTTACTTGCGAAAGGCGTCGGGCAGCGAGCTCAAACGCGACATCGATCGGGTCTACGCGACCTTTCCCAAGCTGCAAGAGCGCCGGAGACAGGCTGCCGCGACCCTGTCGGGTGGCGAGCAGCAGATGTGCGCGATCGGGCGCGGGCTGATGAGCGCGCCGCGCCTGCTCATGATCGACGAGCTCTCGCTCGGCCTTTCGCCCCTGATGGTCGAGCAACTGGTCGAGGCGCTGAAGGCGCTGAACGCCGGGGGCATGTCGGTCCTGCTGGTCGAGCAGGACGTGACCATTGCGCTCGATCTCTGCCATCGGGCCTTCGTCATGGACATGGGCCGTATCGTGCGTTCCGGCTCCGGCCCTGAGCTCTTGGCCGATCCTATCGTGCGCGACGCCTATCTCGGTGTGCTCCAGGAGTGAGTTTCAGCTTCTTTTTGTTCAATCCAATGAGGTCCTATGATCAAGACTGTTGAGGTGCCGGACGGCGGCTATCGTTTCATGCCGGGCGTCAGCCAGTATTCCTGCGGCATTGCCGCCCTTCCGGGCTTTGCCGTCGAGCGCGTGCGTTTCGCCGATCCGGTGCCGCTGAAGGCAGGGTTCGCGCGCATCGCTGAAATTCTCAAATCTGCGGGCCGGCCGCTCACCTCTTTCGCCGCCTGCGAGCTGCGCTCACCGGCGCCGTTCACCGAGGAAGGATTCAAGGCCTTCAACGACATCTATATCCAGACCCTGATCGCCTGGGGCGTCATGACGGACGGCGTCAATCCGGTGGCGCGCAGCAATGTCTGTCCGAAGATCGATCCGCCCGCCGAGCCGTGCTTCCACGCCATCTCCTACACCGTGCCTGAAGCGGGCGCGCCGCCGTCCTTTGTCGTCGCCGGCAGCGGCGAGTCGGTGGAGGGCAAGGCCAATTACCGCGACCACATCGTTCGCCCAGGCGACGTCAGCCCGGCCGGCATGCTGGAGAAGGCCAAATTCGTCCTCGACGAGATGGAGCGCCGCATGAGCGCGTTCGGCAGCAGCTGGCGCCAGACCACGGCGGTGCAGCTCTACACGGTGCAGGATGTCTATTCGATCCTGGAGAGCGAGCTCGGCCGCCGCGGTGTGTTCAGGAATGGCCTGACCTGGCATTTCAACCGGCCGCCGGTGGTCGGTCTCGACTACGAGATGGATTGCCGCTGCATCTATCGGGAGAGGGTGGTCGCCTGAGGAGGCGAAGGGGTCACTCCAAGCGCAGCAGGGCCGGATCGAACGGACGAAGCCGCTTCGGATCAAATGGCGAGAGATCGACGTGCAGCCGGCGTCCTGCAATCAGCTCGGCGAGGGCCTCGCCGGTCGCCGGCGCATTGAGAATGCCCCAGACATTGTGACCGGTGGCGACGTAGATGCCGTCGCTTCCCGTGACCTTGCCGATCAGCGGCAGACCGTCCTGCGTTACGGGGCGAAAGCAGGCCTGTCGCGCGATGATCCTCTCCGCGCGGAACGCAGGCGACAGCCGCTCACAGATCGCCATGAGGCGGGCGATCTCGTCCGCTTCCGCTGTGATAGCGGCCGGATCAAGTGGCAATGGCTGTTGGCCCGAGAATGCCGTGACATGCGTGCTGCCATCTGCCCGCGGAAACACTTCGACGGTGAGGCCGCTGTCGCGCCCGTTCTGATATTCAAGGAACAGCGCATGTGCCGGGACATCGCTCCCGGTGTCATAGACCACGCTAGGGCTTCGCTGACCGAACACGACAGGCAAATCCATCCAGCCGGCAGCCAGCAATGACCATGGTCCCATCGCCACCACGACGGCGTCGGCTTCGATGACGCCGCCGTCGACCTCGACGCCTCGCGCTTTTCTATCCGCATGCCTGATGATGCCGGTGATGCGTCCGCGGCGAAACTCGGCGCCGAGCCTCTCGGCGGCAGCCATCATGCCTGCGGTGAACTTGCGGGGATGAACGATCGCTGTCGTATCCGGCGTGCCGATCCGGCCCGCGATCATGACGTCTTCGGAGAGCCAATCGAGTTCGGACGGTTCATGACGGCGGGCGTCATCGTCTGGTATGACGAAGCCGCTATAGGCGGACATCGGCCGATGGCCCCAATCGCCTGACAGTTCGCTCGCCAGCTCGGCATGGAGATGAAAGCTTCGCCGCGCCAGCGCGTCCAGCGGCGTGCCCGTGCACCAGTCGAGCGCGAGGAATCCACCGGCCTTGCCGGATGCCGCCGCCGCGATTTCGGCGCGCTCAACGACGATGACCTCGATGCCGTGCCGCCCGAGGAAATAGGCGGTGCAGGCGCCGATGACGCCGCCGCCGCAGATCACAACGCGCATGGTCCCTCCGCCCGGTGTACCGCCGATTGTAAGGCCTTTTGTAAGGAATGCTTAAATCAAGCCGACTAGCTTGACGGGGCTATTTTCGGGGGGCTGCTCGAACGATTTCGCGCGCCATTTTTCCTTGAGGGTTTGGATGTCGCGCTCATTGATTGAAATTGCCAGACTGACCGTCGATTTGACGCCCCGGCCGATCGAGTCGTCGTGGGTTCTCGAGGGCAAGCCGGAAGCGAGCTGGTGCATTTTGTCGCAGAGCACCGACGGGCTCGCTACCACCATGGTCTGGCACTGCACCGAGGGCAAGTTCAACTGGTTCTACGATTTCGACGAGACCGTGCTGATCCTCGACGGCTCGATCGTGCTCGAGAGCGACAGCATGCCGCCGCAGCGCTATGTCGCAGGCGACGTCATTTTCTTCAAGGACGGCGCGCATGCCAAATGGCATGTCGAGGGCCATGTCAAGAAGCTCGCCTTCTGCCGCAAGACCTCGCCGATCTGGTTCGGCTTCGCGTTGCGCGTATTCCTGAAGCTGCGCAAGATGTTTCTGCCCGCGAGCCAGCGTCAGCCTGCGAGCCTGATAGCCGGCTGAGGCGCTGCTGCGATTGGCCGCAGCGCCGCTGCGCCGCGTTAAGCCGATTTCGCCAACAGCTCGCTTTGGCCTTCGCGCACGAAGGTCTCGAACGTCTTCGGCCTGGTGCCGCCGATCTTCTCGATCGAATCCGTGATGGCGAAGTTGGGATCCTTCGGATCGATCGCCGCACCGCGGATCGCGCGCCAGAGCGAGGAGAGATGCTCGATCGCGTGCGGATTGTAGTTGCGCGAAGCCGCCTCCCGGCGCCATTCCTCGTCTGAAATCTCCTGATAATGAACGTTGCGCGCCAGCACCCTGGCGAACGTCACAACGATCTCCTGCAGCGACATCGTGGCGCCGATCATGCGCACGATGCTGCCGGCGGCGGGTTGCGGACCCGTCAACAGGCCGACCGCGACGCGCGCGACGTCTTCGCCGCCGACCAGCGGCAGCACGGTATTCTCGCCGCCCCAGGGCAAGCGGATCGCACCTTGCGCCGGCAGGCTCTGGCGCACCAATGCGGCGACGTTTTCGTAGAACACCGTGGCGCGGATATGGGCTACGCCGATGCCGGCCCATTCGAACGCCTGTTCCGACAGATAATTCTGTCGCATCCGCGGAGTGGGCGCATCGGGCGATGATTGCAGCATCACGAGGTTTACGAGCCGCGTAACCTTCGCCTCGCGCGCGGCCAGCGCCATGGTCGCGGTTGCGTCCATCAGCCCGTCCTGCACGGGATAAGCAAAGTAGATCGCGCTGACGCCCTCAGTCGCGCGCTGTACGGAGCGAATATTGAGGAAATCGCCTTCAAAGATCTCGGCGCCGAGCGCGCGCAGGCGCTCGGAGCGTTCGTCGATTGTGTGCACGAAGGCGCGCACGGGGACGCCGCGGGCGAGCAGCATTTCGGAGACGTGACGGCCGGTTTTGCCTTGCCGGCCGCCGGCGGCGGATGTGACGAGGACGGGTTTTGCCATGACAACACCTCAAATTCCTGTGGGTTGAGCTTTTGGTACCATACGGTACCAATTTCCCCGATGTATGGTACTGATCAGTACCGAGTCAAGAGGCAACCATGGCGATCAAGAAACATGTGAAGCGGGTTCCGGAGGAGGCCGCGGAGCGGCCGGTCCGCGATCGCATCCTGTCGGCAGCGTTTTCGACCTTCACTGAACGCGGCTTTGCCGAAGCCTCGACGCTGGAGATTGCGACCCGCGCGCGGGCCTCCAAACGCGAGCTCTATGCGCTGTTCGGCAACAAGCAGGACATGCTGATCGCCTGCATCAGCGAACGCGCCAGGCGGTTGCGGCTGCCGGTGGACCTGCCCGAGTTGCGCGACCGCGAAGCGCTGCGGACGACCCTTGCGGCCTTCGGCGCGCGGCTCGTTGGCGAGGTTTCCGAACCTGCCGTGGTCGCCATGTTTCGGCTCGCCATCGCCGAGGCGTCGCGCACGCCCGACATCGCGCAGTCATTGAACGACATCGCCATCGCTGCGAGCCGCGACTCGCTCCGCGAGATCATGCGCCGCGCGGAATCCGCCGGTCTCCTCGGCGGCGAGCCCGCCGAGATGGCCGCGCAGTTCTTCGGTCTGCTCTGGGGCAACCTGATGCCGGGCCTGTTGCTCGGCATCGCCGAGCGGCCGCACCGACGCGAGATCGACCGGCGCGCGGAAGCAGCGACTGCGGCCTTCCTGCGCGCCTATCCGGAACCAGCGTAGGTGAAAGTCCTCAGAGATCGGGAAGCGGCAAGCGGTAGAAATCCTTCGCCGTCTTGTAGAACAGCGCGGACTTCTCGCTTTCGCTGGCGTCGGCGGAGAGGCGCTTGAAGGCGTTGAAGATCACCTGGTAGCTGGCCTGGCCCTTGTCCGGCGGGAAATTGCTTTCGAACATGCAGCGCTCGGGGCCGAAGGCCTCGATGCAGGTCTCGATATAGGGCTTCCATGCCGCGGCGGCCTGTTCGGAGTTCGGCGGCTTCGGCCATTCATGGAAGCCGAAGCCCGGCAGCACCATCGCAAGCCCGCCGAGCTTCACCGACACGTTCTTGCACTTGGCGGCCTCCAGGATCGAGGCTTTCCAGGTCTTGAAGATCTCGTCGCGCCGGCCCGCATAGTTGCCGATGCCGAGGACGCCGCCGCAATGGTCGAGGCAGATTTTAGTCTCGGGAAAGGCGCGGGCCAGATCGGTGAACTCGCCGAGCTGCGGATAGAACAGCCACGCATCAAAGCTGAGGCCGAGCGGCGCAAGGTAAGCAAAGCCCTTGCGGAACGTCGGATCGAGCAACAGGCTCTTCGGCCGATCCGCGTACATGTGGGCGACATTCCGGTCGGCGTCCCAGGCCGAGGAATGCCGGATGCCGCGAAAGCGGCCATTGCCGGCGGCGATCTCCGCTTCCAGCACGGCCTTGGCGCCGTCACCGAGCAGGAGATTGACGTGACCGACGATGCCATGCGCAATCAGGGTCTTGCCATAAGCCTCGCTCGCCGCCATCGC
>DATHMA010000211.1:0-4925 GCA_035487555.1 Bradyrhizobium sp. | reverse complement strand
GTGGGCGTCGTGCGTTCTCTCAAGGACCTGTCGGAGACCGAGTGGGCGGAGTATTGGGGAGCCGTTCGGGAGGTACCGGACCGGTTTGGCGGTACGTACCGATTGCCCGGCCACCCGTGGCATTTCTCCGAAAGCGTCCTCAACGAAGCCTTGCCGCCTGCCTTCCAGGGCGAACATAACGACGCAATCCTCAGGGAACTCGGCATCTCGGACGCGGAGATCGAAGCGTACAATCGCGCGAAGATGCTAGTTCGCACCGCCCTTCGCGCAGACGAAGGACGCCACAACGCGAAGCCATCCCCCAAGGGGAGGTTTGAATGCTGCAACTAACGCCCGACCGGACGTGCGAAATCCTCGCCGATCCGGCCTTCAAGGAGCTTGTTTCGGCACGCGCCAGGCTTCGTTGGACCCTTTCGATCGTGACGCTGATCATGTTCTTCGGCTTCATCGCGTTGATCTCTACTGCCCAAGGTGCGCTCGGCGCGACTGTCGCGGGAAGCCCCATGCCGCTCGGGCTTCTACTAGCGCTCTTCATGATCGTGCTGGTCGTCTTCCTGACCGGCCTTTACGTCCGGCTGTGCAATTCGCGCTTCGACGAACGCGCCCGCGCCTTGAATCGGGAGTTCGGCCAATGAGGCTTTGGTATCTCTTGGCCGCGGCCCTCGCTGCGTTTCCGCGCACGGCGTCGGCGCAGATGGTCGCCGCGACGGCCGCCCCCGGTCCGGACTGGATGGCCATCGGCATGTTCGCGGCGATCATCGTCGCCACGCTCGTCATTACCTATCGCTCGGCGGGCAGCACGAAATCGAAGGCGGATTTCTATACCGCCGGCCACGCGATCACGCCGCTTCAGAATGGGCTCGCGATTGCCGGCGACTTCCTGTCGGCGGGCGCGTTCCTCGGAATTTCGGCGCTGATCTATGCCAACGGACTCGACGGACTCCTGTACGTGCTCGGCTTCCTCACCGGCTGGCCAATCGTCCTGTTCCTGATGTCGGAGCGGATGCGCAACCTCGGTAGCTATACCTTTGCCGATGCCGCCGCGTTCCGCCTCGACCGGACTCCCATCCGGCTGGTCGCGGCGACCGGAAGCCTCGTCGTCGTGCTGTTCTATCTGATCGCGCAGATGATCGGGGCTGGCAAGGTCATCGAACTTCTGTTCGGTGTCAACTATTTGTTCGCGGTGATCGGCGTCGGCGTCCTGATGATCCTCTACGTCACTGTCGGCGGCATGCAGGCGACGACCTGGGTGCAGATCATCAAGGCGGCCTTGCTGTTGTGCGGCGGAACGCTGCTGGCGCTGGCCGTGCTCTGGCACTTCGATTTCAGCTTCGGCGAGTTGTTCGCCGCCGCCAGCAAGATTCATCCAAAGGGGAGCGCGATCCTCGCGCCCGGCGGATTGTTCGCCGAACCGGTCTCCGCCATTTCGCTGGGGCTTGCGCTGGTGTTCGGAACGGCCGGCCTTCCCCACATCCTGATGCGCTTTTTCACGGTGAAGGATGCCGCCGGCGCGCGCAAATCCGTGTTCTATGCCACGAGCTGCGTTGCTTATTTCTGTCTCGTCACTCCCCTACTAGGATTTGGCGCGGTGCCGATCCTGATGTCGGATTCAAGCTATTTCCATGTCGGCGCATCGGGGCAGTTCAACAAGATCACCGACCTGATTGGCGGCCCAAACATGGCGTCGATCCATCTTGCCCACGCCATTGGCGGCCCGATTCTGCTCGGCTTCATTTCGGCGGTCGCGTTTGCGACGAGTCTCGCGGTCATCGCCGGATTGACGCTCGCCGGCGCCTCCGCCGTCAGCCACGACATCTACGGCCAGGCGATCGCGAGCGGACGCGCGTCGGAGGCACGCGAAGTGTGGATTTCGAAAATTGCCGCCGTCGTGATCGGTATCGTCGCGGTGCTGCTCGCCTACGCCTTTGAAAACCAGAACGTGGCATTCATGGCGGGTCTTGCGCTTTCGGTCGCCGCAAGCTGCAACTTCCCGGTTCTTGCGATGGCAATCTTCTGGCGCGGCACCACCACGCGCGGCGCGGTGGCCGGGGGCCTTGCCGGCCTCGTCGCTTCCGTCGTCCTGGTAGTGCTCAGCAAGACCGTCTGGGTCGCCGTGTTCAATTTCAAGGCGGCACCATTTCCCTACGAAAATCCTGCGCTGTTCTCGATGCCGCTCGCCTTCCTCTTCACCTGGCTGTTCTCGGTGACGGATCAAAGCGCACGCGCCATCCGCGAGCGCAAGGCATTCGATGCGCAGTTCGTCCAATCCGAGATTGGCATGGCGCCCGCGACGGAGAGCCGAACCTTGGCGCCGGCAGCATCCTGATGGGGAAGGGGCGTGGGACGTCACCGCGAACATCAGCACAGGAAAGATCCGTGACTCTGAACATTCAATGGCTTCGAAACGCTTCAACCACGGAAGGCATCGAGGTGACGTCGACGCCGCTGCCGGTCGAACATATGGTCGTCAAGACCATGAAGCCCTATCCGGAAGTCAAGGCCGGGATCGAGAAGCTCGGCCGCTTTGGCGATGGCATGCGCGCCATGCTGGCGAAAAACGACATCGAGGGCCTGCGCGCCGCGGCGCAGCGTATCGCCGGCGAAGACGGGCTTGCGATCCACTACGTCGCGCTTCACGGCGATCTTCTCGCCCTGAAGGGCGAACACCGTCCGCTGATCGCCTACTATATCGGCAACGTGTTGTCGGCGACCGAAATGACCCAAGGTCAATGCGGCCGCCGGCCTCTATGCGCCGCTACGGGTCGTGGTCTATGCAAATTCGCAGGGTGGCACGACCATGGAATATGACAGGCCGACCTCGATGTTCGGCCAGTTCAAGAGCGCGGAGATCGACGCGATGGCGCAATCGCTCGACCACCGGCTTCTCACCTTGCTGAAGAACGTGAGCATGTAGAAGGGGCCGGCGCGCGCTGATCCGCGTGCCGTCCATTTTTGAGCGATAGGACACACCATGACAGAATCCCGCACTCTCGACGAGACCCACGATCCGGCACGAGGCAGCTTTGTCGAAGTCGCCAACCGCACGGATACGGATTTCCCGATCCAGAATCTACCGTTCGGCGTGTTCAGCAGCAAGGCCGACCCAAATCTCCGGATTGGCGTGGCGATTGGCGACCAGGTCTTGGACCTGAAGAAAGCGAGCGGGGCCAGCGAACGTTTCGCGCAAGAGACGCGCGATGCCTTGCAGGAGACGTCGCTCAATTCGCTGTTTGCGCTCGGTCTCGCCGCGATGCGCGACATGCGCCGCACGGTCGGTGACATGCTCGACCAGGGCAGCTCCGGTAATCAGGTCCGGCGGCATGCGTCGGATCTGCTGACATCCATGGACGCATGCACCCTCCATCTCCCGACGAAAGTGTCGAACTACACGGATTTCTATGCCGGCATCTATCACGCCCGCGCCGCCGGCGCGCTGCTGACGCCGGAAAATCCGCTGCCTGAGAATTACAAATGGGTGCCGATCGCCTATCACGGCCGGGCCTCGTCGGTGCAGGTCGGGCAGGGCGCGGTACGTCGGCCGCTCGGCCAGCGGCCGCCGGCTACGGCCGGCACACCCCCGAGTTTTGGTCCGTCCGAACGGTTGGATTTCGAGCTCGAGATGGGCTTTTATCTTGCGAGCGGCAACCGGCTCGGCAAGCCGATCCCGATTGCCGAGGGAGCGCAGGAGATCGTGGGCTTCTCGCTGTTGAACGACTGGTCGGCGCGCGACATTCAGCGCTGGGAGATGTATCCGCTCGGACCCTTCCTCAGCAAAAGCTTTGCAACCTCAGTTGCGCCCTGGGTGGTTACCGCGGATGCGCTGGCGCCTTTCCGCGTCGCAGCATTGCCGCGTGCCGAGGGTGATCCGCGTCCGCTCGATTATTTGTTCGACGCCGCAGACCAGGCCGGCGGCGGACTGGACGTCCATCTTCAAGTGCTTCTGTCGACCGAGAGGATGCGCGGCGCGAACGAGGCCGCCGTCGAGATCCTCACCTCGAATGCGAAATATCTCTTCTGGACGCCCGCGCAGATGGTTGCTCATCACACCATCAACGGCTGCAACCTGCAGCCGGGCGATCTCATCGGCACCGGCACGATTTCCGGACCAAGTCCTGCAGAACTCAGCAGCATGCTGGAGTTCACCAGCGCCGGGTCGAAGCCGGTTGCACTTCCGAACCGAGAACGACGTGGTTTTTTGGAAGATGGCGACGAGATCACATTCCGCGGCAGATGTTGCCGGCAGGGATACGCTACCATCGGCTTCGGATCATGCGTGGGCAGGATCGAAGCCGCCGACAGTTCAGGTATGGGAAAAACTCGTTGATATTTGCTACGGAGCTTGAATGGAATGCCGGGTTTCGCTTGTTCACGCGTATCTTGTTTCGCCTTGGCTTGATCCGGACGAGGTGTGCTACGGACAGCTTCCGACACTTTTGACAGCCATGTCGGTGCTCACTTGCTCATGTTGTTGGCGCAGACGTCCTTCTAGCCGCTCCGCTCCGGATGATGGAAATCGGAGGGCGAGCGGTTGGTCCATTTCTTAAATGCCTTTCGAAAGCTAGTTGCGTCGGCAAAACCGATACGTTCGGCGATTTGGTCTATCCCCATATGGGTATTCTCGAGAAGCTCGGTCGCGAGCGATCGCCGCATGCCGTCGACGATGGATTGATAGGACAGTCGCTCCTGCGCCAATCTCCGCTGGAAAGTACGCAAGGAGAGGCCGAGTTGAGAGGCGATCCCGACTGCGGCCGGAAATCGGTTCGGGCCGTTGAGGCATGCGGTGCGTATCCTTCGAACGAGCGTGACGTGTTCGACCGTGATTGTTTGTTTGGTCAACTCAGCCATGGGAGCATCCTTTCAGCGTGAATAGCAATCCACCAAAGTCTAAAGTTTGATATCTTCCGTCTGCCGGGCGAGTTCTGAGC
>DATHMA010000210.1:0-27928 GCA_035487555.1 Bradyrhizobium sp. | reverse complement strand
CTGGCCAGCATGAGATCCTCCCCCGGGATCGGTGCAATTGCCGTCCGCACCACATCCAGCAATCGATCAAACTCAACTTCACTCATAATCCACGCTCCCTGAGTCGGGAGGCACCGTCGCAAATCTGTTTTGTTCCCGGCTTGCCCGGATTGCTCAAATTGTATCGATCCGGCCATTGCGGTCGGTTTGGTTACTGATTTCTTTCGAATTGCCCGCGCGGAACCTACGCGGTTCCCAAGGGTCGAAAGTGTGAAGAAAATCACATTTCACAGAATTTATTTCGCGTATGTCGCAACAATGAGGCGCTTTCAAAGACGCGCTTAACTCATTGAAGGAATTGCCTGCCATGAGCTCAAGAAAGGTTGTTTTTTCGGCCTCCAAGCGCGTCGCGGCCGTGCTCGGGATTGCATTGACATTCGTCTCCGCCGGCTCGGCCTTTGCGCAGGGCACGTCGGAGCAGCGGCGCGCCTGCACGCCGGACGTTTACCGTCTCTGCGCCGGCGAAATTCCCAATGTCCGCGCCATCACTGCCTGCCTGGTACGGCAGAAGGGTAATCTCAGCCCGGCCTGTCGTGCCGCCATGGAGCAGAACGGATATTGATCGGACGCCGCTCCCGGGCGGACGCGAAGTTGTCCCCAGCTGTGGGTTTGTGCGCAGCAAGCGTCTGCGATGAGTTCGAAATCTTCGTTCGCGCGCCTGTGGATATGCTGCGGAGAGATGTGGGACAGGCGGGACATCGGTGTCGAATTTGCATCGGTGGCGCTTCCGCCTCGCCCAGAGTTGTCCACGGCTGTGGATTGGTGCGCAGCAAGCATTTGCCGTACGGTCGAAATCCTCCTCGTTCAGCCTGTTGATATGTTGCGGAGAAGGTGGGGACAGGAGAGGGCTGGCGCCGTTCCCCGAAAGCAGCGATGCTCGCGAGCGCATGCCGCAGCGGGCGTAAGACGCAGGGGAGACGGCCACATGAGCGATGCGATCAATCCGTTTCGCATTTCCGTCGCCGACGGCGTGCTCGATGATCTCAAATGGCGGTTGCGGCATACCCGATGGCCCGAGGCCGAGCTCGTCGACGATTGGAGCCAGGGCGTGCCGCTCAACTGGATCCAGGAAATCTGCCGCTATTGGGCGGTGGAATATGATTGGCGGGCGCGCGAGGCGCGCCTCAACCGCTTTCCGCAATTCGTGACCGGGATCGATGGGCTCGGCGTGCACTTCCTGCACGTCCGCTCGCCGCATCCGGACGCGATGCCGCTGATCCTGACCCATGGCTGGCCGGGCTCGATTGTCGAATTCATGAAGGTGATCGAGCCGCTCACCGATCCTGCGGCGCATGGCGGCGACGCCGGCGATGCTTTTCACGTTGTCTGTCCGTCGCTGCCGGGCTTTGGATTCTCCGACAAGCCGAGCACAAAAGGATTTGGCGTCGAGCGGATCGCACAGACGTGGGCCGCCCTGATGGCGCGGCTCGGCTATGCGAGCTATGGCGCCCAGGGCGGAGATTGGGGGTCGGCGGTGACAACCGCGCTCGGCGCGCACGATGGCGCGCACTGCCGCGGCATCCACATCACGCTCGCGATGGGCGTGCGGCCGAATGCCGGAGAGCAGCCGACGCCCGAGGAGGCGCGGACCTTGAAGGCCATCAAATATTACCGCGACTGGGACTCCGGCTATTCCAAGCAGCAATCGACGAGGCCGCAGACGGTCGGTTACGCCCTGACCGACTCGCCCGCCGGGCAGGCGGCCTGGATCCTGGAAAAGTTCTGGGCGTGGACGGATTGCGACGGCGATCCCCAGAACATCCTCAACCGCGATGAGCTGCTCGACAACGTGATGCTCTATTGGGTGACGGCAACGGCCGCATCATCGGCGCGGCTGTACTGGGAAAGCTTTGGCCGCCCACGGCCCTATAAGGTGACAGTGCCAACCGGCGTTGCGGTGTTTCCCAAGGAGATCGTGCCGCCGGTGCAGAAGTGGATGGGGGAGGCTTTTCCCAACATCCAGCATTGGAGCGAGATGCCAAAGGGCGGCCATTTCGCTGCCTTCGAACAGCCGGAGCTGTTCGTCGAGGAGGTGCGGAGCTTCTTCAGGAAGCTGCGGTGATCTTCTAGAGAGACGATCGCGATCTGCCGAGATTTGGCTCCCCGGGCTGGATTCGAACCAGCGACCATTCGATTAACAGTCGAATGCTCTACCGCTGAGCTACCGAGGAATAGGCGACACACATGTTCGCGAGCGGGCAGCGTATAACAAAGGCTTTTCCGCTTGCATAGAAGAAATAGCTGATATCGCCCCGGATATTCAACAGGCCCGAAAATTGTGGCGGGGCAGTACGTTGCCGGGCATTTTTAACCTCGAAACCGCCGATTTGGAGGGAGGCGGTACTTTGCTCGCGGGGAGCCATCTACGGCAACGGGCCGACGCTAAATCGTCCCAATTGCAGCGAAGCGTGGCCTTTGCCGGGGCCCCTTCAGAGGTGATTCCATGCCAGAAGTCATTAAGGTCGGTCGCATCAAGCGTTCGCCATCGATCGTTGCCCCCGATCTGCCGGCCCTTAGCGATGACGAATGCCTGGAACGGTTGGCGCGCGCGATTGCCACACCCGACTCCGAGCGCCTGGAAGAGATCGCGCGGCTGATTGGACGGCTGGCCGTGACCATCGAATAGCGCGGCACGACGGCGACGCGGAGCGTGGCGGCCGGCGAAACCGGCATGTTGCGTTTTCAAATTCCTTGTACCAAAGATGGCGCGGTTTCCGTCGGTTTCCGCGGCCCGTCCGCTTCGTTTCTTGCAGGTCCAGACATGTCCGATTTTGCGACTGCGCGCCAGAAAATGGTCGATGGCCAGGTGCGCACCAGTGACGTCACCGACAACAGGATACTCGATGCGATGCTCACGCTGCCGCGCGAGGAATTCGTGCCTGATGACAAGCGGGCGCTGGCCTATCTCGACCTCGACCTCGATGTCGCAGAGGGCGGGGCGGTCAAGCGGTTCCTGGTCAAGCCGGTGCTGACGGCAAAACTGCTGCAGGCCGCGGAGTTAGGGGATACCGACAATGTGCTGGTCGTCGGTGCCGCGACCGGATATGCCGCGGCGCTCGCGGCGGCGCTGGCCGGCAAGGTGACGGCTATCGAAAGCGACGGAGCGCTTTGCGCCAAGGGCAAGAACATCCTCGGCAAGCTCGGATTTGACGGCAAGGTGACGTTCAAGACCGCGGAAGCGGCCGCTGGCGAAGCATCTGCCGCGCCCTACGATGCGATCATCCTCAACGGCGCGTCCGAGGTCATGCCGCAGACCTTGTGCAGCCAGCTTAAGGAGGGCGGCCGGCTTCTCGGCGTATTTGCGCTCAGCCAGCCGTCTCGGGCGCTGATCGTGACGCACTCGCATGGCGACTTCGGGAACCGCACGTTGTTCGATGCTGCGGCACCGATTCTCCCCGGCCTGGAGCGTCTGCCGGCCTTTGTATTCTAGCGGGCATTGACAGCCCAGTGGTACGCGGCGGTTCCCGTCGCCACTGACGTGCGCAGATTGAGAGCTTTTGGAGGCTTCAAAGCGGCTCCAACGGCCAAAATTATCCCCTGAAATCAGAAGTGTGGCCGGGAAGCTTCAGCTCCCAACTTTCCGCGTGCTTCGCCTTGCGGGTGGTTCCGTCTGGCTTGCCTGCAGCTTATGTTGAACCGGGTGCTGGGAAAGGTACGCCGACTCCCCATGCGTGAGTGGGCGTCATAATGAATGGAATAACCGGGATGTACGGTGTGAAGGTCGCAACCGCAGCTTCGGCTGTGGTCCTGCTGTTGGCGCAAATCGGCCCAACGCCGGCCCTGGCTGACACGATCGAGGCTGCGCTCGTTCGTGCCTATCAGAACAATCCTCAGCTCAACGCGCAGCGCGCGCAGGTTCGCTCCACCGACGAAAACGTTCCGCAGGCATTGTCAGGCTATCGTCCCAAGGTGGCGGTGACGGCGAGCGCGGGCTATCAATACACCGACACCCTCGCCACGTCGGGCGGTGCGCCGAACGCGATCGTGCGAACCGAAACCCACGGCGCCAATCCACCGCGCAGCGTCGGCATGACTGTGACCCAGACTCTGTTCAACGGCCAGCAGACCGCCAACAAGACGCGTGCGGCCGAAAGCCAGGTCTCCGGTGCGCGCGAAGCGTTGCGCGTGCTCGAGCAGAGCGTGCTGCTGAGCGCCGCGACCATTTACATGGACTACCTGCGCGATGCGGCCATCGTCGAGGTGCAGAAGAGCAACGTGCGCGTGCTCGAGCAGACACTGAAACAGACCCAGGACCGTTTCAACGTCGGCGAGGTGACACGCACCGACGTCGCGCAGTCGGAGGCGCAGCTCGCGGCCGGCAAGACCCAGGAACTGACCGCCGAAGCGAACCTCGTCACCACGCGTGCGAACTTCCGCCGTATCATCGGCAATGAGCCGTCGAATGAGGCGCCGGGGTCGCCCGTCGACCGGTTCCTGCCGGGGACGTTGCCTGGGGCCGTCGAGCTCAGCCTTATAGAAAATCCGAACGTCACCGCGGCCATGTTCGGCATCGACGTCAACTACCTGACGGTCAAGATCAACGAAGGCGCGTTGCTGCCGACCGTGACGTTGCAGGGCTCGGTGCAGCAGGCTTACGAGCAGACGATGATCACCCCCCGCTCGTTCGGCGCGTCGGCGATCGCGCAGGTTTCGGTTCCGGTCTATCAGGGCGGCGCCGAATATTCGCTGATCCGCCAGTCCAAGGAAAACCTGTCGCAGCAGCGTCTCGTCCTGGAACAGACCCGCGACCAAACCCGCGCCAACACGGTCACCGCCTGGGGCCAGTTGGTCGCCGGCAAGGCGCAGGTGTCCTCGGCGCAATCGCAAGTGACGGCGTCTGAAGTCGCGCTGAACGGCGTGCGCGAAGAAGCGAAAGCCGGTCAGCGTACCACGCTCGACGTGCTGAACGCCCAGCAGGCGCTGGTCAACGCACGCGTCTCGCTTGTGACCGCGCAGCACGACCGCGTCGTCGCTTCCTACGCGGTGTTGAACTCGATCGGCCGACTGTCGCCGCAGGTGCTCAACCTGGCGACCCAGACCTACGATCCGAGCGTGCACTACCAGCAGGTTCGCGATAGCTGGTTCGGCGTTCGCACGCCCGACGGTAAATGATCTTGTAACGTTGTTTGCTGCAACGGAACGGGGCGCTTCGCGCCCCGTTTTGATTCGATTCGAACTATCGCGCTTGTTCCGCCGCGAGCAGCATGGACTGGGCTCAATCCCTAAGCACTCCACAGGCCGTTGCTTGCAATCGTTAATTGCCATGACATAGCCTTTACTGAGGCAACCAAGCGATTCGTGGCGCTCATGCGGCACCCGGCCACATCGCTTCGATGCCCTGAGCAGGAGCGGAGCCGCGCGATGATTCGCGCCGCGCTTGATCTGGGGACAAGTGAGGCTTGCGACCGAAAACGCGCGAGCGCGTGCAACCGGAACCGGCAAATTCCGTCGTGCTTGGTGTAAGACAACGCATGCGAGGGCGTTGATGATTTGGAGTCGGAGATGACGCAGCCCGCGAAGGTCCAAGAACCCTCGATGGAGGAGATTCTGGCGTCGATCCGGCGTATCATCGCCGATGACGAGGCCAAGCCGCCGGTTGCCGACGCCAAGCCTTTCGTGGCTGAAAAGCCGGCTGCGCCGCCACCGCCTGCGAAAGCGGAAAAGCCGGCAGCGCCCACGCCGTCGCCAAAGCCGGTGATATCAGACATTCCGCCGTCAAAGATTGCGCCGTCGCCGCCGCCCAAGGCAGCCGCGCCGCCGCCTGCCGCCGCATCTGCTCCTCCGCCGCCGGCACCACCGTCTGCCGCAAGCGCAAGCAACAACCAGGATGACATCGACGCGCTGTTGAACGGCCTCGATGAGGCGACCACGGAAGACGAGATTCGCCCGGCGCAGCCGGAGGCGGAAGCCGAAGCGGAAGTGTTCGAGCTCACCGACGACATGGCGGTGGCCAGCGCGCCGCCGCCACCGCCGAAGCCTGCGTTCCAAAAGGTCGAACCCGAGGACGATCTGGAATTCACGGAATCGGCCGCCTCGCGCGCGATCAACCGGCCGCCGGCCTACGAGCCACCCGCATTCGACCCGCCGCCTGCCGCGCCCACCACACCGCAAGCGGCCATTCTGTCCCACTCCACCGTCTCAGCGGTAGAATCGGCCTTCAACACGCTCGCCCACACCGTGCTCAGCAACAACGCGCGGACGCTGGAGGACCTGGTCAAGGAGATGCTCAGACCGATGCTGAAATCCTGGCTGGATGACAATCTGCCGGGATTGGTCGAGCGCATCGTGAAGGCCGAAATCGAGCGTGTCTCGCGCGGGCGCTAGCGTCGGGCCCGCTCCGACACCATATCGGCCCCGAATTAGCCATTCCGGCCGGACTTAATGCCGTTTTTGACGTGCCCGTCAGGTTGACTTGACCTGTTGACGTGACCTGTTGACTTGACCTGTTGACTTGGCGCGCTCCGACGGCTTTCTAAGCCCTCGTTCCATCGCCGATTTGCAAGCCATGATTGAGAAAAACTATCAGCCCGCCGATATCGAAAGCCGCATGTCCCTGGTCTGGGAGGATGCCCGCGCGTTCCGCGCTGGCCGCCCCGACCGGCGCGACGCAAGGCCCTTTACCATCGTGATCCCGCCGCCGAACGTGACGGGTTCGCTGCATATGGGCCACGCGCTCAACAACACGCTGCAGGACGTTCTCTGCCGATTCGAGCGCATGCGCGGCCGCGACGTCTTGTGGCAGCCCGGCACCGATCACGCCGGGATCGCGACCCAGATGGTGGTCGAGCGGCAGTTGATGGAGCGGCAGCTACCTAGCCGGCGCGACATGGGACGCGAAAAATTCCTCGAACGCGTCTGGCAGTGGAAGGAAGAAAGCGGCGGCACCATCGTCAATCAGTTGAAGCGGCTCGGCGCCTCCTGCGACTGGTCGCGCGAGCGTTTCACGATGGACGAGGGCCTTTCCCGCGCCGTCGTGAAAGTGTTCGTCCAGCTCTATCGCGAAGGGCTGATCTACAAGGACAAGCGACTGGTCAATTGGGACCCGAAACTGCTCACCGCGATCTCCGATCTCGAAGTGCAGCAGATCGAGGTCAAGGGCAACCTCTGGTACCTGCGCTATCCGATCGAGGGCAAGACCTTCAGCCCCGAAGATACGTCAAGCTTCATCGTGGTTGCCACCACGCGTCCCGAGACCATGCTGGGCGATACCGGCGTCGCCGTGAATCCGGAGGATGAGCGCTACAAGCATCTCATCGGCAAGCATGTGATCCTGCCGCTGGTCGGACGCCGCATTCCGATCGTTGGCGACGATTATTCCGATCCCGAGAAGGGCTCGGGCGCGGTGAAGGTGACGCCCGCGCACGACTTCAACGACTTCGAAGTCGGCAAGCGCCACAACCTGCTGCAGATCAATGTGTTCGACCAGGAAGGCGCCATGGCGCTGGTCGGTAATGAGGATTATCTGCGCGGACTACCCGAGGGCGCAGACGAGTTCGCCGCCGAACTCAACAATGTCGATCGCTTCGCCGCGCGGAAGGAGATCGTCGCACGGTTGGAGAATTTCGGCTTCCTGGAGAAGATCGAGCCGAACACGCACATGGTCCCGCATGGCGACCGTTCGGGCGTCGTGATCGAGCCGTACCTCACCGATCAATGGTATGTCGACGCCCACACGCTGGCGCAGCCGGCGATCGCGGCGGTGCGCTCGGGCCGCACGCAGTTTGTGCCGGAGAACTGGTCGAAGACCTATTTCGAGTGGATGGAGAACATCCAGCCCTGGTGCATCTCGCGCCAGCTCTGGTGGGGCCATCAGATCCCGGCCTGGTACGGGCCCGACGGCAAGGTGTTCGTCGCGGAGACCGAGGAAGAGGCCGTTAGCCATGCGCTCGGCTACTATGTCGAGCAGGAAGTCATCACCGTCGAGCAGGGCCGCGAGATGGCCCTCGACCGCAACAAGCGCGCCGGCTTCATCAAGCGCGACGAGGACGTGCTCGACACCTGGTTCTCCTCGGCGCTGTGGCCGTTCTCGACGCTGGGCTGGCCCGACGATACGCCGGAGGTGAAGCGCTATTATCCGACCGATGCGCTGGTCACTGGCTTCGACATCATCTTCTTCTGGGTGGCGCGGATGATGATGATGGGCCTTCATTTCATGAAGGAGGCGCCGTTCTCGACCGTCTACATCCACCGGCTCGTCCGCGACGAGAAGGGCGCGAAGATGTCGAAGTCGAAGGGCAACGTCATCGACCCCCTCGGCGTCATCGACGAGTTCGGCGCCGACGCGTTGCGCTTCGCGCTGGCGCGCGGCGCGGCGCAGGGACACGATATCAAGCTTTCGCCGCAGATGGTCGAAACCAACCGCAACTTCGCGACCAAGCTCTGGAACGCCTGCCGCTTCGCCGAGATGAACGATTGCGTGGCACCGGAGGGTTTTGACGCGACCAACGCCAAGGATACGCTCAACCGCTGGATCGCGCACGAGACGGTGCGGGCGACACGCGAGGTGTCCGAGGCGCTGGAAGCCTATCGCTTCAACGACGCGTCGAACGCGATCTATCGTTTCGTCTGGAACGTCTATTGCGACTGGTATCTCGAGCTTGCCAAGCCCATGCTGACGGGCGAGGAGGGCGCGGCGAAGGACGAGACCCGCGCCATGGTCGCCTGGGCGCGCGACGAGATCCTGAAGCTCCTGCATCCGTTCATGCCCTTCATCACCGAAGAGCTGTGGGAGGTCACGGCCCGCCGCGAAACCTTGCTTGCGCTGTCGCCCTGGTCGCGCAAGCCGAGTGCGGTGACGGCCGAGGAGATCGCTCTGATGTCCGCGGCGAATCCCAACGAGCCGATGTTGCCGCCGGTTCTCCTCGACGTGGCGCCACCCGACTTCACCGACGAGGTGGCCGAGGCCGAGATCGGCTGGGTGGTCGACCTCGTCACCGCAATCCGCTCGGTCCGTGCCGAGATGAACATCGCCCCCGCCACGCTGACCGCGCTGGTGCTGGCAGGCGCGTCCACCGAGACAAAGGCACGCCTGCCGCGCTGGAACGATGTCATCAAGCGGATGGCGCGCCTGTCCGACATCTCCTTCGCCGACCGCGCGCCGGAAGGCGCCGTGCAGCTCCTCGTCCGCGGCGAGGTGGCCGCGCTCCCGCTCAAGGGCGTCATCGATCTCGCGGCGGAGAAGACCCGGCTCGACAAGGAAATTGCCAAAGCCGACGCCGATATCAAGCGTGTCGATGCGAAACTCGGCAACGAGAAGTTCGTGGCCAACGCGCCCGAAGAGATCGTCGAGGAAGAGAAGGAAAAGCGCGAGGCGGCCGTCGCGCGCCGCGAGAAGATCATCGAGGCGCTGAAGCGGCTGCAGGAAGTCAATGCTTGATCATGTCTCGATCACGGTCTCCGACATCCCTGCCGCCGAGCGGTATCAATCCGGAAACGGCTTGCTTACAAACTTTGAGCTCTTCAGCCCGTAACGCCAGGGCAGATCCACGGCCTTGGTGAGGCCGATCCGAATGCCTGAGACCACCTCCACCTTTTCCTTCCGCGCATAAAGCGCAAACGGCGGAGAATCGAGCGCGAGGCCGTTATGCTCGCGGGTGATACCGAGCGCTTCGGTCAATTTGCCGGGGCCCGAGCACAGCGCGCGCTCATCGTCCAGTCCGCGCCGCCGCCGCATCGCCGCCAATCCATGCGTCGGCTCCAGCGCGCGGATCAGCACGGCGGCTGCCGAGCCTTCCTTCTCGCAGACGAAATTCACGCACCAATGGATGCCGTAGGAGCGATAGACGTAGACGTACCCCGGCGGGCCGAACATCACCTGGTTGCGCGGCGTCGGGCCATTGTAGGAATGCGCCGCCGGCTCGGTATGGTGATAGGCCTCGAGCTCGACGATCACGCCGCCGACGCCGTTGAACAGAAGCGTTGCGCCGATGAGGTCGGGCGCGACCTCATGCACGCTGCGCGCGAAAAAGCTGCGTTTGAGCGGCTTGCCCAGGGCAGGGGCGCGATCGGCCCTTTTGGTGCTTGGAGGCATTTTAAAACTGATGGAATCGGGGAGGAACTGTCGCCAATGGTGCCAATATCCGCACCAATCTGCTAGCGTCCAGATAGCCGGGTTGCGCGCCTGTCGCGGACGGCATAGCTAACGGGCTTCGCAGAGATTTTTGCCACCATGGTCACCCTGATCGACACCCTCTCAAATCCCTTGCGCCCCCGCCACCCCGAAAAGGTGAACCGGCCGGATGCGGTGTCGCCGCCGAAGCCGGACTGGATCCGCGTCCGCGCACCGAACACGCGCGGCTATGCCGACACCCGCAATATCGTGAAAGAGAACGGCCTCGTCACGGTATGCGAGGAGGCGGGGTGTCCGAACATCGGCGAGTGCTGGGACAAGAAGCACGCGACCTTCATGATCATGGGCGACACCTGCACGCGGGCTTGCGCCTTCTGCAACGTCAAGACCGGCATGCCAGGCAGCCTCGACGCCAACGAGCCGGAATACGTCGCGGAGGCGACCTTCAAACTCGGCCTCGCCCATATCGTCGTCACCTCCGTCGACCGCGACGACCTCAGTGACGGCGGCGCCGAGCATTTTGCCCAAACGATCCGCGCGATCCGCGAGCGCTGCCCGACCACGACCATCGAAATCCTCACGCCCGATTTCCTGCGCAAGGACGGCGCACTCGAAGTCGTGGTGGCAGCCAAGCCCGACGTGTTCAACCACAATCTCGAAACCGTGCCGTCGCGTTATCTCAGCGTGCGGCCGGGCGCGCGCTATTTCCATTCGATCCGGCTGTTGCAGCGGGTGAAGGAGATGGACCCGACCATCTTCACCAAGTCCGGCATCATGGTGGGCCTCGGCGAAGAGCGCCACGAGGTGCTGCAGGTGATGGACGATCTGCGTTCGGCCGATGTCGATTTCCTCACCGTCGGCCAATATCTGCAGCCGACCCGGAAGCATCACGCGGTCATGCGCTACATTCCGCCGGACGAGTTCGCGGGCCTCGAAAAGGTCGCCTATACCAAGGGCTTCCTGATGGTGTCGGCGAGCCCGCTGACCCGCTCGTCGCATCACGCCGGCGAGGATTTCGCAAAACTGAAAGCGGCGCGCGCGGCGGCCGCCCGCTAGGGTTCATATGCCTCGTTTTTCCAACAGGCGCCGGGTGCAGCACCGGGCGAATCAGATGTTCGATCTTGTCGCCGACGTCGAGCGCTACCCCGAATTCGTGCCGCTGTGCCAGGCCCTCAAAATCCGTCAGCGCAAGAACAACCCCGACGGCACCGAGACCGTCATCGCCGACATGACGGTGTCGTTCAAGCTGGTGAAGGAGACCTTTACCAGCGAAGTGACGCTCGACCGCGAGCACCTCAAGATCCTGGTGCGCTATTTGAAGGGCCCATTCTCCAATCTCGAGAACCGCTGGACCTTCGAAGCCAAAGGCGAAGAGGTTTGCGAAGTCGGGTTCTTCATCGGCTATGAGTTCAAGAGCAAGATGCTCGCGACCTTGATGGGCGCGATGTTTGATGCGGCCTTCGGGCGGTTTTCCGCAGCGTTCGAGAAGCGCGCGGATATGGTCTACGGCAAGAGGGTGGTGGGGCCGTAGTAATTCGTCATTGCGAGGAGCTAAGCGACGAAGCAATCCACAATGCTTCCGCGTAGACCGATTGGATTGCTTCGCTTCGCTCGGCCTGTGCACCTCAGTGCAGTTGATCTGCCACCTTGTCGATGCCGGCCTTAACGCATGCCTCGTCCTTTTCGCCGCCGGGTGCGCCGGAAGCGCCGGCGGCACCGATCACCTCATCGCCCACCTTGATCGGCAGCGCGCCCTGGTTGGCGATGACGTTGTTGAGATGCACGAGCCCACTGGTCGGATCGGCCTTGACGCGCTCGACAAACGTGCCGGAGGGCGCGCGGAAGGTGCGCGCGGTGTAGGCCTTGCGGAAACTGTTCTCGACGGTGTGCGGCCCGGTGTTGTCGCCGCGAATCTGAACGATGATCTCGCCGTTGCGGCCGACGATGGTCGCCGACACCGCATAGCCGTTGGCCTTGCAGGTCTCGATCGCCGTCTGCGCGATCGTGATCGCGATCGCCGCCGTCAGGTCCTTGTGTTCGAGCAGTTGTGCGCCCGCGGGCGAGGCCAGCGCAGACCCAAGGGTTGAAACGATGGCGATGGCGGAAAGGCGTAGCCCTGGCGTGTACATGCGCGTTGCTCCCTGTTTTGCCGCATCTGATCGTGGGCGGCTTGGACGGAAGCATACGGCATTTACAGGTTGTCGTCAGGCTCGGCCCGTTGCGAGAGGAGAAGCGGGGCAGGGCACTTCTTTCGCGTTTGACTTGGCCGGACATCGTCCGAATGCAGGACGGGCGTTTCGCATTTTCCAAGCTACGCCAACCGATTAGCTTACACATAGCTGACAGCGGCAGCGCCCGTCGGTCCAAACAGGCCGCCCATTAGTCCAAGCAGTCTTCTGATCGTTCCGCTAATTTTCTTTTGGCTCGACGGACGAGTGCGGCATCAATTGCTGTCGCCGAGTTCGACGAGCACGTGCGGGGCAGGTCGCTCTCTGTGCCTGACAAGGCACAGCTGCCGCCAAACCTCGTGGTCGCGTCGCAGGTCTTGTTGCGAGGGGCAAGACCGGGAACTAGCGTTGCTGAGGCGCTTGACTGGGTGCTGCTGGGACTGACTGCGTTTGGGGTCGGGGGCGTGCAATGGGGCTGGTGGCGTATCGCCTGGGTGAGGCGTCGTGTGGGCGTCTCCGGTGTTGGTTGTGGTGTTGCGTGGTCCTGCTTGCGGGAGCACTGGCGGCACCGTCGGCCCTGTTTGCTCAAGCCCAGGTCCAGATCAACCAGACCTTCATCCCGCAAGGGCCGGGTCCCGAGAAGGGGAATTACAACTGGATCGGGGGTGCTGACCAATCGCCCAATGGCACCGACGCCGGCGCCGTGCAGTCGGTGCTGCTTGATCCGGCGCTTGGCGCGGGCACGATGTTCGCCGCTTCGCCGAATGGCGGCATATGGATGACAACCAACAACGGCGCGACCTGGACCCCGCTCACCAGCAACCAGGTCTCGCAATCGATCTCCAGCCTCAGCCTCGATCCGACCGATCCGACCGGAAAGACTATCATTGCCGGCGTCGGGATGACCGACAACGGCGAATACAGCCAGTTCAACCTTGCTAATGGCCGCAGCGGCGGGCCGCTGACCGGACTGCTCTACACGACCAACGGAGGCCAGACCTGGAGCGCGCTCGGAAAGAACAGCGCGTTTGCGGGCGAGACGGTGGTAAGCGCGATGGCGCGGGGCAGCACCATCCTGGTCGCGACATTCGAAGTGCAGGATGCCGTCGCAGCGACGGCGGGCTATGGCCTGTTTCTCAGCACCAATGGCGGGACGACCTTCAAGGATATATCGGGCGCTGCCGGCAGCGGTTTGCCCGCCGGCGCGGTGACTTCGCTCGTTGCTGATCCCAGCAATCCATCGACCTTCTACGCCGCGGTCAAGGATGGTGCGCAGAAGGGGGCGACCTCCGTTTACGTTACCAACAACATGGGAACGACCTGGTCACCGATCTTCACCGCGTCGAACAGTAACGGCATTATCAGTTCAGCTAATCAGACGGTGATCACGCTCGCGGCGGGTCCCAATGGTTCGGTCGCGATCGCAGTCAGCAACTTGCAGAACAATACGCTCGCGGGGGTGTTCCTGGGCTCGAGCAACGGCTCGACGTGGAATTGGAATCAGCTGAACGGCGCCCCCAACGTCGTTGCCGGCGGACAGACCCCGGTCAACCTGCATATCGCGATCGATCCGACCAACCAGAATATCGTTTATCTCACGGGCGACGCTTATCAGACCTGCCCCTGCTCGGTGGAGGCGTTCCGCCTCAGTTATAACCCCTCGACCAATATTACGACGCCCACCAGCCTGACCTTCGAAGGCACGCCCGCCAACACCGTTCATGCCGACTCGCGCTCGATCACGTTCGATTCCGCCGGTGACCTGATCCTGTCGACCGACGGCGGCATTTACCTGCGCACCAACCCGCAAGGTAATGGCACATGGGAGGGACTGAACGGTAATCTCAGCGTGTTCGAGGGTTATCAGGTTGCCTATGACGCCAACAGCAAGCGCGTCGCCATTGCCGCGCAGGATAATGGCGTGTCGCTGCAGTCGGCGCCAGGCAGCTCGCTGTTCATCACGATCAATGGCGGCGACGGGACCAACATTGCCATCAACGACCGTTCGCTCACGGGACTGAGCGCGATCTACTCAGCGTCGGAAAATCTTGAGAGCCTCAGCCGCCTGATCATCGACGCGCAGGGAACGGTGAAGTCGCCGAATTATGATCCTGTGAACGCTCCCGGTGGCGTTCCGGTGTACTGCTCCTACGGAGGCTTTACCAATGCGATTTGCAAAAACGTCGTGGGTGCGACGGGCGATAGTTCCTTCCTGGCCAAGTTCATTCTCAACCGCGTGGATCCCAGCCTGATTGCCATCACCGGCGGGACCGACGTTTTCACGACCCAGGATCCGCTCGACAAGAGCGCGACGTCGGTCGATCTAATCCTGACCGACATCGGAATGGTGGGAGCGACCGGCGTTCCCCACGTGATCACCTACGGCACGGCCAACGATACGCAGGCCATTGCGGTCGGCGCGACCATCGATCCCAGCACCAACAGCAAGGGATCGGTCTGGTTCAGCCCCACGGCCAACATCAGCACGTCTCTGACACAACTGACCGGCTATACCGGCGATACGCCGACCAGCATCGTGTTCGACAATCGCAGCGACTCGCGGCTGTTCGTGGCCGATGGCTCCAACCTCTATTTCAGCAACAACGCCGATACCGCCGGGACTTTCACCAAAGTCTCACCCGTTCAGCCGAGTGTCTTGCCGCCAGGTTTCTATCGCCCGACGTCAGTGGAGTTCATCTCAAATAACGGTGTCGATGCGTTGCTGGTGGGGGGCGCGAACCGGCCGCTCTCCTGCACGTCGGCGCCCGACGGCTGCATCATTTCGCCGACCCAGAGCCCGATCACCGTCGCCGACAGCGACATCAACGGGGTACTGTCGAACTGGCGCGCGTTCGGGCAGGGGTTGCCGAACGCGCTGGTCTATCAGATGGCCTATAACCCGACCGTCGACGTGCTCGCGGTCTCGTCGATCGGCGCCGGCGCTTACGTGCTCTACGACGTCACCAGCTATTTCGCGCAGGCGACCGTGCTGCAATTCGGTCTCGCCGATAACGACTCGATGCCGGATGCGTCCTACCTCACCAATGGCATTTACAGCTCGCGTTCCCTGATCAAATACGGCACCGGCACGCTGACGATCGCGGGCGACGCGACCTATACCGGCGGCACCTCCATCTATGGCGGCACACTCGTCCTCGGCGCGGGCGGCACAAGCGGCAGCGTAATCGGCAACATCACCTTCTGCTCCGATGCCACCGTTTCGGGTTGCGATGCCCTGACCGACAAGTTCCTGGTCTTCAATCGCTCCGATGTCTTCACCTTTGGCGGCGTCATCTCGGGTCCCGGCCAGGTCGTGCAGGCCGGTTCGGGCACGACGGTGCTGAGCGGCGTCAACACCTACACTGGGCCGACCACGGTCATGGCCGGCACGCTCAGCGTGACCGGCTCGATCACCTCAAGCGTGTTCGTCGACAGCGGCGCGATGCTGTCGGGCAGCGGCACGGTCGGCTCCGTCACCATCAACGACGGCGGCGTGCTGGCGCCGGCCAATCCCGGCGGCGCGCTGACAGCGCAGGGCAATCTCGTCTTCTCCACCGCCGGCGTCTATCTGGTGCAGATCGCCGATAGCGGATCAGATCGCGTCAACGTCACCGGTACTGCGACGCTTGCGGGCGATGTGTTTGTGGCGCTGACCGGAAGCACCATCTCGAAGCAATATACGATCCTCAATGCGACGGGCGGCGTCACCGGCACCTTTGCCGGGGTCAACAACCTGCCGACGACGCTGGCTGGAAGCCTCACCTACGACCCGAATAATGTCTTCCTCAATTTCTCGCTAAACTACAACGCGCTCGGCACTCTCACTTCCAACCAGCGGAACGTCGCCAATGCGCTCAGCAATTTCTTCAACTCCAGTGGCCGCATTCCGGTCACCTATGCGACGCTGACGCAGGCGGCGCTGTCGCAGATCGCCGGCGAGACCGCGACGGGATCGCAGCAGACGACATTCCAGGCGATGACCCAGTTCATCACGACGCTGCTCGATCCCTTCATCGACGGACGCGAAAGCGCACCAAATTCCTCGCCGACGGCGTATGCCACCGAGAACACCAGCGCCAGCGCCTATGCCGACACCAAGAAGAGCTGGTCGGAGCGCGAGCGCGCCGCTTACAATGCGGTGTTCACCAAGGCGCCGCTGCGCGGCGTCTATGATCCGCACTGGAGCGTCTGGGCGGCGGCCTTCGGCGGCTCGCAGACCACCGATGGCAATGCGGCGACGGGATCGAACAGCGACACCAGCCGCATCTTCGGTATGGCGGCGGGCGCCGATTATCTGTTGTCACCGCACACGATTGCGGGCTTCGGGCTCTCCGGCGGCGGCACCAGTTTCTCGGTCGCCAATGCCGGCAGCGGCCGGTCCGACCTGTTCCAGGCCGGCGCCTATGTCAGGCACACCGCTGGGAACGCCTACGTCTCCGGCGCGCTGGCCTACGGCTGGCAGGACGTCACCACCGATCGCATGGCGGTGTCAGACAAGCTGCATGCGGAGTTCGACGCCAACGCGCTGTCGGGTCGCGTCGAGGGCGGCTATCGCGTCGCCACCAAATGGATAGGCATCACGCCTTACACCGCCGGGCAGTTCACCACATTTTTCTTGCCAGGCTATGCGGAGTCCGTGGCGTTCGGCAGCGGCGCCTTTGCGCTGGCCTATGGCGCTCAGAGCGTGACCGACGCGCGCACCGAGCTTGGCTTCCGCACCGACAAATCCTTTGCGCTCGCAACCGGTATGCTCACGTTCCGCAGCCGCTTTGCCTGGGCGCATGATTTCGATCCCAACCGCTCAATCGCCTCGACGTTCCAGGCACTGCCCGGCGCGTCCTTTGTCGTGGGCGGCGCGGCGCAGGCGAGCGAATCCGCGCTCACCACGCTGTCCGCAGAAATGAAATGGCGCAACGGCTGGGCAGCGGCGGCGACCTTCGAGGGTGAGTTCTCCCAGGTCACTGCGAGCTACGCGGGCAAGGGCGTGGTGCGCTACGTCTGGTGATCTGGCAGGCGCAACGTAGGCGCCATTACGCCCGCGGCCGTGGCCTTCGTTTCAGCGCATGCCGCCGCGGCGTGCGCGTCACGCGCGGGCGCATGCGGCTGACGGCCGCGCGCTTCGGTTTCACCTGCTGCGGCCCTCGGGCAAGCTCCATCAGCATGCGGAGCGCCTCCACCACCGAGCGGGCGCGGACCACGCTGCGGCCGATGGCGCCGAAGCGGTGCTCGCGATGGAGGATGCGGCCGTCGCGGGCGGCGACGGCGAAATGGACGAGGCCCACGGGCTTGCCGGGCGTGGCGCCGCCGGGGCCGGCAATGCCGGTGATCGATACCGCAAGATCGACGTCGGCGCGCTCCAGCGCGCCCACAGCCATTTGAGTTGCGGTTTCCTTGCTGACGGCACCGAAGGTCGCGAGCGTGGAGGCTTCGACACCGAGCATCGCGCGCTTGGCGTCGTTGGAATAGGTGACAAAGCCGCGGTCGATGACGTCGGACGAGCCGGGGATGTCGGTGAGCGCGCCGGCGACGAGGCCGCCGGTGCAGGACTCGGCCGTCGCGATGGTCAAGCGGCGGCTACGGCAGAGGTCGAGCAGCGAACGGGCGAGGGCGCGTGCGTCGCTGCCGGTCGACATGCTATTCGCTCCAACCTTCACTGGACCACGGCAGCCGGATGGTGGCGCTGGCGGTCGCGGCGATGCCTTCCTCGCGGCCGGTAAAGCCGAGCCGTTCGCTGGTGGTCGCCTTCACCGCCACGCGCGAAATGTTGACGCCGGTGATCTCGGCGATGCGGGCGCGCATGGTGTCGCGCAGGGGACCGATCTTCGGCCGTTCGCAGATCAACGTCACTTCGAGATTGGCGACGCGGCCGCCGCGCTGCGTGACGCGCTCCACCGCATATTTCAGGAACTGGTCGGAGGAGGCGCCCTTCCACTTCATGTCGCTCGGTGGGAAGTGCGAGCCGATGTCGCCATCGGCCAGCGCGCCGAGGATGGCATCGACCAGCGCATGCAGGCCGACATCGCCGTCGGAATGGGCGAGGAAGCCCTTGGTATGGGGCACGCGGATGCCGCAGATCATCACATGATCGCCGCTGCCAAAGGCGTGCACATCATAACCGGTGCCGGTTCGGATGTCGCCGAGCTGGGCAGCGAGGCGCGATTCCTCGCGGACAAAATCTTCAGGCGTGGTGAGTTTCATGTTGGCAACATCGCCCTCAAAGGTCGCTACCGTCAATCCCATCCATTCGGCGAGCGCTGCATCATCTGTGAAATCGCTGCGTCCCTCGCGCGCGGCGCGGCGATGTGCCTCAAGGATGAGGTCGTATTTGAACGCCTGTGGCGTCTGCGCGATTCGCAACCGCGCCCGCTCCGGCGTCGCCTCGACGCTGCCGTCGGCATCGACCAGCTTGACGGTGTCGTTCACGGCAACGGTCGGGATCGCCGCGCCCGTGCGGTGTGCCGCGTCGATGGCGCGCGAGATCACGTCGGCCGAGACGAAGGGACGCGCGGCGTCATGGATCAGAACGATGTCCGGCTTCTGGTTCGCCAGCGCTTCGAGGCCCGCATGCACCGAGGCCTGGCGCGTGGCGCCGCCCGCGGCCGGAGGCTCGTGGCGCAGCCCGTCGCAGGCGGCATTGAAGACAGCGGCATCGTCGGGATGAAGCACCGGCTGCACGGCGGAGACGTCGGGATGGCGGCAGAAGGCCGCCATGGCGCGGAATATCACCGTCTGGCCGCCGATTATCCGGTACTGTTTCGGCCCGCCGGCGCCAGCGCGAAGCCCTCTGCCGGCGGCAACGAGAATGGCGGCGGTGCGTTCAGATTTCGACATGGGACTCAAATACAGGGGAGGGACGGGTTCGTGCGGCGCGCAGGCCTTATCATGTGACGCGCCCAAACAAGAGTGCGATTCATCACGCCGTTTACCACCCCTGTGGGGAAAGGCAGTTTTTGTTGCAGTGCACTTGCAAGATTAGAAGAATTGTCTAAAGTGTAGGCATGAAACTTGACTGCACAAGAAATGTGCTCAAAATAGACAGCCGCAGCCGCAATGTGGCGCCTGTCAGAGAGACGAAGATTCGTGCCCGGCTCGGAAGAATTACGCCCTAAGCCGTTGAAAATAGGTGATATTGCGCTCGCCAACAGGGTCCTGCTCGCACCCATGTCGGGCGTGACCGATGCGCCGTTCCGACGGCTTGTCGCCAGACTCGGGGCGGGCCTCGTAGTCTCCGAAATGACCGCAAGCGACGACTTGGCGCAGGGGCGGCCGATTTCCAGGTTGCGCTGCGAGGCGGCCGGGATCGGCCCGCATGTGGTGCAATTGGCCGGCTGCGAAACCCGCTGGATGGCGGAGGGCGCCCGGATTGCGGAAGCCGCCGGCGCCGACATTATCGACATCAATATGGGCTGCCCGGCGCGGCATGTGACCGGCGGGCAATCGGGTTCTGCCTTGATGCGTGACCTTGACCACGCCGTGAGTCTGATCGAGGCGACGATATCGGCGGTCAAGGTGCCGGTGACGCTGAAAATGCGGCTCGGCTGGGATGACCGCACCCGCAATGCGCCGGAGCTGGCGCGACGCGCGGAAGCGGCCGGCGTCCAGATGATCACCGTGCATGGCCGCACGCGCTGCCAGTTCTACAAGGGCGAGGCCGATTGGAGCGCGGTGCGCGCGGTGAGGGACGCAACCCGGCTACCGCTCGTCGTCAATGGCGACATCACGTCTTACGAAACCGCGCTCGAGGCGCTCGAAGAATCCGGCGCCGATGCCGTGATGATCGGGCGTGGCTCGCAAGGCGCGCCCTGGTTGCCCGGCCAGATCGGGCGGCGGCTTGATGGCGGGCTAGCGGAAGCTGCGCCCTCGCTACCGGAGCAGCTCTCCTACATCCGCGCGCTCTATGAAGAGATCTGCGCCCATTACGGCGTCCGCGTCGGGCTGCGCCATGCGCGCAAGCATCTCGGCTGGGCGCTCGATATTGCCGCGGCCTGCGGCCGCGTGCCGGCCGAGAAGCTGAAGGCCTGGCGACAGAAAATATTGACCTCGGAAGAGCCTGCCGCCGTGCATGCCGCACTCGGCGAGGCGTTTGACGATTTCACATGGAGTGCCGCTGCATGAGCTCGGCCGCAGGACATCGCAAGGTGTTGCCCTCCGACAGTGACGCGATCCTCAACGCGTTGCCCAATCCGGTGATCCTGATCGGGCCTGACGGCAAGATCGTCGACGCCAACATGGCGGCCGAATCCTTCTTCGAGATTTCGACGCAATTTCTGAAACGCCAGTCTCTGAAAGAGCTGGTGCCGTTCGGCAGTCCGCTGCTCGCCCTGATCGATCAGGTGCGCGCCAGCCACTCGCCGGTCAACGAATACAAGGTCGATCTCGGCACGCCTCGCATGGGCGGCGATCGTCAGGTCGATCTGCATGTCGCTCCGCTCACCGAGCGGCCCGGCCATATCGTGGTGATGCTCCAGGAGCGCACCATCGCCGACAAGATGGACCGGCAGCTGACCCATCGCAGCGCCGCCCGCAGCGTGATCGCGCTCGCCGCGATGCTCGCCCACGAAATCAAGAACCCGCTCTCCGGTATTCGCGGCGCCGCGCAGCTCCTGGAGCAGCAGGCCTCGGCCGAGGACCGCATGCTGACGCGGCTGATCTGCGACGAGGCCGACCGCATCGTCACACTGGTCGACCGCATGGAAGTGTTCGGCGATGACCGGCCCGTCGCGCGCGGGCCCGTCAACATTCATTCCGTGCTCGACCATGTGAAGCGGCTGGCGCAATCGGGCTTTGCCCGCAACATCCGCTTTGTCGAGGATTACGATCCCTCGCTGCCGCCGGTGCATGCCAACCAGGACCAGCTCATCCAGGTGTTCCTGAACCTGGTGAAGAACGCGGCGGAAGCGGTGGTCGATCTCGGCTCGGATGCGGAAATCCAGCTCACCACAGCGTTCCGGCCCGGCGTGCGCCTCTCGGTGCCCGGCAAGAAGTCGCGGGTGTCGCTGCCGCTGGAGTTTTGCGTGAAGGACAACGGCTCCGGCGTGCCGGAGGACCTGTTGCCGAATCTGTTTGATCCCTTTGTCACTACCAAAGCGACCGGCAGCGGGCTCGGCCTTGCGCTGGTTGCCAAGATCGTCGGCGACCATGGCGGCATCATCGAATGCGAGTCGCAGCCGCGCAAGACGACGTTCCGCGTGCTGATGCCGATGTTCAGCAGCACCAAACAACATCCAGACCACACCAATCGCGATGACGTTTCGGGTACGCCGTTGCATGCCTCACAGGGCACAAGATGAGGACCAACAATGCCTGCAGGTAGCATTCTCGTCGCAGACGACGATACCGCCATCCGAACCGTCTTGAATCAGGCCTTGTCCCGCGCCGGCTATGAGGTGCGACTGACCGGCAACGCGGCAACCTTGTGGCGCTGGGTAAGCCAGGGCGAAGGCGATCTCGTCATCACCGACGTGGTGATGCCGGACGAAAACGCGTTCGACCTGTTGCCGCGGATCAAGAAGATGCGGCCGAATTTGCCCGTGATCGTCATGAGCGCGCAGAACACGTTCATGACCGCGATCCGCGCTTCCGAGCGGGGGGCTTACGAATATCTGCCCAAGCCGTTCGACCTGAAGGAATTGATCGCGATCGTCGGCCGCGCGCTTGCCGAGCCGAAGGAGCGGGCGGCGGCGCCGGCGGAAGAGACCGAGTTCGACTCGATCCCGCTGGTCGGCCGTTCTCCGGCGATGCAGGAAATCTACCGCGTGCTGGCGCGGCTGATGCAGACCGATCTCACCGTGATGATCTCCGGCGAATCCGGTACCGGCAAGGAATTGGTGGCGCGCGCACTGCACGATTACGGCAAGCGCCGCAACGGCCCGTTCGTCGCGGTCAACATGGCGGCGATTCCGCGCGACCTCATCGAATCCGAACTGTTCGGCCATGAGCGCGGCGCGTTCACCGGCGCCAATACCCGCGCCTCCGGCCGCTTCGAGCAGGCCGAGGGCGGCACGCTGTTCCTCGACGAAATCGGCGACATGCCGATGGAGGCGCAGACCCGGCTTTTGCGCGTGCTGCAGCAGGGCGAATACACCACCGTCGGCGGCCGCACCCCGATCAAGACCGACGTGCGCATTGTCGCGGCCTCGAACAAGGATCTGCGTATCCTGATCCAGCAGGGTCTGTTCCGCGAAGACCTGTTCTTCCGCCTCAACGTGGTGCCGCTGCGCCTGCCACCCTTGCGCGAGCGCATCGAGGATTTGCCCGACCTGGTCCGGCACTTCTTCTCGCTTGCGGAGAAGGACGGGTTGCCGCCGAAGAAGCTCGACACACAGGCGCTGGAGCGGCTGAAGCAGCACCGCTGGCCCGGCAACGTCCGCGAGCTGGAAAACCTCGCCCGACGGCTTGCCGCGCTCTATCCCCAGGACGTCATCACATCGTCGGTTATCGACGGCGAGCTGGCGCCGCCGGCCGTGACGTCAGGCGGCAGCGTGCAGGCCGGCATTGATAATCTCGGCGGGGCGGTCGAGGCCTATCTGTCCTCGCACTTCTCCGGCTTCCCCAACGGCGTGCCGCCGCCCGGCCTCTATCACCGCATCCTCAAGGAGATCGAGGTTCCGCTGCTGACCGCGGCGCTGGCCGCCACCCGCGGCAACCAGATCCGTGCCGCCGACCTGCTCGGGCTCAACCGCAATACGCTGCGGAAGAAGATCCGGGACCTGGATATTCAGGTTTATCGGAGCGGGGGTTAGGCTCGAGCACCGTGATTCCGGGTTCGGTCCTGACGGACCGCTCCGGAATGACACCAGTCATCTGACCTGTGCACGCCGCGCGATCTCTCGTCGGCGCGCCGCGGAAATGTCGCAATTCGGCAACATTGTGATATGAATGCATCAGTCCCGCGGTCAGCGGGCGCGTGGATTTTCAGCAACATCTTTTCGGAATGACGAGCGCAGACACCTCGGCCGTGCCCTTTGATCCGCCGGTTGCCGAACGCAAGGGACTGACCCTGCGGCGGCTGCTGGCGCCGTTTGCCGTTGGCATCGCACTGCTGTCGGCCTTCCTCACCTTCGTGGTTTTGACCGGCCTGACGCCGATTGAGCCGACGCGGGACGTCGTCCGCTCCTTCCTGTTGATCAACGCCGCGACCATCCTGCTGCTGGTCGCCATCATCGTCCGTGAAGTCTTCCAGATGGTGCAGGCGCGCCGGCGCGGCCGGGCGGCGGCGCGGCTGCACGTCCAGATCGTCGGCCTGTTCTCGGTCATCGCCGTGCTGCCGGCGGTGATGGTCTCCATCGTCGCCAATGTCACCATCGAGCGCGGTCTCGACCGGCTGTTCTCGGGTCCCACCAAGGAGGTGATCCAGAACTCGCTGACGATTGCGCGGGCCTATATGCAGGAGCATGCGCAGCTGATCCGCGGTGACATTCTGGGCATGGCGAGCGACATCGCCCGTGCGCGGCCGCTCTATGACCAGGACCGCCGTTCGTTTCGCGATCTGCTGACCTCGGATGCCGCCTCGCGCAACGTGCCGGGCGCGATGATCATCGACAAGGATACCAACATCCTGGTTACGGCGGACACCGGCATTCAGCTGGCCTATGCGCCGCCCGCACCGGAATTTCTCAAGGACGTCCAGGAGACAGAGCCCGAAATCGCGGTGCTGCCGGATGCCAATTACGTCGCGGCCGTGATCCGGTTACGCGGCTTTTCCGACACCTTCCTCTATGTCGCACGTCCGCTCGATCCGCGCGTGGTCGCGCAATTGAAGCAGACCGAGACCAGCGTCGCCGAATACGCCCAGATCGAATCCCGCAAGCTCGGCATCCAGGTGGCGTTTGCGCTGATGTTTGCCGTGATCGCGCTGACCATCCTGATGGCCTCGGTGCTGATTGGGTTGAATTTCGCCAACTGGCTGGTGGCGCCGATCCGGCGGCTGATGGGCGCGGCAAGCGACGTCTCCACCGGCAATCTCAATGTGCAGGTTCCCGTCAACAAGTCCGAAGGCGACCTGGCGCAGCTCGGCGAGACCTTCAACAAGATGACGCAGGAGCTGCGCACCCAGCGTGACGAGCTGGTCAATGCCAGCGAATTGATCGACAGCCGCCGCCGCTTCATCGAGGCGGTGCTGTCTTCGGCGTCCGCCGGCATCATCGGCGTCGATGCCTCCGGCAGCGTCGCCGTCCTCAACCGATCGGCGGAAAAGCTGATCGGGCACTCGGAGTCGGAGACGCTCGGCCATCCGCTCTCCGATGTGCTGCCCGAGCTCGACGAGATGATGAAGACCGCGCGCGAGGGCACGCAGCGGCTGGTGCAGGGGCAGGTAACGATTTTGCGCGACGGCAATGAGTGCAATCTGTCGGTGCGCGTTTCGGCCGAGCAGACCAGCCAGTCGCGCGACAGCTACATCATCGTGCTCGACGACATCACCGATCTCGTTTCCGCACAGCGAACCTCGGCCTGGGGCGACGTCGCCCGCCGTATCGCCCATGAGATCAAGAATCCGCTGACGCCGATCCAGCTCTCCGCCGAGCGTATCCGCCGCAGATTCGGCAAGACCATCACCGAAGAGAAGGACAAGTCGATCTTCGAGCAGTGCACCGACACCATCGTGCGCCAGGTCGACGACATCAGGCGGATGGTCGACGAGTTCGCCCGCTTTGCGCGCATGCCCAAGCCCGTGATCGAGGGCGAGGACGTGGCCGACACCGTCCGGCAGGCCGTGTTCTTGATGAAAGTTGCCCATCCCGAGCTCGATATCGAGGCCGAGATCAAGCAGGACCCGCTGCACGCGCAATTCGACCGCCGCCTGATCAGCCAGGCGCTGACCAACATCATCAAAAACGCCACCGAAGCCATCGAGCAAGTGCCGCCCGAGGAGCTAGCCAAGGACAACGGCAAGGGTCGCATTGATGTCATCGCCGCGCGCGACAACGACGACATCGTGATTGACGTCATCGACAATGGGATCGGTTTGCCGAAGGTGGCCCGCCAGCGGCTGCTTGAACCCTATGTAACCACACGGGAAAAGGGCACGGGCCTGGGCCTTGCCATTGTCGGACGCGTGCTGGAAGACCATGGCGGCAAGATCGAGCTGAAGGATGCGTCCGACTTCCGGCCCGGCCAGCGTGGCGCCTGGATGCGGCTGCGTTTTGCCATCTCCGGCCACAGCAAATCCAAGATCGACGTGCAAGAGCCAGCGGCTGCGCTGGCCGCCGAGACCAATCCGGCAGGTCCGACCGAGCAGACGGCCACCGAAACAAAGCCGCCCGACGGGGAAACCAACGGGCTGGCGGAAGCGACTAATCATGAAACAAGAACCGAAGCCGCAACAGGCCACTGACAAGCGGGGCGCGACCCATGGCAAGTGACATTCTGATTGTCGATGATGAGGCCGATATTCGGGATCTCGTCGCGGGCATTCTCGATGATGAAGGCTTTTCAAGCCGCACCGCGCGCGACAGCGACACGGCGCTGGCCGAGATCGCCAATCGCCGCCCGCATCTGGTGTTTCTCGACATCTGGCTGCAGGGCTCAAAGCTCGACGGGCTGCAACTGCTCGAGCAGATCAAAAAGGACCATCCGGACCTGCCGGTCGTGATGATCTCCGGTCATGGCAACATCGAAACCGCGGTCGCGGCGATCAAACGCGGCGCCTATGACTTCATTGAAAAGCCCTTCAAGTCCGATCGCCTGATCCTGGTGGCGACACGGGCGCTGGAAACCTCGCGGCTGAAACGCGAGGTGAGGGAGCTGAAACAGATGACGCCGGCGGCGAGCATCCTGACCGGCCGTTCGCCCTGCATGAACCAGCTCCGCCAGACCATCGATCGCGCGGCGAAAGCCAACAGCCGTATCCTGATCGTCGGCCCCTCCGGCGCCGGCAAGGAGCTGGCCGCGCGCACGCTGCACGCCGCCTCCAGCCGCGCCGACGGGCCGTTTGTCGTGATCAATGCGGCCGCGATCACGCCGGAGCGCATGGAAGAGGAGCTGTTCGGGACCGAAACGTCCAATGGCGAGCATTCCCGCAAGACCGGTGCGCTGGAAGAGGCCCATGGCGGCACGTTGTTCGTCGACGAGATCGGCGACATGCCGCGCGAGACCCAGAACAAGATTCTGCGCGTGCTGGTCGATCAGACCTTCCAGCGCCTCGGCGGCACCACCAAGGTGCAGGTCGATGTGCGCATCGTCTCGTCGACCGCGCGCAATCTGGAAGAAGAGATCGCCGCCGGCCGTTTCCGCGAAGATCTTTATCACCGCCTTTCGGTGGTGCCGATCCGCGTGCCGCCATTGTCGGAGCGGCGCGAGGACATTCCCGAATTGATCGATTACTTCATGGACCAGATATCGGCCTCGACCGGCTTGCCGAAGCGGCAGATCGGCCAGGACGCGATGGCCGTGCTGCAATCGCATGTCTGGCCGGGCAATGTGCGCCAGCTCCGCAACAATGTGGAGCGTGTGATGATCCTGGCCGGCGGAGGCCCGGAGGTCATCATCACCGCCGACATGCTGCCGCAGGACGTCGGTTCAATGGTACCGGCGATGCCGACGAGCAATAATGGCGAGCACATCATGGGACTGCCGCTGCGCGAAGCGCGCGAGGTGTTCGAGCGCGATTATCTGATCGCGCAGATCAGCCGTTTCTCCGGAAACATCTCGCGCACGGCGGAATTCGTCGGCATGGAACGCTCGGCGCTGCATCGAAAATTGAAGGCGCTTGGGGTCGGCTAACGCCTTTTTTGCAGCCGTTCATGCATTTGCTTGGGAAAACCGGCGATCTTTCGCCGTTTTAATGAAGAATATCGCGACTTCCGTATGACAGCCATGCGAAGCGGCTTGCCTAAAAAGCGCACGTGCCTTCTAATCGTTCCGCCAACGTCCCAGGAGGGGGAACTCAAGGGATCGCGGCAATCGAGGGACGGCTCCAACCAAGCAAAGCGAGAGGGCTGCCGTCGGTTCAAATAAAAAACAATAGCGGGATAACAAAAATGGCGGCAGACCGCGCACAAAATCTACAAGACACCTTCCTTAATCACGTCCGTAAAACAAAAACGCCACTGACGATCTTTCTGGTCAATGGAGTGAAGTTGCAGGGAATTGTGACCTGGTTCGACAATTTCTGTCTGCTGCTTCGGCGCGACGGTCACTCGCAGCTTGTCTACAAGCATGCGATCTCGACCATCATGCCCGGCGCTCCGATTCAGTTGTTCGAAGGCGGCGAGGATACTCCGGCTTGAGAGTGAACTGATTGGAACCCCGGAATTGGGAAGGGGGCGCTGACCGTCCGCGGTCGGCAGGGGCTAAAGATTCGGGGCGGGTGATTGTCATCGGCCCCTACGTACGGGTGCGCCGCGGCGAGAGCGAGGCGCAAGCGGATGATCATGTCCGCGATTTCGAGGCGCGGCTCGATGAGGCCAAGGGTCTGGCAGGCGCCATCGACCTCGAGGTCGCGGATGCGATTCTCGCGCCCATCGCCCAGATCCGTCCCGCCACCTATCTCGGCAAGGGCAAGGTCGAAGAGATCGTCGGCCTCGTCAGCGGCAACAATATCGAGCTCGTGGTGATGGATTGCGCATTGTCGCCGATCCAGCAACGCAATCTCGAGAAGGCCTGGAACACCAAGGTGGTCGACCGCACCGGGCTGATCCTGGAAATCTTCGGC